>NZ_JBXANI010000049.1:0-37228 GCF_058801495.1 Cupriavidus sp. GW822-FHT03E04
TTGATGCGCGCGGGCGTCAGCGCGCCATTCCGGCAGATTGGCCTTCCGGACGCGTTCCTCGACGCTGGCGCACTGCCCACGTTGCACGATCGCTACGGCATCTCGACCAACGTCATGGCGGCAACCATCAAGGGCTGGCTAGGCTGACAAGCAACGAAGGGCCGCAGGCATGCACGCGCGGCCCGGCGGCGGTGGGGTAACCACTCACCGCCCCTCAATCCACAGCACCCTTGGTGGGGCGGCGGATTTCCGTTCGCCATCGTCGCCGGATCGGCAGCGTCAGTTTCCGCTTTTTGTAAAAGGTGCCGAGAATCTCCATACCCCGGTGTGTTACACCGGCATGGCGTTCGGCCTCAATAGGGGTGCCAGGCGGCCTACCGCGATGATCGGCTGCACTGCGAATCTGGCGGGGTTGTGAAACCAGACGAACAGATCTCAAATTTCAAAGCACTTCTGTAGGTCATGAGCCGCCCATACGTACGACAGGCCTGGTGGCGAGTATCCGCCTTCGTTGCTGAAGAGCCCCAGTCTGGAAACCGAGGCATGCCAGAAGTTGTCCCACATGAAGCGCAGGTCGACCTGCCGGCTTGTCAATGCAACGCTGCGGCATGGCGCAGCCAGTGAAGCCCCACATCCCATGGCAACGGAGATGCGCTCACACCAGTTCCGAGCGTGGCATTCGAAGCAAAGACGTTCGACAGAGTATCAAGCGAGATCCGACCATCCTATCGTGTGTTGCATGCTCGACAAGGAAGCCCCCTCAAAAAGGGGGTTCGTGCGCAGGGAGAGACCATCGATACTCTATCTATGCAGCATGGATGGGTGTATGTATGAAAGTATCCTCTGATGACACAGCGGCCACGGAGACTCAGCCTAACGGGATGGAGCACGCAGAGATCGCATTTTTGCAGGCGACCAGGATCGCTCGACATGAGCTTCTTCGCGCAAATGGCTGTGCGGAATCGAAGTTCTATGGAACGCTCAGATACGCAGCGCCGGGAGATTTTCACGCGATGGTGACTGCCCAAATGGACCTCAATCAATCTATTGCGATTTTTGCTGAAAGGTATCGCGACGCAATTGCAAACGCAGAACGCGTTCGCTTTCTGGCTACTCTCCCCCCAGCGGCGACGACCGATAACGATGTATCACATGCCAAGGTGGGTCTGATGAGCGCGCTGGTAAGGTACCTGGCAAACCAGCGCGCGGCAGCTCTCGCCTCTCGCCTCTCGACTCGCGCCCAGCCTTGCCGCTGACGTAAATACTTCTAGCGCGAGATCGACGAAGTGCGCAAAGAAGTGACTATCGAAAACGCCTTGCTCAGCTGAACTAAGGCCTGCGTGCTTGCTGCTGTAAAGGGTTGCTGAGCGAGGTTCCAAAGCACCTAGGTCGACACATCGGGCGTCTTTTCTTACGTTTTGCGCCGCAACGCCACCAGCAACTCCTTAGCTGCTACACGATCGCCGGGGACGACATAGACAGCTTCGATCTCGCAGTCGAACTCCGCGGTCAGGTGAGTTTCCATTTTCATGGCCTCCAGAGATGCCAGGGTGCTGCCAGCCGATACTCGTTGGCCCGCTTTGACTGCAACCGTGACCACGGCACCCGGCATGGGCGCGGCCACGTGCAGCGGGTTCGCGGCATCCGCCAGCGGACGGGCTTGGGCGGTCCGTTGTGCGCCGCGCTTCTCGATGCGCGCCATGCGTGACTGGCCATTGAGCTCGAACTGGACCTTGAAGATGCCTTCCTCCTTGTCCGGCTGCACGCTCTGCAGCGCGATCAGCAGTGTCTTTCCCGGTGCGATGTCGACGCCGATCTCCTGCTGAGGCTGCAAGCCGTAGAAGAATGCCGAGGTCGGCAGGGCGGAAGTGTCGCCGTAGCTGCGCCGGTGTTCGAAGTACTCCTTCGTTACCTTGGGATACATCAGGTAGGAGGCGAGTTGCTGGTCGTCGAACTGGCGCCCGCAGTCCGTCTCGGCTTGCGCCCTGGCTTGCTCCAGGTCGACCGGAGCAATCTGGTCGCCGGGGCGGTAAGGCGCCGGCGGCTCCGATTTCAATACCCGGCGCGACAGCGCGGCAGGGAAGCCGTCCGGCGGGAAGCCCAGCTCTCCCTTGAACAGCGAGACCACGGATTCCGGGAAAGCCACTTCCTTGGCGTTGTTGCAGACATCGGCCGCGCTGAGATCGTTGGTCACCATCACTAGCGCCATGTCACCCACCACCTTCGAGGTTGGCGTGACCTTGACGATGTCGCCGAACATGCGGTTGACGTCCGCATAGGCGCGGGAAATCTCGGTCCAGCGATGCTCGATGCCAAGCGAGCGGGCTTGTTCTCGCAGATTGGTGTATTGGCCGCCCGGCATTTCATGGCGGTAGACGTCCGCCGTGCCGGCGCGGATATCGGACTCGAAGGGTGCGTAGTAGCGCCGCACGCCCTCCCAGTACATTGAGGCCTCGTGCAGCCGGTCGGCGTTGAGGCCGGGATCGCGCTCCGTGCCGGCCAGGGCCGCGGCGATGCTCGACAGGTTGGGCTGTGAGGTGAGGCCACTCATGGCATCGAGCGCGCCGTCCACCGCATCGCAGCCGGCCTCGATGGCCGCCAGTGCGGAGGCTGCCGAGATGCCGCTGGTGTCGTGCGTATGAAAGTGCACGGGCAGACCGGTTTCCTCCTTGATTGCCTTGACCAGTGCGGCAGCGGCGCGTGGCCGGCAGATGCCCGCCATATCCTTGACGCCGAGCACGTGCACGCCGGCCCGTTGCAATTCGCGGGCGATGCCGACATAGTATTTGAGGTCGTACTTCGCGCGGGCGCCATCGAAGAGATCTCCCGTGTAGCAAATCGCGCCTTCGCACAGGGCACCATTCTCCCGCACAGCGTCGATGGCCACGCGCATGTTCTCCACCCAGTTGAGCGAGTCGAACACGCGGAACAGGTCCACGCCGCCACTGGCTGCCTGTTTCACGAAGAAGCGCACCACGTTGTCGGCATAGTTTGTGTAGCCGACCGCATTGGAGCCGCGCAGCAGCATCTGGAGCATGACGTTGGGCACGGCTGCGCGCAGTTGGGCCAGCCGCTGCCACGGATCCTCCTTCAGGAAGCGCAGCGCCACGTCGAATGTCGCGCCACCCCAGCATTCCAGCGAGAACAGTTGCGACAGTTCTCGCGCATAGAAGGGCGCGATCGGCAGCATGTCGGCGGTACGCATGCGGGTGGCGAACAGAGACTGGTGCGCATCGCGCATCGTGGTGTCGGTCAGCAGTACCTGCTTTTGCTCCAGCATCCACTGCGCGAACTTGTCTGCGCCCATTGCAAGCAGGCGGTCGCGAGTGCCCGGCGGCGCAGGCGCGCTCACCTCCATACGGGGTAGCACCGGCCTGGGCAACGGCAGTGGCGGCAACGCCCGGCCTGCGACTTCCGGGTTCCCGTTGACAGCCACATCGCCGAGATAGCGCAGCAGCCGAGTGGCGCGGTCGTGTCGCTTGGCAAACGCGAACAGCTCGGGTGTGTTGTCGATAAAGCGGGTCGTGACTTTGCCACTGGCAAAGTCCTGGTGATTGATCACGTTCTCCAGGAACTGCAGGTTCGATGCCACCCCTCGAATGCGGAATTCGCGCAGGGCGCGGTCCATGCGTCGAATCGACTCGGCGGCGGTGGGGGCCCAGGCGGTGACCTTGACCAGCAAGGAATCGTAGTAGGGCGTGATGATCGCGCCGCCATAGGCGGTGCCGGCATCCAGGCGAACCCCGAATCCGGACGCGCTGCGGTAGGCGCTCAGCTGCCCATAGTCCGGGAGAAACCCATTTTCCGGATCTTCGCTGGTAATGCGGCACTGCACGGCATGACCGTTCAGGGCGATGTGCTCTTGATCTGGCACGCCGGCGGCACGCATGGCCACATTCGCCGCGCTGTCGAACTCGTCTTCGATGCGGCCGATCCGCCCGCCTTCGGTAATACGGATCTGGGCCTTGACGATGTCCACGCCCGTGACCATCTCGGTGACGGTGTGCTCCACCTGGATGCGGGGATTGACCTCGATGAAGTAGAACCGGCCGCTATCGGCATCCATCAGGAACTCGACGGTGCCGGCATGGGTGTAGCCGACCGCCCGCATCAGTTTGAGCGCGGCGTTGCACAGCGCCTGACGCCCGGCCGGGTCAAGGTAGGGTGCAGGTGCACGTTCGACGACTTTCTGGTTGCGTCGCTGTACCGTGCAGTCGCGCTCAAAGAGGTGCACGACCTCGCCGTGGCTGTCGCCGAGGATTTGCACCTCTACATGGCGCGCGTTGCGCACTAGCTTTTCCACATAGACCTCGTCGTTGCCAAAGGCAGCCAGCGCCTCACGGCGTGCCACCGGCAGCGAGGCCTCCAGATCCTGTTCGTTCTCCAGCACGCGCATGCCGCGCCCGCCGCCGCCCCAGCTGGCCTTGAGCATCAGGGGATAGCCGACTTGCGCGGCCATGCGCTTGCAGGCGTCGAGGTCGGCCGGGAGCGGCGCCGTGGCTGGCATCACCGGCACGCCGGCGGCGACGGCAGCGTTGCGCGCGGCGACCTTGTTGCCGAGCGTGCGCATCACCTCAGGCGAAGGCCCGATCCAGCGGATGCCAGCGTCGATCACCGCCTGAGCAAAGTCGGGATTCTCTGAAAGAAAGCCGTACCCGGGATGGATGGCATCCACCCCGGTTTGCCTGGCGATGCGCAGCACGTCCTCGATGTCCAGGTACGCCTCCAGCGGCCTTTTTCCTTCGCCAACCAGATAGCTTTCGTCCGCCTTGAAGCGATGCAGGGCCAGGCGATCCTCCTTGGAATAGATCGCCACCGTGCGGATGTTCATTTCGGCCGCCGCACGCATCACGCGGATAGCGATCTCGGAACGGTTGGCGATCAGGATCGATTTGATGAGGAAGGGCTTCATGTTCTAGTCTTGTCCGTTGACAGTCGCGAGAGAGAGGGGTGGGAGGCCAGAGCAGTCGCCTTCGCGATACTCGTCGAAATTTGATCAGGCTGCCTTGCCCATGTCTTCCACCACCTTCTTGGCGTCGCCGAACACCATCATGGTCTTGTCCATGTAGAACAGCTCGTTGTCCAGGCCCGCGTAGCCAGCGGCCATCGAGCGCTTGTTCACGATGATGGTCTTGGCCTTGTAGGCTTCCAGGATCGGCATGCCGGCAATCGGCGAGGCGGGATCGGTCTTGGCGGCCGGGTTGACCACGTCGTTGGCGCCCAGCACCAGCACCACATCCGCCTGGCCGAACTCGCTGTTGATGTCCTCCATTTCGAAGACCTGGTCGTAGGGCACCTCGGCTTCGGCCAGCAGCACGTTCATGTGGCCCGGCATGCGGCCCGCCACCGGGTGGATGGCGTACTTCACCGTCACGCCTTTCTCGACCAGCTTCTCGGTCAGTTCCTTGAGCGCATGCTGCGCGCGTGCCACCGCCAGGCCGTAGCCCGGGACGATGATCACGGTCTCGGCATTGCCCATCAGGAAGGCCGCGTCGTCGGCCGAGCCGGACTTGACGTTGCGCTGCGCCTGGCCGCCGGCAGCGGCCGCCGCGGGCGCGCCGCCAAAGCCGCCGAGCAGCACGTTGAAGAACGAACGGTTCATCGCGCGGCACATGATGTACGACAGGATGGCGCCGGAGGACCCCACCAGCGAGCCGGCAATGATCAGCATCGGGTTGTTCAGCGAGAAGCCGATGCCCGCTGCGGCCCAGCCGGAGTACGAGTTGAGCATCGACACCACCACCGGCATGTCGGCGCCGCCGATCGGGATGATGATCAGCACGCCCAGCACGAAGGCGATCGCCAGCATCAGCAGGAAGGGTAGCCAGTCCTGCGACAGGCAGAAGATGATGCCGAAGCCGATCATGGCCACCGCCAGCAGTAGGTTCAGCAGATGCTGCCCGGCGAAAGACACCGGCGCGCCCTGGAACAGGCGGAACTTGTACTTGCCCGACAGCTTGCCGAAGGCGATCACCGAACCGGAGAAGGTGATGGCACCGACGAAGCAGCCGATGAACAGCTCGATGCGGTTGCCAAACGGGATATCGTGCGAGCCCGGCGGCGTGATGCTGAATGCCGACGGCTCGGCTACCACGGCCACCGCGATGCAGACCGCGGCCATACCGATCAGCGAGTGCATGGCGGCCACCAGCTCGGGCATCTTGGTCATCTCGACCTTTCTTGCCACGTAGGCACCGATGCCGCCGCCAACCACCAGCGCACCGAAGATCAGCGCCATGCCTTCGGCGACCGACGACTGGCCCGCGCCGACGGCCAGGAACTCGTTCTTGAGCTTGGCGATCAGCACCAGCGTGGTCACCGCGGCGATGGCCATGCCGATCATGCCGAAGGCATTGCCGCGCCGCGCGGAGCCGGGATGGGACAGGCCCTTGAGCGCCTGGATGAAACACACCGAGGCGAGCAGATAGAGCAGGGTGACGAGGTTCATGCTCACTTGGCACCCTCCTCATGACCCTTGCCGGCCTTGGCCTTGGGTTCCTTTTTCTTGAACATCTCCAGCATGCGCTGCGTCACCAGGAAGCCACCGAACACGTTGACCGCGGCGAGCGCGACCGCCAGCGTGCCCATGGTGCGGCCCACGGAGCCCTCGGTCAGGCCGGCAGCCAGCATGGCGCCGACGATGATGATGGCCGAGATCGCATTGGTCACGGCCATCAGCGGGGTGTGCAGGGCGGGCGTCACCGTCCAGACCACGTGGTAGCCCACGTAGATCGCTAGCACGAAGATGATCAGGTTGATCACCGTGTGGTTGATGCCTTCCATAGCTGTTCCTTTGCAGTTTCTTATCGTTCCGGCGCCACTTCGGCACCCTTGCTTATCAGGCAGGCCGCGACGATGTCGTCCTCTTGGTCGACGACCAGCCTGTCGTCCTTGACGATCAGCTTGAGGAAGTCAAGCACATTGCGTGCGTAGAGCGCCGACGCGTCGGCCGCCACCATGCTGGCCAGGTTGGTGTGCCCGATCAGCGTGACACCGTGGCGTTCCACCACTTCGTCAGCCACAGTCAGCGGGCAGTTGCCGCCCTGCGCCGCGGCGAGGTCGACCACCACCGAGCCCGGCTTCATCGCCTGCACGGTTTCTTCCTTGAGCAGCACCGGCGCCTGGCGGCCCGGGATCAGCGCGGTAGTGATGACGATGTCGGCGGCCTTGGCACGCTCGTGCACCAGTTCGGCCTGGCGCCGCATCCAGTCGGGTGGCATGGGGCGGGCATAGCCGCCCACGCCCTGCGCGATCTCGCGCTCTTCGTCGGTGACGAAAGGCACATCGAGGAATTTGGCGCCCAGCGATTCGATCTGTTCCTTGACGGCGGGACGCACGTCGGAGGCTTCGATGACCGCGCCCAGCCGCTTGGCGGTAGCGATGGCCTGCAGGCCCGCCACGCCGGCGCCGAGGATCAGCACGCGGGCCGCCTTGACGGTGCCGGCGGCGGTCATCAGCATGGGCATGAAGCGCTGGTAATGATGCGCGGCGACCAGCACGGCCTTGTAGCCGGCGATATTGGCCTGGGAAGAGAGCACGTCCATGCTCTGCGCGCGCGTGGTGCGCGGCGCGGCTTCTAGCGCAAAAGCAACGATCCCGGCCTCGGCCATCCGCGCCTTGTTCCCCGCATCAAAGGGATTGAGCATGCCGACCAGCGCGGCGCCCGGCTTCATCAGAGCAAGCTCGGCATCCATGGGGGCGCGGACCTTAAGCACCAACTGCGCGCCAAAGACTTGCGTCGCGGTGCCAATGGTGGCACCGACGGCCTCATACGCCGAGTCCGGCACGCTGGCGCGAACGCCGGCGCCCGACTGGACGCTGACCTGATGGCCCAGGGCGACGTACTTTTTGACCGTCTCCGGGGTGGCGGCAACACGGGTTTCACCTGCTCGCGTCTCTTGCGGGATGCCAATGTGCATACTACGAAGCTCCTTGAAACTAGTCTGCTAGGGGTGTTTCGCGTTCCATGCTAGCGGCCCTGCTTGTGGAAGTAACGCGTTGCAATGCGTGATAGTCCAGTGCAGCAGGGACACCGAACTTTTCGGCGGGCCGCAGATCCGCGCAGCTTTGCGCAGAATTCCCCACCGCAGGGTGCGGATTGTTGTGGGATCCGCAGTTGGTCACCCCCTTCCTCCAAACGCCAATGGACAATCGGATTGGAAATCCCAAGACGGATTGCAATTCGGATTGATCTGACGGAGTTCAATACCACTGCGAACTTTGAGGGGGGAAGGGCTTTTTGAGGTTACTCAAGATATAAGGGGTCCTAGATGCGCATCACCGCCCAAGAGACAAAATGCTCGGATTGCAGCGCCCGTCGCACCCAACGGGTGCGACAAGTGAGGCAAGTGAAACACGAGGTAGCGAGCGTGACCTCATGCTGAGGATGTGCTCCACCCAGTCCGCGCTGCATATACTCATGGGGCAAAAATCGCCTGGCGTCAAGCTCGAGCTCCAGGCAGTCATCGCACAGTCGAGAGTGGTCCGCAGTGGGACTGTTTTGCAAGCCATTCTGATCATTTCTTGGACTAACAGAAGGGCGCGCGCAAGTCCAGCGTCGAACGCTGGCCCAATAGAGAGCACCCAAATCTGGATCTGTCGTTTCCATCAGTGCAAGTCGGCCTAGTTCCAAGTGATGCAGATCCAGCGTCCCTTGTTCCGCAGCACATGCAAGGAGAATTAACTGCTGACGTCCGTTTGCGAGCGTAATCCACTCGTTCAGGAGGCTTGCCAAATTCTGCCGATAGGCTGCACTGCCGGGTAAGGCGCCAACCTGCGCAACTCGTTCGGCCAGGACACGCGTGCGACGCACTTCGGCAATCAGAGCTGATGATGTCGACCGCCTAGTTTTAGCGCCTCGGGCGCTCTCTCGCATCCTCGTTGACATTGCCGAGAAAATACCTTGAGCTTTGGGAATTTACAGGCTCAGACAGCCCACTTTCGAAGTTGCCCGAGATGGCTGTGGCGAACGCAGATCGGCACCACGTGCGCGATTCATCTGCATTCGTTCGCCGTCATTGTCGGTCGAAAACAGGGGAAGGACATCGTCCACGCCGGCATACGGAATTGACTTTCAATGATGTACAGGAGCAAAGGGAGTCCACGCCAGCAGGTCAGTGTTTACTCTCGGATGGGCCCCCAGTTGAGCACGGGAGCACTTGTCGTTATCGCCTCTGGCGAGTTTGCTGGAGCGCAACGGTGCGGGATGCCGAATTAGTTTGGCGCAACCGTGAGAGTGGCCATCTCAGGTCCTTCCACTGGGCTGGTCGGCACATGAAGCTACTTCGCGACTTCGGCACGGTACTCGCCGTGGACCCAGATCGCGCCCGGGTCGGGTGCGGGCTTCATGAGATCTTCATTGATCTGATCGCGCTATAAGAGCTTATGTCAGAGGCAGCCTGTCGCGTGAAAGGCGGAAGGAAATGAGGTGTAAACGTGGGCGGATATTGTGCAACTCGTCGACACGGTCCGGTCGAGAACTATCTGCCGCGGATTCGCCCGCCCGGAGAAAAAGGCGCATTCCGCCCATGACCGTGTGTGTTTCCCAGCACCTTTTAACTAAACCCGCATTGCGGAAAATCTGCGATGGCCGGCGCGCCGGACCAGGCGCAGGTCGACCCGTCGTTAGTGTAGGAGCAATTCTTCATCGTGAGACTGTCGGTATTGGTGGCCGCCTGGTCGCATCGAGTGAAGAGCGCTGCAGTTGCAGATAACTTTCATGGCAACAGGGGACAATCCCGTTCAGGACACTGCAGATACGATAAGTCCACAGATCCGGTGTGGTCGCAAGACCAAATCAGTGCGCCGCTGTCAGGCGCACAACGATCATGACTGCCGTCGTGGAATACTAGTGCAAGATACCCGTGCGTAGTTTGGATAGGTACTCCGGTCACATGCTGCTCGCCATCGTCTACATCCAGCCGGATTGGGCAATGACTAGTGCGAGGCGGAAGGCCGGTTAGGCAGAAGGCCCTGTTCTGGCAAAGAGAAATGCAGCTCGGCTCCCAGAACTCCGGCTATCACGAATATGAAGTCAAGTTCAGCCAGAGCTTTGCCGCCGAGGCTAACCT
The DNA here is from genome assembly GCF_058801495.1 of Cupriavidus sp. GW822-FHT03E04. Lineage (NCBI taxonomy): Bacteria > Pseudomonadati > Pseudomonadota > Betaproteobacteria > Burkholderiales > Burkholderiaceae > Cupriavidus > Cupriavidus sp. GW822-FHT03E04. The sequence goes on from NZ_JBXANI010000049.1 coordinate 10,071, forward strand.
CGAATTCACTAAGGAGCGACACCTGTCCGCGCGACGGCACCCAGTGATGCGCTATGGCAGTGCTCAAGCATATGGATACAGCGGGTCTCAACGCCGCCGCGATTCCGAACCCACGGAATCGCAATGCCGATAGTCGAACGTTGCATTGGACCTGTCATCAGTCTCCTTCTATTGAGATTACTGACTTCTTCCGTGAGAAGCCAGCCGAAGATTTTGTTAGCGGCGTATGAGGGGATGACATCCACCGTGTCGCGCAGGCTCAGAAGCCGTTGTCATTCTGTATCAAGACGTTGTGCCCAGCCACACATAGTTAGCCAAAACGGCCTGTGAAAACAGAAGAGGCCGTCGCGCTAGCAGGAGACATCATGAAACTTCGTCGAACCCACAGATATGGCCGGGTCATCTCGGCCGTCCTACGCGTTGCTCTGTTGGCCGCCATCGGTCTTGCAATCACCTTTATTTGGAACGAGGACGACCAAACAGCTGACGGACCTCCCGGTACCGCGGACGAACCAATGGCTTCGGCTGCTCCGCCTCCTCCCTCTGTCTCGATAGAGCGGCTGTTTTCTGCTTGGAGTGCTTCTAACTGAATGGGGATTCGCGAAGATGTGGCCGGACCGACCGTCACCGAGGTATCGCGCACCGCCGCCACAAGCAAGATTGAATGCGGACCGGGGAAAGTCCGATGCCTCGGTACAGCATAGAGTCGACAGCATCCATTATCTGCGGGGGATAGCAGTATTCAGGATCGTCGAGACAAGTGTAGTGCATTGATTGTGTACGACCAGCGGGACACCCGTGATCCGGTCACAAAGAAGCCGTAAGCGGCGGTTGCGTCATGGCACGGCGAGGATTGGCAAGAGTGCGTGGGCGTTCCCCCGTCGGCCCCAGCCCTGCCCGTGAACGGCGCATGACGCCTGAAATAGTTGGGGGTCGCGGTTCGGCAATTGCAATCCCGGCGAGCGCGGCACAAGCCTGTCTCGATGCTCGGCTGAATCGTCGCGAACGACATCGTCGAGCAGACCGTGACTGAGCGGTCTGCGGCCCTGGTATCACAGGGGCCTGGTCCCGCCGCAGGAAATCACTGATAACCAGATGCTGACCGACGAGACGATCTGCATTTCACTACGCTAAGGAAGAACGAACCATGTCCGAAGTAATCTTCGAGGTGGCCGACGGCATTGCCACTATCACGATCAACCGTCCGGAAGCCCGCAATGCTGTCAATGCGGCAGTGGCGCTTGCCATCGCCGATGCGACCGACCAGATCGACCGACGCGATGACATCCAGGTTGCGATCCTCACTGGCGCCGGCGGCACCTTCTCGGCGGGAATGGACCTCAAGGCGTTCCTGCGCGGTGAGAACGTCAAGCCGTACGAGCGCGGCTTCGCGGGTCTGACCAACGCAAAGATCTCTAAGCCGCTGATCGCTGCTGTGGAAGGGCCCGCACTTGCTGGCGGCTTTGAGATGGCACTGGCCTGCGACCTGATTGTTGCCTCCGAGATCTCAACATTCGGCCTGCCGGAAGTCAAACGCGGACTAGTCGCCAATGCGGGCGGGCTCGTGCGGCTTCCGCGCCAACTCCCCTACCGCGTGGCGCTGGAACTTGCGCTGACCGGCAATACGATCTCGGCGCAGGAATTGCGCGCTTACGGTCTGATCAACAGGATCGCTCCGGTCGGTCAAGTGCTGGCGGCAGCCTTTGAGCTGGCCACGAGCATCGCCGCGAATGGGCCGATGGCGGTGGCCGTGAGCAAGAGGGTAATGCAGCAATCACAGGACTGGTCCAGCGACGAACTCTTCGACCGACAGAACGAGCACACCATGTCGGTATTCAAGTCGGCCGATGCGAAGGAGGGCGCGACCGCCTTTGCCGAGAAACGCAAGCCGGTCTGGACGGGAGTCTGAGGCTCTTTACCCTGAACGGAGTTCAGCCATGAATGACATCCTGCTGCGCGGTTCGATTGACGGAATCGTGACCCTGACACTGAATCGGCCCGAACAGCGCAACCCGATATCCGACCCTTCGATGATCGACGCGCTGTGCGACGCGATCGAAGCAGCGGACGCGGACCTTGGGGCGCGCGTCGTGATACTGACCGGCGCCGGCTCGGCGTTCTCGACCGGCGGCAACATCCATTCGATGCAGCCGGGCGGCGGTCTGGTCGATGCCCGGCCGATCCAGACCAGGCAGAACTACCGCCGCGGCATCCAGCGGCTGCCACTGCTGTTCGAGCAAATCGAAATCCCAGTGATCGCGGCCGTTAATGGCCCGGCGATTGGTGCCGGCTGTGATCTAGCGTGCATGTGCGACATCCGTATCGCGGGTGAAAGCGCGCGTTTCGCGGAAAGCTTCGTCAAGCTCGGCATCGTGCCTGGTGATGGCGGCGCTTGGCTGCTGCCGCGCGTCATCGGCTTCTCAAAGGCCTGCGAGCTGGCTTTCACCGGTGACGTGATCAACGCGCGCGACGCACTGGCCTGCGGCCTGGTCTCGCAAGTTGTCGAGGACACCGAACTGCTTACCGCGGCCAAGGCCATCGCTGGCCGTATCGCGGGAAACCCATCGCATGCGGTGCGCATGACCAAGCGGCTATTGCGCGAGGCGCGCACCGCCTCCTTGTCCACCATCCTGGAGCTTTCGGCCGCTGCACAAGCACTTTCGCACGCTACTGCCGATCATGCCGAAGCGGTCAGCGCCTTTCACGCCAAGCGCGCGCCGCAGTTCGGACAAGGCTGAAGCCGCTTCTAACGGACGTGCATTCTGAAGGCACGACACCATGACACGTCATAGCCTGTCTGCACCACTTGCGATCCGCTCGTTCACGATTCCGAACCGGATCGTGATGTCACCGATGACCCGCGGCTTCTGTCCGGGCGGAATACCGACCGCTGAGGTTGCGGACTATTACGCGCGCCGCGCGGCCGGCGGCTGCGGCCTCATCCTCACCGAGGCAGTTGGAATCGATCACCCATCGGCGCTCGGCGACGCCGGTCTCGGCGAGGACAATATCCCGTCGCTGCACGGGGACGTGCGGATCGCGGGGTGGCGACGGGTCGTCGAGTCGGTGCATGCTGCGGGCGGTCGCATCGTGCCTCAGCTATGGCACCAGGGCGTGCTGCGTCTTCCTGGTACCGGGCCGAATCCAAATGCGCCGACGCTGGGCCCGTCCGGCATTTGGGGGCCACTCGGCCGCACGTCCTCCGTGGCCGCCGAGAAGATCCCGGCGAGTCCGGGAATTGGGCCTCCGATGAGCGAGTCCGAGATCGAAGAGGTGATCGAGGCCTACGTCCGCTCCGCTCGCAATGCCATGCTCGCGGGCTTCGATGGCATCGCGATTCACGGTGCTCACGGCTATCTGATCGACACCTTTCTGTGGGAGGAAAGCAACCTGCGCAACGACCGGTGGGGTGGCAATCGGGTGCGGCGCACCGCATTCGCGGTGGAAATCGTGAGTCGCATCCGCCAAGCGATCGGGTCCAACTTACCAATCTTTTTCCGCTTCTCTCAATGGAAGCAGCAGGATTTCCGCGCGCGGCTCGCGACGACGCCCCAGGAACTCGAAGAAGTGCTGGGACCGTTGGCCGACGCGGGCGTGGACGTTTTCGACGCCAGCGTGCGCTACTTCGACAAGGCCGCCTATCCGGACTCCGACCTCAGCCTCGCGGGCTGGGCGAAGAAGCTGACCGGCAAGCTGTCGATGGCGGTCGGCGGAGTCGGCATCAATAAGGGCATGTACGACGGCGGAAATGGCGTTGCTGCCGCGGACAACGTGGATCGGGTGGTTAGCCGCTTCCAGCGCGGCGAGTTCGATCTGGTCGCGGTGGGTCGCGCGATACTCGGCGACCCTGAATGGGCGTGCAAAGCAATAGCCGGCAAGGCGGCTTATCCATTCGATCCCACCATGCTGAGCCGGCTCGCCTGAGCCACCCGTCCGAAATCGACGGCTTGAACGCGAAGAACGAAGAACTTGGGATATCGAGATTGCCCAATCCGCGATCGGGATAATTCCGCGAGACCCGCTCGCAGCGAGGTAGTGTCGCCAGGGAGGCTGCTGCGTCGCCCCGTGGCGTCCTCCAGCGGGCTCGCCCTACTCGGCGTGTCATCAAGGATCGAGCGCCATAGGCACCTCGAATCCGGCCTCACCGCCTTTGGCTAGCGGCCATCTGGCATGGCCGTAACTTGGTCCAGCTCAATCTTTTGGCCGCCTCCGGCCCATTGACGCGAGGCCGCTTTCCGACATTTCGTCAGGGAAGAGCTGGCGGCGTAGATGGCTGCCGCCATCGACATGTATGACCTCGCCGGTGATCGACTTTGCGTCGGCCGCCAACCAGACGATCATGCTAGCCAGCTCGCTAGGATCGACAGCTGCGCCCAGCGGCACCTCGCGCAGGAAGCGATCGAACATGCCGGCTCTTCGCCACCGCCGCGCTTGGGGCCCCTCCAGGATGCCCGCCTTCAAGGCGTTAACTCGGATACCACGCGGAGCGTATTCGACGGCGGCATAGCGTACAAACGTATTGAGTGCACCCTTCGCGCATGAATAAGCGACGCTGCCGGGCAGCACGTCGGTAGATGTGATGGTGGAGAATAACGTTGCGACGCCACCGGCGGGCATGTGCCGTGTGGCATACCGGATGAACTGGAATGGCCCGACGAAGTTGACCGCCAGGGCTTCGAGCAGTTTTTCCACGCCGGTCTCGTCGATCGAGGCAAACGAACCCTGTCCGACCGCGGCCACCGCGATGTCGATGTGGCCGCGTTGCTCGACCGCCGCAGTCACGAGTCCCGCGATGTCCGCCTCGCTTGAGGCATCGCATCGAACGGCCGTACCCCCAATTTCCGCGGCGAGCTCTTCGATTGCCTCCTGTCGGCGCGCGGCCACAATTACATGTGCACCCTCCTGGGCTAGCCGATGTGAAACAACCCACCCCGAGCCTCCCCGCTGCGACGCACCCAGCACCACGGCAACCTTTCCTTGAAGTCGGCCCACGATCCGCTACCCCTCTTGTTCGAAGATGTTAGTTCAGTGCCAGTGTAGTGATGATCTCCACCGCGCTGCTCGCGATGTCCATACCGGGCAAAGTGAGTTTCGTCTCAGGACAAGGTTCGGCTTGTGAACCCAAGGCCGCTACGTCGACGCGAAGATGAGTAGGGCCCTGAAATTGCCGCTAGCCGGCGCTTGGTAGCACGCCGGCGCCAACTCCCTCTCGGAAGGCGCAAAGATTGCGATCTGAGGCAAAAGCGTTTGCGTCGACGGAAGTGGCCCTCCTGCCGGCGCAGCTTATGCTTGCTATCAGCCGTGCGAAGGTTGACTCACCCATCGCGGCGACAACTCTTGGGGCGCAATTCGCGCAGCATTCATAAGGATAGGTTTCTATGTCGAATATAACCAGCAGCAAGAACGCATGGCGCTTGCAACCAAGCGAGCCCACGAGCTGGGGCGAACGTCTGCTGACGGGGCACGCCAATAAGTACTTCGTTGTGAGCGCAGATTCGCACGCGAACGAGCCACTGGACTTCCTGTCGTCCCGGGTCGACGCGAAGTACAAGGAACGGTTACCCCACGTGCGCGTCGACGACGATGGCACGCAGTGGCTTATCACGGATGGCTGGCCTCCTCAGTTGGTCAGGATCCCATCGGATAGGAAAGATCTCTTGCCGACGGCGGAGGAATTCGAGAGCTTCGAGGTGTTGGCGCCTTATTCGGATCGGATGGAAGACGAGGACGTACTGCGTACTGCCTCAGGCCGCAGCGTAGAGCAGCGACTGCAGCACGCTGCACAGGATGGTGTGGACGCGGAAATTGTTTTTCCTCAAAAAGGCATTTTGACCTTTGCAACACCGGATGTTGAATTGGCGGGCGCGATGACGCGTGCATGGAATCGCTGGGCCCTCGATACCTTCAAGCCTGAGTTTCATAGGATCATGCCGATGGCCATGATTGCGGCGGGGGACGTCGAGAATGCCATCAAGGAGGTCCAGTGGGCCGCTGCCAACGGGTTCCATGGCGTAATGGTCTCTAACAGGCCGGTGTTCAATCGCATCGACGAGCCGCGAAACCGCCTGGAATACAATGACAAGATGTTTGAACCGCTGTGGGCAGCGATTCAGGAAACCGGTCTCCCGCTGGTATTCCACGTAGGCAACGGCGAAGATCCGCGTGCCGTAGGTGGAAAGGGTGGCGCCATCATCAACTTCCATGCTGCGATGAATTCGGGGATCGACCCGCTGGTTACGCTCATCGCGTCCGGTGTGTTTGAACGCTTCCCGGCGCTGAAGGCTGGCGTCATCGAAAGCAGCATCGGCTGGATTCCCTGGGTTCTCAATATGATGGACCACGCCTATCGGGCCCATCACATGTGGGTTCGGCCGGTGATCCCCGAGCTGCCGAGCACTTACTTCAAGAGTAATTGCTTCGCGTCTTCGTTGGAAGAACCGGATTCGTTGAAGAATCTCATCAGTCTCGGTCTGGAGGACAACATTCTTTGGTCGAGCGACTATCCGCATCATGAGGGCACGTTTCCCCATTCGAAGCTCAGTATCGAGCGGCAGATGGACTTCATGACGGATGTGCAGCGCGCCAAGGTTCTTGGCTTGAACGCCGCGCGCATCTTTAATATCCAGAACCCCTACGCAAAGCAGTAGTACGGCAACGCCCTCCTCGATAGTCCGGCGCGTATGGGATGAGCGAATTCATCCAGGCGCTGCGGGGGAGGGCGAATTGAGCCCAGGAAAATGCTACTACCGGTGCTTAACCTCCAGCCAAATGAGCAAGGAACTTTAAGCGGCTCATCGACGCCGGACGACCTTTGGTCGGGGGGGCGGCCGTGGACGAAGTTCGATTGCCCGATGGTGTTACTGTGCCGAGCGGATCTCGACCAGGTGATGGAACGGGTATCCGAATGATGTGGTTGGCTGGGCCGGTCACCATTCTGGCGCAGCGGCAAGCAGACGAAAAAATCTCAGCGCGTGGAGGCGAGCATTCGCGCCAAGGTCGAACATCCCTTTTTGGATCCTGGAGTTGCAGATTGGCCGCGCTGACGTGTGCTGTTTGGGGTCGGCGAGAAAACACAGCACAGATTACGACACCGTTCGCGTTCTCCAATCTCTGGATAGCCACGCGTGGGAATGGTGATAGACAGCCTTCCTGTTTCGGAAGAACGCCAGAGTATCGTCGCAAGATGATAAGTCGTCCGAGTTAGAAATCGGCTGTTCGCCGTATTGTATTAACTGATCATCTAAATCAAAGCTCGTCATCGAGAATAACGCTCGTCAAAACGTTGATACCACCGTTAAAATCCGACCATCGCCGAGCAAGGGCATTTTTCCCGTCAAGCGCAAGCTTGAGCTCGTGGCCGCGGTCGGTCAGCTCGTAGCTATGGGAAGTTGGTATGCCTTATCCGTTGGCTGAGTGACAATGCGTTCGCGAGGACGATGGGCATGGTAAAGGTGCCATCCAAGAAGCCCATTACGGCCGTCCATTGAGCATCCGCGGTGCCAAACCGGATCGGGTGCTCGCTCTCTCGTGATACCCAGTATCCCGAGATCGCAAGTGCACCAGACGAACGGCATATCCTATACTGGGGCACGGGCAGCGAGGGTCGCGGGCGAATGGTTGCTACCACCATGCCGCATGCGTATTGCAGCCACAGTGGTTATGGCGCAGCCTTTCGGAGTCGAAGTGGGCCTTGGGAGCCTCCACCTGGGAGCGCGACACTCGACGAAATGGCGCGAGTGGTCGTCACGCTCCTGCAGCGATAGCTGCAGGCCGATATTCATCAAGCATTCATCAAGCCTATTTACAGGATGTTGTACCAGTTGAAGGAGGCCGAGCCGAGTTGTGTTCGACCTGCCCGCTGTTAGCGGGCAAAGGCCAGGCGTCAACGGGGAGGCATCCGGATGGCGCCATCAAGGCGGATCGTCTCGCCGTTGAGCATGGGGTTCTCAATGATGTGCGCGGCGAGCATGGCGTACTCAGAGGGGTGCCCCAGGCGCGCCGGATGAGGCACAGCCTTGGCGAGTCCCTCGCGCGCTTCGGGTGACACACGTGCGAGGATCGGTGTATCGAAGGTTCCTGGCGCAATGGTGCACACGCGGATCTTGCGGCTCGCAAGGTCGCGTGCGGCGACGATGGTCATGCCGACGATGCCGGCCTTGGCGGACGCGTAGGGGATCTGGCCGATCTGGCCTTCGAAGGCGGCTACCGACGAGGTGAGGATCACTACTCCACGTTCTCCCTCCAGCTCTTCGACCCTGGCCATTTCAGCCGCCGCGAGGCGCAGCACGTTGAATGTGCCGACCAAGTTGACGCGCACTACCATCTCGTAGTGGTCCAGCGACCCGGGAATGCCTTCCTTGTCGACTACTCGCAGCGGGCCGCCGCGACCGGCGCAGTGCACGGTGGCACGTAGGGGGCCGAATTCGCTTGCCGCGGCGAACACGGTCGTCATCTGCTCCTCGCTCGTGACGTCCGCCGGCACGAACCGGCACGCGGCGCCCAGTTCCTTTGCCACCTCAGCCCCCGAGGAGGTAGGCAGATCGGCAATGACGACGTTAGCTCCCAGCGACAGCAGCTTCTCGACCGTGGCGCGGCCGAGCCCCGAGGCTCCCCCGGTGACGACTGCGGAATTTCCGGTGATGTTCATATTGTTTTGTCCCGCTCAGAGCCGTTCGATGATGGTTGCGTTGGCCAGGCCACCTGCCTCGCACATGGTTTGGAGGCCATAGCGGCCGCCGGTCTGCTCCAATGCGTGGAGCATGGTAGTCATCAGCCTGCCACCTGAGGCCCCCAGTGGATGGCCGAGCGCGATTGCACCACCCCGGGGATTGAGGCGAGCCGGGTCGACGTCGAACTCCTTCCGCCACGCGAGTGGCACGCTGGCGAAAGCCTCATTGACCTCGAAGTGGTCGATGTCCCTGGCCTGCAGCCCGGCCTTTTTAAGCACGCGGCGGGTTGAGGGGATCGGCGCGGTGAGCATCATCAATGGGTCGTCGCCGACTACATCGAACGCGACGAAACGCGCGCGTGGAGTCAGGTTTAGGCGCCGTGCGGTGTCCTCACTCATGATGAGTAGAGCGGACGCGCCGTCGCACAGTTGCGACGAGTTGCCGGCGCTCACGCCCCACTGGATTTCCGGATAGCGCCCAAGCCATTTTTCGTCGAAGAACGACGCCTTGAGCTTGGCAAGCCCGTCCGCGGTGGTCGTGTCGCGGATTGTGTCGTCGTGACGCACCTGGACGCCGTCGGTCAGAGTCACGGGCACAATCTCGGAGGCGAAATTGCCCCCATCGCGAGCGGCTGCCGCGCGCTTATGCGATTCAGCAGCGTAGGCGTCCATCGACTCGCGGGAAATTCCCCAGCGCGCGGCGATGCGCTCGGCGGCGATGCCCTGAGGAATGAGGCCACCTTCGTAACGCTGGTAGATGGTGGCACCGAGCGGGTCCTGACCGATGCGCGCGCTGAACATCGGTACGCGGCTCATCGACTCGATGCCGCCGGCCACGACGATGTCGTACGCGCCCGCGGCGATTCCCTGCGCCGCGAAGTGCACCGCCTGCTGGCTCGAGCCGCAACGGCGGTCGATCGTGGTCGATGGCACCGACTCAGGCAGGCCGGCGCCTAGCCAGGCTAGGCGGCCCGGCGCGCCGGATTGCTCGCCGACCTGGCTCACGCAGCCGACGATGACATCATCCACTGTAGACGGATCGATATCGTGGCGCGTCAGAAGCGTCTTGAAGAGTCCGGCTAACAGGTCGGTGGGATGCACGGTGGAGAGTGCGCCGTCCGCTTTGCCGCGGCCCATGGGCGTGCGGATGGCGTCGACAATAACAGGGTTTCGCATGTGTTTTTTGCCAATGTCTGAGTTACGGGAACGTATGACTTGACCGCGTGGAAGAGGTCGTGGGTCTAATAGTAGATAGAAGGCAGGAGCACCGGGGCATCGTGTACGCGTTGGGCAAAAGCGATTGCTCTCACAAGCAGGTCGCTGCGACGCGAAGTATCGTTCTTCGCTGCACCGGAGCACGATCTGTTCTGCGCATGCTGTGATCCTGCGCCGCCCTTGACCCGACCTGGCGGAACTAGTGAAACTTCTCAGTAATTGAGCAACCTGAGATAGGAATCGGCGTGACAGACACCATTCTCGATCTATCCGGCATGACGACACTCGTGGTACGTGGCCCCGGTGGCGATGGGGGCGCGGGCGAGTTCTGGACGGGAGGCGCCACAGCTCACGTAGCGGGGTGCCCTGATCGGGTGTCTGGTTGCAAAAGGCAGACGGGTTCGGGTCCGCGCGACCTGCAGTTTGTGCAGGTTGACGTCGCCAATCAACTCGCCTTCGGGTGGTTCGAGCGCGCAGCATAAGTGCCCGATGTACGGGACGCCAGAGGCCGCCTGATATGTATCGCAAAACCCAAGAGGAGACATCCCATGTCCGAAGCAAGATTCGCCGTTAGCAACGGTGTAACCACTATCTGCATCAACCGCCAGACCCGTAGTCGGCATGTGTTCAAGACGAACGTTGCACACGCAGCCGTCGTCGCGGTCGCGAGGGAAGTACGTGTCTGTTCGGATGGAGGCTTGAGTCATGCCTATTGACGTCCCACGGCCTGAGGGCTGGACCGATGAGAGCGTGTCGCTCCTCGAGTCGATGACACAACGCTTCATCGACCGCAACGCGACGCAGGCCGACGTGAAACGCTGGCGCGAGCACGGCTCAGTGGACCGTGATCTATGGCGCCTGGCCGGTGAGGCAGGCCTTCTTGGCGTCAGCATCCCCGAAGCGTACGGCGGCGGGGGAGGGGATTTCCGGCACGAGGTCGTGCTGATGGAGCAACTCGGTCGACGCTGCGTGCAGGGCTTTGCGTTGCCGCTGCACAACGCAGTGGCTGCGCCCTACCTCGTGACCTACGGTCTGGAGGAGCAAAAGCTGCGTTGGCTGCCGAAGGTTGTGTCAGGTGAGACTGTCCTCGCCATCGCGATGACCGAACCCGGCGCGGGATCTGACCTGCAGGCCATGCGGACGACCGCGCGGCGAGACGGCGAGCACTACGTCATCAATGGACAGAAGACATTCATCACCAACGGCCTGCATGCAGGGCTCGTGATTGTCGCCTGCAAGACCGACGGCGGGGCCGGAGCGAAGGGCATTTCGCTCTTCGTCGTTGAAACTGACCGGGTCGAGGGTTTCGAGCGCGGGCGGCTGCTCGACAAACTTGGTCAAGAGGGACGCGACACGACCGAACTCTTCTTCCGCGACGTGCGCGTGCCAGCGGAAAATTTGTTGGGCGGCGTGGAGGAGCGGGGCTTCGCACAGCTGATGGAGAAGCTGCCGCAGGAGCGCCTGGTGATTGCGTGGCAGTGCATGGCCGCGATCGAGTGTGCGCTCGAGTCGACCCTCGAGTACGTGAAGCAGCGCCAAGCGTTCGGCCGTCGTTTGATGGACTTCCAAAACTCCCAGTTCCGGCTTGCTGAATGCAAGACGGAGGCAACGATCGCAAAGGTCTTCCTTCACAACTGCACCGAACGTCTGCTCGCAGGAACACTCGACACCGCGACGGCGTCGATGGCGAAGTACTGGGTCAGCGAGGCGTGCTGCAGGATCGTCGACGAATGCCTCCAGCTGCATGGAGGGTACGGCTACATGCTTGAGTATCCGATCGCCAACCTCTACAAGGACGTGCGCGTAAACCGGATCTACGGTGGCACGAACGAGATCATGAAGTTGCTGATCGCGCGCACCCTGTAGCGAGCGGCGGGAGACAACCCCACATCGGAGGAACTGTACATGGCAAATGATCACGGCAAGCTTGATGCACTCCGGGCACAGGTCCGTGCCTGGCTGGCGGACCACCTGCCACCCGATTGGCGGCGCAGCATGACCGGCGTCGGTACGAAGGAATTCCTCGCGTTCCAGCGAGACTGGATGAAGTCGCTCGTGGCGAGCGGCTATGCGACATCCCACTGGCCGGCTGGCTGGGTGGGAGGCGGGCGCACGCTCGACGAGCAGCTTGTCATCATCGAGGAAATGGTGCGCGCTGACGCGCCTCGTCTTATCCTCTACTTTATCTCGCTCTACCACGCAGCAATGACGCTGACAGAATGGGGCTCCGAGGAGCAGAAGGCTCGTCATTTGCCTGCGATCCTGGAAGGCGAGATCTGGTGCCAGGGCTTCTCGGAACCCAACGCCGGCTCCGACCTGGCATCGCTGAACACGCGCGCGGTCCGCGAAGGCGACCACTACGTGGTCAACGGCCAGAAGATCTGGTCGACCCTCGGCCAGCACGCCGACTGGTGCCTGTTGCTTGTGCGAACCGATTCGAGCGGTCCCAAGCAGGCTGGTATCACATTCCTGCTGATGGACATGAAGTCGCCGGGGGTTGAATGCCGGCCTATCCGACAGATCACAGGCGACGAGGAGTTCTCGGAGATCTTCCTAACCGACGTGCGTATCCCGGTGACCAACCGCCTCGGCGAGGAGAACGCGGGGTGGCGCGTGGCCCAGACCACCCTTAGTTCGGAGCGCGGCGTGGCAATCTTCGAGCTGGCTGAGCGCATGTCGTGGAGCCGATGGCGGCTGCTTGACGCGCTTGGCGAGCGTGACGGTGTGGTTGCCGACGACCAGTTGCGGCGCGAGGCCGTAGACGTTTTTACGCGCATCGACGCGTTGCGTGCGCTGGTGAGCGAAATGATGGCCGCACTAATCGCAGGCAAGGAGATCGGTGGCGCGGCTTCTATCGTCAAGCTCGCCTATGCGCAGGTACTTCGCGACTTTACGACGCTCGGCCTCAAGGCACAAGATGGATCGCAGTTGCTCACCCCGTTCACGCTCGGTGGCGGTCACGAGACTGGTAACTGGTTGTTTGATTACATGAACTCGTTCATGTGGTCGATCGCTGGCGGCAGCAATGAAATTCAGCGCAACATTATTTCCGAGCGTGTGCTCGGCATGCCGCGCGAACGCGCGGCGTGACACGGATAGACGCAAGAGGGGAGATGACCTTGGAAGCCTTGCTTGACACGGAAGAGTTGCGGGATTCTGCGCGGCGGGTGCTGGCGGAGCAGATCGACCGGCAGGTATTGCTCGCGCATTCGGGCGAAAGACCGCTGGAGCGGAAGTTGTGGGGGCTCATGGCAGAGCTCGGTTGGCTCGGCTTGACGGTGTCGGAGGAATACGGTGGTCTCGCTCAGCCGCTCTCGGTTGTCGCGGTACTCTACGACGAGCTCGGTCGCGCGCTATCGCGCGCACCCTACATTGGTGCCGCGGTCGGGCTTGATGCCCTGTGCCGCTCTGTCGTGTCCGGCCAAGCGGTGGCGGCAATTGAGGCGGGCGCCGCCGGCGAGGCGATTGTTGTGCCGGCGTTGGGCTCCCCCGTTTCGCTGACCGTCCACGCCGAGGGCCAGACGCGCGTGGTCGACGGCGTTCTTCGCAACGTCTTGGACGCGCCGCACGCTACGCACCTCATGCTGCCTGTGGAGGGCGAAGAGAGCTTTATCGCCTTGATCGCGCTACCGCATCCGGGCGTGGTCGTCACGCGCCGCCCGGCCTGGGACCTGACCCGAGAAGTCGCCGATATCGAACTAAGGGGGCTGACGTTGTCAGACGGCGAGATCGTGTTGCGCGGCGACGCTGCAGGCGAGGTGCTCGTTCGCATGCGGACGCACCTCGATATCGCGCTGGCTTGCGATGCTTTGGGCGGTACAAGTGCGGTGCTCGAAGAGACACTCGTCTACATGCACCAGCGCCAGCAGTTTGGCCGACCTATCGCGTCGTTCCAGGCGCTCAAGCACCGCTGTGCCGACCACAAGGTAGCAATTGAGGCGTCGCGCGCGCTGCTGCGCGCGGCCTGCCGCGCGGCAGATTCCGATCCGGCCAATGCGGTCGATAAGGCGGCCCGAGCGCGACTGCATGCCGGCGCGGCTTACCGGATGGTCAGCGAGGACTGCGTGCAATTGCACGGCGGCATTGGCTTCACGTGGGAACATCCGTGTCACCTGTTCCTCAAGCGGGCGCGTCTTGGCGAGGTGCTGGGCGGGACCGTCGAGCAGCGCAAGGACCGGCTCGCACCGATGCTCTTCCGCGCAAGCCGGGCGTCGCGCGGGTAGACCAAAATCCGCATCCATCCACGTTCAGATGAGGGAAGTTCAATGCGGTCAATAAGTCCGCGATCAATATGCGGGTTGCGCCCGGGCGTGGGGTATATAGGAGCGTATGCGGGGTTCGACGGCGCGTGCGATGGGGTGTTTCCCTCATCGTGATCCGCCGGGGGGCTCCCTGTCGCAGTTGGTTCGCCGTCACTTCTACGCAGGAGGTCACGCTGCATTCACGCGATAGACTCGTGCCGCGCGATGCTCTCCATCGTGTACGCGAGCCCGATGTCGAACACTGCGTGCGCGACCAACCTGGTCAGACGGATGCCCGCGCGCTTCGGTCCTTTCATACCGGCGCGAGGCGGTGGCGATCTGACAGCCGATCTCGTGGGCGCGGACCTTGGCGTGCTCGTAGGGAATGACGAGGTCGGTCACCAGCCTCATCGCCTCTGCGACGCGTGGCGTGATGCGGTCGCCAGTCAGCAGGCATTGCTTGGAGCGCGGCATAGCGATTGACTGCGACCAGTCACCGATGCCTCCGTCGCTGGCGACGAGGCCAATCTTCGCCCATGGGACGCGCCGGCGCATGGAATATGGAGAGGTGGTTCCAGAAGTCCTGCCACTGGCTGGAACCGCTCGACGTGGGAGCGTATGCGCAAGGGAGGACTTCCCTCAGCATGATCCCCAGGGGCGGCTCCTCTCCGTCGTAGAGGGGCCGCCGCCAGTTCGACACTGGGATTCATCCCCGCATTCGCGCGATGGCCTCGGCCGCTTCCGGCCGCGCGATGCTCTCCATCTCGTAGGCGAGCCCAATGTCGAATGCTGCTTGCGCGACCTGCTCGGTCAGGCGGACAAACGCGCGCTTCGTGCCTTCCACGCCGGCCCGGGGGAGTGTTGCGATCTGACGGCCAATCTCGCGGGCGCGGACTTCGGCGTGCTCGGGCGCGGTGACCAGATCGGTCACCAGCCCCATTGCGTATGCGTCACGCGCCGTGATGCGGTCGCCCGTCAGAAGGTATCGCTTGGCGCGCAGCACACCGATCGACTGCGACCACCCAACGATACCGCCGTCGCCGGCGACGAGGCCAATCGCCACATGTGGATCCGAGAATTTTGCCTCCTCGTATGCCACTACAATGTCGCACAGTGTCATGAGTGTGGCACCCATTCCGATGGCGGGACCCTGAATCGCCGCGATGACGGGGAAGGGTAGACCGATCAGCGTGCGAAAGACGCGCCGAGCGTCGCGCATCATGCGCTCGCGCACTGCGATGGAGTCGCGCGCCTCGATGATCTCGTCGAAGTCACCGCCGGCTGAAAACGCCTTGCCCTCGGCAGAAAGCAGGAGCGCCCGCACTCGTTCGTCGCGCGCGACGAGGTCGAGCGCGTCCGCGAATTCCACGTGCGCGCGTGCGTCGAAGCGGTTCAAGAGTTCGGGGCGCGACAGCCGGATGTGAGCGATTTGGTCTGAGATGTCGAGTTGCAGGGTCGAGAACATCGTTGTCATGGATTGACTCATAGAAGGGGAGGGCGAATGCTCAGCGGCTAACGAAGACGATGGGTTGGACTACCGGCTCGCGCGCCGGCTTTACATCAAGTGCAGCGAGTAGCGCCGGCTCGCGGGCCATGTACGCTTCGAGTGCTGCGTGTTTGACCGGGCCGAATCCGCGGATTTCCGATGGCGCATGTGCCAAGTCGATCGCGGCCTGCACGTTGTCAGCGTTTAGCTTGTCGACTGCCCGCTCGATAAGCTCGCGGTATTTCTGCACCATATTGCGTTCCGCGCGCCGCTCCGCAGTTCGGCCGAACGGGTCGAATGGCGTACCGCGCAGTTTCTTCAACGACGCGAGCGTGCGAAACAGCGGCATTATCCAGGGCCCGAACTCGCGCTTGCGAGGTCGGCCGTTGGACGCGTCGCGCCCTGGAAGGAGCGGTGGCGCCAGGTGGAACGTCAGTTTGAAGTCGCCGGCGAACTGCGCACGCAGTCGCTCCTGGAAGCGCGGATCGCTGTGCATGCGCGCGACTTCGTACTCATCTTTGTAGGCCATCAGGCGCGCGAGCGTGATCGCTACCTCGCGCACGAACTCGGGGCCGCGCGCGAGATGCATGGCATGCACGCGGCGCTCGATGTCGACAACGAAGCGGTGGTAGTGCTCTGCATAGGTTGCGTTTTGATACTCGGTGAGCAGACGCACGCGGTTATCCAGCACCGTTCGCAGTGTGTCGAGGCGCGTCATGTTGGCGGCAGGCTTGTCAGGTGTCAGTGCCTGAGGTGCGTGGGCTGCGAGCCGCCCGAGAGCGAAAGTCCGGAGGTTGCCGTCTATGAAGGTGCCGTTGAGGCGGATCGCCTCCTCAATCGATTCGACCGCGAGCGGCACCAGGCCCTTTTGCACGGCGTAGCCTAGCATCATGACGTTGGTCGCAATGCTGTCGCCGGTGAGCTCCGTGGCCAGGCGCGTGGCGTGTAGTGCGAACAGCTCGCCCCCTTCGAGCCCCTGGGCGATCGCGTTGCGCAGTGCCTCGTTGTTGATTTCGAGGTCGCGATTCGTCTGGAATGCGCCGGTAGGGGTTACGTCAAGGTTGACGATTGCCTTGGTAGTACCAGGCTTGATGGTCTTCAGGACGTCAGCACTTGAGGCGACGATCATGTCACACGCGACGATGACGTCGGTCTTTCCAGCATCGAGTCGCGCGGTAAACAAGCTCGCCGGGTCGCGGCCGATGCGGATGTGGCTCGTGACCGCGCCGCCCTTCTGCGCCATGCCGGTCAAGTCGAGGATGGTGCAGCCCTTGCCCTCGAGGTGCGCTGCCATGCCGAGCAGCGCGCCTACTGTCAGCACACCGGTTCCACCGACCCCGGCGACAAGTACATTGACCTCATCGGCCGACCCAATGCGCACGGGTGTGGGCAAAGCGGCAATTTGTTCGCGGAGGCGCGAGTCATCGGCGCCTGCCTTGCTGGCGATCTTCGCGCCAGTAACCGTGACGAAAGACGGGCAAAATCCCTTCAAGCAACTGAAGTCCTTGTTGCAGGAGGACTGGTCGATCACGCGTTTTCGGCCGAACTCCGTCTCCAGCGGCTGGATGCTCACACAGTTGGACTGGACCGAACAGTCGCCGCAGCCTTCGCAGACCTCGGGGTTGATGAAGACGCGCTTGTCGGGCTCGGGATAGGTGCCGCGCTTGCGGCGGCGTCGCTTCTCAGTGGCGCAGGTTTGTTCGTAGACGATGGCCGAGACGCCCTTGCGCTCGCGCAGATCGCGCTGCAGTGCGTCGAGCCGGTCGCGGTGCATTACCTCCACGCCCTGAGGGAGCTTCGCGTCCCGATGCTTCTCGGGGTCGTCGGACACGAGTACCACCGGCCAGACCTTTTCGGCGACGAGCTGGCGAACCATGTCCGCAGGGCCGATGTCGGCCTCCACGGGCTGGCCACCCGTCATCGCGACGGCGTCGTTGTATAGGAGCTTGAAGGTCATGTTCGCTTTGGCGGCGACCGCGGCGCGGATCGACAGGATACCCGAGTGAGAGTACGTGCCGTCGCCGACGTTCTGGAAGACGTGTGGCATGTCGACCAGCGGTCCGACAGATACCCACGGCATTCCGTCGCCGCCCATCGGCATGGGTTCCATCGTGCGGCGCTCCGGCATGACGTAGGCCGCCAGGCCGTGGCAGCCCACCGCGCTGAGCGCGGTACTGCCTTCCGGGATGCGTGTACTGGTGTTGTGGGGGCAGCCGGAGCAGTAGAACGCGGGCCGATTGGCGCCGCCGGCTGTCACGGTGCGGCGCTCCACATTGTCGAACCACGTGGCGCGATCGGCCATACCGGGCACCGTCACGCCCAGCTGCTGTAGCATGAGCACCACAGCGCGGCGCACGTGCGCAGGGGACAGCTCGCCCGAGGAAGGCAACAGCGGTGCGCCGTTCAGGTCTTGCTTTCCGGCAAGCGCTGGACGGCGATCCGCGGCGATGCCATAAAGGTGGCGTGCGAGCTGGTCTTCGACAACGCTGCGTTTTTCCTCGACGACCAGCACAGCGGTGCTGCTCTCGGCGAATGCCACCGCACTCTCGCGCTCTAGCGGCCAGATCATGCCCGGCTTGTAGACGCGGACGCCCAACTCACGGCAATGAACCTCGTCGAGGCCCAGGTCGACGAGCGCTTGGCGCACATCAAGATAGGCCTTGCCGGCAGCAACAATCCCGAGCACCCGTTTGGGTGAGTCGATGGCGACACGGTCAATGCCGTTTGCGCGCACAAAGGCCCCCGCTGCGGGTAACCGCCGGTTCACGACCCAGTCTTCCTGCACCAGCGGTGGCCGCTTTCGCTGCAGGTTTAGACCCTCGGGTGGCAAGGTGAAGCCCTGGGGAAGGTTGAGGGCGCGGTGCATGTCCGGCAGTTCCACCGATGCGGCGAGGTCAAGCGTGTCGGTGATGCACTTGAGGCCCACATAGAGGCCGCTGTAACGAGACAGCGCCCAGCCGAAAACACCAAATTCCAGGATCTCGCGGATCGTAGACGGATATAGCACCGGCAGGAAGCCCGCAATCAGGGTGTGCTCCGACTGGTGTGCGCTGGCCGAGGACTTCCCGCCGTGGTCGTCGCCGACCACCGCAAGGACGCCGCCGTGCGCCGATGACCCCTCGAGGTTGCCGAGCTTGAGCGCCTCGCAGGCGCGGTCCATGCCGAGGCCCTTACCATACCAAAGGCCGAAGGCTCCCTGGTAGTCGCTCTTGCCGAACCAATGGAGCTCTTGAGTGCCACGCACTGCCGTCGCCGCGAGCTCTTCGTTGAGGCCGGGCTGGAAGCGGATGTCGTGCTGATCGAGCAGCTTGTGTGCGCCCCAAAGCGCCGCGTCATAGACCCCGAGCGGTGATCCTCGGTATCCCGAGACGTAACCTGTGGTTCGTAGCCCGAGGGCGCGATCGCGTCGCGCTTGGTCCAGTGGCAGGCGCACCAGCGCCTGATTCGACGAGATGAATACCCGACCGTTTTCGAGTGAGTACTTATCGTCCAGCGTCGTTGCGCTCTTCGTCATGGTGGTGAGCCTTCCCTTCTGTGTGAGGCTCCTTTTGTAGGAGAAAGGGAGGTCGGCGTGTTGTCCGTCGCTGCACTCCATTTTGATGTGGTCGCGAAGATCAACGTTGCAATCGAGCCGTCCTTTGGCGGCAAGCAGCCCGAGATCGGTTGCGGCGGTGTGCGCCGTCGGCGCATCCTTTCACTGCGATTTGGTCCGGACCCGAAAGCATCGATCTCTAAGTTTTCCCTTTCACCACCGGAGCATATTGAGCAATCTGCTGAAACCCCTATCGCTGGGCAGCGAGCTGAGATCGGTGGCCCCATGCAGGCATAAGCAAGAACGCTTACCACGTGAGGCAACTGCAAAGGGGGCTTCAGACCTACACTAAGTGAAGAACAAGACGCAAGGAGACATCGTGGCGAAACGGACCATATTTGCGAATGCCAACCTTTTTGACGGCAAGAGCACCTGCAGGCCCTGCACGACGGTTGTGGTCGAGGACGGCAAGATTGTGAGCGTGGGCCAAGATGCCCCGCCACAGCCGGGAGAACGCCGCATCGATCTGGCCGGAAAGACGCTTATGCCTGGCATGACGGTCGGCCACTGGCACGGCGAGTTCGTGGAAATCGGGCCGCCTCTGTTCGGGTCGCAGCGCGCCGGTACGTTCCTCGGCACAGAAAAGCCACCCGCCATCCTCGCACTGCAATACGCTAACGCAATGCGGGTCGCCTTGCAGTCGGGCGTGACGCAGGTGGTGTCTGGTTCGTGCGGTCACAACCATGACACCCAACTGCGAATGGCCAAGGAGAGCGGTCTCATTGATGGACCGCACATTACCACCTGCAGCAGACACGTTGTGACGACCGGAGATTACGAGGACCGGGCCAAGTGGTGGGCTAGCTCCGCGCCGCCCGCCGATGGCATCCGTCGCCATGGACAGAACGTGTTCGCCGACGGGGTGCCGCAAATGATCAAGGCGGTTCGCGAGGAGATCCTATTCGGTGCGGAGATCATCAAGCTCCTGCCGAGCGGCGGCCACGGCTTTTCCTGGAGTAAGGCGTATCGTGGACTCTCCAATGCCGAGATGCGCGCGGTAGTGGAGACAGCCCACGAGCGTGGGGCGCGCGTGCGCGCCCACGTGACTACACGCGAGGCCATTCTCGAGTGCCTGGACGCCGGCGTCGACATTCTGGATCACGCGGACTACATGGATGAGGAGTGCATCGACAAGATGGTCTCTCGAGGCGCGACACTCGTGCCCAGCATGTTGCTTACCAAGATCCTCGGACACTCGAAGACCGCCACCCCAACGGACCGAAGCGATCCAGACCAGTTCGGATGGCTCAACATGCTCGATATGCTGCCCAAGGCCAACAGGGCGGGCTTGCGCATCGTGCCGGGTGATGATTACGGCGCCCAGGGCTTGCCGCACGAACCAGGCGTGTACGCCCGCGAACTCGAGGTCTACGTGAAGGACATGGGGATCCCGGCCGTCGACGTGCTCAGATGGGCCACCGCCAGTGGCGCCGAGCTGGGGCGGCACATTGACGCCGGCACGATCGAGCCGGGGAAGGTTGCTGACCTGCTTGTCATCGACGGCGATCCGGTGGCCGATATCAGCATCCTGACCAACCCCGGCCGCTACCTAAAGGCGGTGCTGCAGTACGGTCGATTCATCAAAGACGAACTGGCGGTCTGAGCCGGTTGAGGGAGAAAACTGTGAAACGGATTGAAGTGATGCACCCGCCGTCGATCGATGGCTTGGCACTAGTGGACGTGCGGCAGTCCGAGCCTGGACCGCGCGAGGTGCTGGTGCGCGTGTGCGCGTCGTCGCTCAATTTTCACGACTATCTGGTCGTGACTGGAGTGATGCCGCCTGAGGCCGGTCGCGTGCCACTCTCCGACGGTGCAGGGGAGGTGATCGCAGTGGGGGCAGAGGTGACCACGCTGGCGCCGGGCGATCGGGTCGTCGGCACGTATTTTACTGATTGGCTCGACGGCCCGCCCACGGCTGCCGCGGTTCGTCGCATGCGCGGTGAACAGGTCGACGGCTTCGCGAGCGAGTATGTCGTCAGGCGAGAGTCGGACTTCGTCAAAGTACCAGAGGGCCTGTCGCACGAGGAGGCAGCAACTCTGCCCTGTGCAGGTCTCACAGCCTGGCGCGCAGTGATGGTGGAAGGCCAGTTGAAGCCGGGCGACACCGTGCTCGTGCAGGGTACGGGCGGCGTCTCGATTTTTGCGCTGCAATTCGCCCGCATGGCCGGCGCCGAAGTCATCGCACTGACGTCTTCCGACGCCAAGCGTGCGAGGCTTGAGGCCCTGGGCGCGCGGCACGTACTGAATTACCTGGAGGAGCCCGAGTGGGGGGCACGCGTGAAGGCTATCACCGGCGGGCGTGGCGTTGACCTCGTGGTTGAGGTCGTCGGCGGCGACCTGTCGCAGACGCTCCGGGCTTGCCGCGTGGGCGGTCAGGTCCTGTTGGTCGGGGCGTTAAGCCGCAAGCCGATCCAGTTTCCGGCGGGTCTGGTCATCACCGGGAACTTGCGGGTGACCGGGCTCACAGTCGGGAGCCGTGCGCACCTCGAGCAGATGATGCGAGCGATTGCGGGCAACGGACTACAGCCTGTCATCGATCGAGTTTTTCCCCTGGCCGAGTTGAGGGAAGCCTTCCGCCATCAGGAGGCTAAAGCCCATTTTGGAAAAATCTGCATTGCGATCTAGCTATGCATCCTTATCGGCGCGCTCCGGAGGTCGGCGTGCGCGCATAAAGGAGCTGTGAGGACTACCATGCCCTACGATCGTTCGCTCTCCGGGCCGCCGGAGCATCAATTCCAATTGCATTCGTGCATGAGCACGATGGCGCGGGGTGGAGGCCTATGATGACCATCGAGCAAGTTGCCGCGCCATCAACTACGAATGCCAATGACGCAGCCGTACTCGAGAGGCTGCTCGCGCAGCGCTTTAGCTGTCGCGCGTACTTGCCCGACGAGGTGCCGCGTCCGGTGATCGAGCGTATGCTCGCCATGGCACAGCGGTCTGCCTCCTGGTGCAACTCGCAGCCATGGCAGGTTATCGTCACTGCGGGCGCGGGTACGTGTCGTTTCCGCGAGGCGCTGCTCGCACATGCCGAGGCCGACCACTCGGCGCACGGCAATGTGCCGAGCGTAAGTCCCGATTTTCCGTTTCCCGCGGCTTACAGGGGGGTTTACAAGGAGCGGCAACGAGAGGTGGGCTGGCAGCTCTACCAAAGCGTCGGCGTCAAGTACGGCGATCGCGCCGCTTCGGCACGGCAGGCCCTTCGGAACTTCTCACTGTTTGGTGCGCCGCACATGGTGCTTGTCACGTCCGAGCGAGACCTCGGTGTGTATGGGGCGATCGATTGCGGCCTCTACCTTGGCAGCGTGCTGCTGGCGGCGCAGAGTCTGGGCATTGCCAGCGTCCCACAAGCCGCGCTGGCGGTGTACGCGCCGTTCATGCGAGAGTTCTTCGGCATTCCCGAAGACCGGGCCGTGGTACTGGGCGCCTCGTTCGGGTACGCCGATACGACGCATCCTGCGAACGCGTTTCGGTCGCGACGGGCAGGTCTGGCGGATGTGGCGACGTGGGTCGATCATTGACCAATCGCCAATGAACGGCCATTTATCTGAAAGAGAAAATCATGATTATAACGCCACAATATACGGTTGCCGAAATCATTGGGTACATCAATGCGAACATGGAATACCTTAAGGTATTCGGAACAATCGCAAATCTCCTCGCCTATGTCCAGATTATCTATGGCGTGTGGGTCGGATTTCGTGACCGGTCGCACGCGATCCCAATCATCACGGTCGCAATGTTCTTCGCGCACGATACCTATTTCGTCCTGAACTACGAATACTGGACTCAGACGATCAATCATCCTTTTTTCAATGGAAATTTGATTGCGATGAGCATATTCGTCTGCTTTGAATTGGTTTTAATTTGGCAGATCATAAACTACAGTCGGAAGGAGGTCGGACTGGGTAATAGCAAGCTCCAGGCCTTCATGTCATTCGTCGCGATCCAGGCTGGTGTCTATGTCATGTTCCTGTGGTTTAAATCGATGATAGGGGATCCGCTTTACCTGGAATGCTTCTCTATTTCCATCGTGTTTTCGAATCTCTTCAACATTCCGATGTTGCTGCGTCGGGGTTCGCGCAAAGGTCAGTCTTTTGTCATAGCCTGGGCGCTGGCGATTCAGACCGGGCCGGTGGGATTCTTCTTGGTGAATCCCTACTTGGGCCCCTATTTCACACAGTGGCCTTGGATCGCGGCAGGCATTGCGAACACGGTACTCGCCTTCGTGTATCTCTGGATGCTGTACAAGGCTCCCCGCTACGCTCGTGACGTCGTCACGCATGGAGCAACCCCTCAACATGGAGTCGCCGGCTTGAACGAAGCAGCGATCAGATCGAGACAGGGTTGAGTCCGTTGCACAGCCAGTGACCTGCTTGCGGGAGGGGCAATCAGCCTCGCTCGCGGACGCAGCGGATGGGTAGCTGTTCAGTTTCCCCGCAGCCTCACGCGGGGAACCGCCAAAGATACCGCTCAGGAGCGGTGGATTCAGGTTGGTGTTGGTGCAGTCCTGAATCAAGCTGCCCGCTGGTAATCGCTACGATCGATGTCTCCCTCTTTTCGACGGGAGCGCAACGGCGCTAGCGCGAGGGGCCACACTCATTCGCCAACCTTCGATTTGGAACACCAGCATGTCAAACGACGCCGCCACTTCATCACCGCTTACTCAGGGCCATTCGGCGCCCTGCTCGAACCGCGACTACGATTTCCACTACGCGGGCCTGAAGGCAGACCAACTGCTTGTCCAACAATGCGCTCACTGCGGACTGCTACGCAATCCGCCAGGTCCCACGTGCCCTTCGTGCCAGTCGTTCGAGTGGCGCCCGTTGGCGCTACGCGGCACGGGGACCATTTTCAGTTGGACGGTGCACTACCATCCCGCGCTTCGCGGCTTCAACGTGCCACATCCGGTGGCGCTGGTCGAGATGGACGAGGGAGTGCGCGTCGTGGGTGGAATGGACGGGATGAGGGCACCTCTGGATATCGGGATGCGTGTGCGCACGGAATTCCTGCGGCGCGGCACTGTGGCGGGCTACCGCTTCGTGCCTGCGGACGAGTGATCGAGTTAAAGCGAGGCTACAGCGCATGGCAAATCTCAAGGACAAGACCGCTATCGTTGGCTATGGGGCCACCGAATTCTCCAAGAACTCGGGGCGTAGCGAACTGCAGTTGGCGGTGGAGGCCACGCTGGCTGCTCTGGCCGACGCGGGTATAAATCCCAGCGAGGTCGACGGCATGGCCACATATACGATGGACAACAATGCGGAGTTCGAGATATCCCGGGCCATCGGCGCCCGGGGGTTGACGTTCTTCAGCCGCATTCCAGCGGGCGGTGGTGGAGCCTGCGCGCCGCTGCTGCAGGCAGCGCTCGCGGTCTCCGCGGGCGTGGCTGAGGTCGTCGTTTGCTACCGGGCGATGAACGAGCGCTCCGAGTACCGCTTTGGCACGCCGCTGGACACGGTATCCCCAACCCCGGAGAATCTGATGTTCAGCTACCTCGGCATGCAAGGGCTGCAGACGCCGGCCGCGATGATCGCTATCACGATGCAGCGCTACATGAGAGAGACCGGGGCCACGAGTGAGGACTTTGCCCGCTATGCGATCGCCGCGCGGCGCCACGCGGCTAGCAATCCAAAGGCCTTCTTCTACGGGAAGCCGATCACGCGTGAGGACTATTTCAACTCGCGAATGATCGCCGATCCGCTGCGCCTGCTGGACTGCTGCCAAGAGAGCGACGGTGCAGTGGCGGTTGTTGTGACGAGTGCGCAGCGCGCACGCACGTTGCGGCAGAAGCCGGTCCTCATCCGTGCCGCCGCACAGGGCGCGCCGCAGGGGACGATGAGCCTGGGCGGCTACTACCGGCCCGACATTACACCGCGTGGCGAGTGTCAATTGGTCGCGCGCCAGCTCTACGAGACGGCACGGCTGACGCCGAAGGACATCCAGGTGGCGATCCTATACGACCACTTCGGCCCAACCGTACTGCCCTCGCTTGAGGCTTACGGCTTCTGCAAGTGGGGCGAAGCGAAGGAATTCATCAAGGATGGCAACATAGAAATCGGTGGGCAACTCCCAGTGAACACGCACGGCGGCCTACTAGGTGAAGCGTATATCCACGGCTTGAACGGCGTCGCGGAGGCTGTGCGGCAGTTGCGTGGCGCCGCCGTCAATCAGGTGCAAGGCGTGCACAACGTGTTGGTGACGGCTGGCAGCGCCGTGCCAACAAGCGGTCTGATTCTCGGGATTGAGCAGTGAACTTGGGTGTCGAGGATCGCAGGTTCGCTGGCGGCAACTGCTGTTGCCGGTCCGGATAAGTGCGGCTAGTGTCGACTGGCTAAACTGGGTGCACGGAATTTCATCGGGAAGCGACACAAATGGACATCGTACTCTACGGCTCTGGCGGCATCCGACTGGCCGTGGACGCGGTGGGCGACCCCAACGCCCCGTGCGTGCTGCTGCTGCCCGGCTTCGGCCAGACGCGGGAGGCGTGGACCAAGGCGGCCAAGGCGCTCGCGGCGGCCGGACGCTACGCGGTGACGGTTGACCCACGCGGGCACGGCGACAGCGACTGGTCGCCCGAGCGCCGCTACGAGTTTGGTGACCTCGTACAGGACGTCGTCGCGATTGTGAAGCAACTTCCTTCCAGACCGGCAATCGTGGGCGCGCAGATGGGAGGTCTGGCTGCGCTCGCGGCGATTGGCGAGAGCACCGGGCCGATCGCCAGCTCGCTCGTGCTGGTGGACGCGGCGCCACGGATGACGCGCTCCGGCCTCGATCGCACAAACCAGCTCATGACGCGCGACGCGAGCGGCTTTGCAACGGTGGAGGAGGCCGCGCAGGCACTGGCAGAACACTTCAACTCTGCTGAAATGGTCGTAGACCCGGCCGCGGTCAGACGCCATCTTCGGCGTGCCGACGACGGCCGCTTTCGCTGGCACGTCGACCCGGCATACAATGGCTTCAACGTCGGCCCGGAGGGCCGACTGGCGGCACAGCACCGCCTCACGGCGGCGGCGGAGGCGCTCGATATCCCGACGCTGCTAGTGCATGGAGCGTCGAGCAGCAAGGTTGACCGGCAGAGTGTGGTGGAGTTTCGAGCGCTCGTGCCGCACGCGGAAGTTGCGGAGATACCTGGTGTAGGGGACGTGGTCATAGGCCATCGCAACGATGCTTTCGACATAGCTGTGCTGGACTTCCTCGAACGTGCGGACCCGCGGCGCGGGCCGCGCCCACAGGGCGGCTTTGAGCCGCATGTGCTGCGCGAAGCGCTGGACTGCTTCGCTACCGGGGTGACGGTGATCACGACAAACGATGCGGACGGGGCGCCGCTCGGCTTCACCGCGAACTCGTTTACGTCAGTGTCGCTCGATCCACCGCTCGTGCTGTTCTGCGTCCAGCGCGAGTCGCCGACCGTCGCAGCCTTGCGCCGGCGCGGGGCCTTCGCAGTCAACGTGCTGCACATTGGCCAGCAGCCGGTGTCGACGCGCTTTGCGTCGCGCAATGTGGACCGCTTCGCCGAGACGGAGTGGGAAGTGTGGGACCAGCAGGTGCCCATTATCTTGGATGCGGCGGCGAATTTTGAGTGCGCGATCGACGCGATGATCGATGGGGGCGACCATGTGATCGTGATAGGGCTGGTCAAGCGGGCGCATTTTGACGCCTCTCGCGATCCCTTGTTGTACTTCCAAGGCGAGTACCGACGCATCCACATGGCACGCGCTTGACGCCTCGCGTGTGTGCATCCGGATCGATGCCCGGGGACGGTGCCCGTCAGCTCTAAAGCTCTCAGACACGGTGGCAGTGGGCACTTGCCTGCGGCGGATGCCGCAGTGTACTTGGTGTGCTAGGGAAAACACTTAAGTGAAAATCCCGAAGATGTGGTGAGCAAGAGCGGTGCGCTTTCGCCACAACCTGCTACGGATCCAAAACTTATCTGTGAGTGCAATCCGCGGGGAA
>NZ_JBXANI010000050.1:0-26869 GCF_058801495.1 Cupriavidus sp. GW822-FHT03E04
ATCCGGGTCGCTTCTTTGCCTACTTTCTTGGCGAGACAAGAAAGTAGGTCGCCTCCCCGCAGGGGAGGTGAAACTGCCTTTGACTTTCAGCCTTTGCCTTTGACGTTAAGCCGTTGCCATTGCCGTTGTAGCTGAAGTCACAGTCACACCCACTAAACCCCAACCGCAAACCTCGACAAATACCTCACCCCCTCCACAGCCCGGCTCCCGTACCAGGAAACCATCTCCCCATCGATCAGCAAAACCTCCTTGCCAATCTGCCGCTCCAGCGCATCAACATGCGCCTCGGTAAACCGATAGGGCTCGCTGGAAAGCAGGACGAGGTCAATCTCCCGCACCAGCGCGTCGCTCCACCGGAAGCTCGGATACCGCGTCTGCGGCGTATTGGGCCGGCTGCACTCGCCGTCAACACAAGCCTGGGGCATGGCGTCAGCCGAAGGCCACGTCTGCCAGTTCACCAACGCCAGCATCTGGCTGATATAGGTATCGCGCGACACCGTCATCCACGGGTCCTGCCAGATCGCATACAGGACCTTGCGCGCGGGCCACTGCCGGGCACGTACCTGCGCCAGTTCGGCCGCCATGGCGGCGCAGAGCGATTCCGCTTCGGCAAGACGGCCGAAGATGCCGCCAAGCAGCCGGTAGAGCGCCAGGTTGTCCGCGGGCGCACAGGGGTGGGTGACGATCACATGCGGCACAAACGCGCGGATCTCGTCCACCGTCTCGCGCCGGTTCTCGTCGATGTTGACTACTACGTGAGTGGGCGCCAACGCCCGCAGGCGCTCAAGATTGACATCCTTGGTGCCACCCACCTTGGCAACGGCACGCACGGCGGGCTCGGGATGGATGCAAAAGCCGGTGCGCGCCACCATCAGCGGGCCCAGCCCCAGGGCGAACAGCAGTTCGGTAACGGACGGCACCAGCGAGGCAATGCGCACCTCGCCCGTGGCCGGGCCGTGCAGGACGCCGGCTGCGTCCTGCCAGCTCATGGCTGCTTGTCCTGGCTACCTCCCTGCGCGCGCGGCTTGCGCGGCGCCCGGGAGAAGATTGCGTCGTAGAGCCAGCGCGGCATCAGGTGCAGGATGGATGCGACCACGCCCATCTGCCAGGGCACCACGGCAAAGCGGCGCCCTGCGGCAATCGCACGCACCGTCTTGCGGGCGAACACGTCGGCGTCCATCAGGAAGGGCATGCGATAGGGATTGTGCTCGGTCATCGGCGTGCGGATGTAGCCAGGCGCGATAGTGACCACGCGGATGCGCTCGCGGCGCTGTTCCAGGCGCAGGCTCTCCAGCAGCTTGATCACCGCGGACTTGGAGGCGCTGTAGGCACCCCCGCCCGGCAGGCCGCGCACGCCGGCCACGCTGGCAATGCCGACCAGCGTGCCGCGCCAGCCGCCGGCACCTGGATCGCGTTCGCGCATGGGCTGCATGAAGGGCTGGAAGGTGGTGAGCACGCCGAACCAGTTGGTGTCCATCACCATGCGGAAGGCTTCGAGGTCCTCGCGCTCGCTGGCGACGGTGCCAACCGATACGCCCGCATTGGCGATCACCACATCGGGGCAACCAAAATGATCGAGGAAGTCCTGGGCGGCGCGCTGCATGGCATCGGCATCGCGCACATCCGCGCCATAGACGCGCACCGCATTGGGATTGGGCAGGGTGCGGGCGAATTCACGCAGCACCTCTTCGCGCCGGCCAACCAGGCCGAGGATGGCGCCTTGCGAGGCGTACTCGCGCGCCAGGGCCTGGCCGAGTCCGCTCGACGCGCCGGTAAGGAAGACTTTCTGTGCTCGCATCGGGAGGGTCCAGGGGTAAGCGCAACATGGTTCATGCCGACCGACCCGCCCTGGCGCGCGCCGGACGCCGCTGCGCCTCGCCGGCGCCGGCGGTGCCGGTCGACCGCTGGTGGCCATCAGCCGGCTCGCGCGTGGCGAGCCCAAAGGCCGTTGGCCGCAGCCCGGGAATTACATCTTCTTGTCGCGCACCTGGCCAACCAGGTAATCCATGGTCTGGATGGCCGTGCCCTTGGTGCCGGCGATGGACGGCGAGGTCACGTACTTGCCCTGCACCACGATGGTCGGCACGCCGTCGATCTTGTAGGCGTCGGCGATCTTGTTGGCGCGTTGCGAGTTGGTGGTCACCGAGAACGAGTTGTAAGCATCGAGGAAGGCCTTGCGGTCGATGCCGTTCTTGGCCATGAAGTCGGCGATTTCGTTCGGGTCCAGCATGCGCTTGCGGTCGACGTGGATGGCGTTGAAGACCTTGGTGTGCATGGCGTCCAGCTTGCCGATGGCTTCCAGCGCGTAGAAGATCTTGGTGTGCGGCAGCAGGTCGTCGCGGAAGGCAACCGGCACGCGCTTGAACACCACGTCCTTGCCCTGCTTGCCTACCCAGGCTTCCAGCTCGGGCTCGAAGTCAAAGCAGTGCGGGCAGCCGTACCAGAAGAACTCGGTGACTTCGATCTTGCCCGGCGCGACGGGCTGCGGCGCTTTCAGGACCTGGTATTCCTTGCCCGAGGTGGGCGCGGCTGCCTGCGCGGGCGCGGTCATCAGGAAACCGGTCACAGCGACCAGCGTGGCAAACAAGGTGGCGAGTTTCTTCATGTGGCGCGGCTTTCGAGAATGGGCAATGAGCGTATGACAGCGGCGGGGCAATCCGGTTCAGCGGATCGCCCCGGGTTACCGTTACTGCTTGTTACTGCTTGGTAAAGCGGATGACCGAAGCCTCGAAACCCGACGCCTGCAGCCGGTCGCGAGAACGGTTCATGTCGTCGATCTTGTTGAACGGCCCCAGGCGCACGCGATAAAGCTTGACGCCATTGACATCGCGCTCGGTCACCTTGGCTTCGAACCCCTGCATGGCCAGGTTGGCCTTCTGGCGGTCGGCGTCGTCCTGCGAGCGGAAGGCGCCTACCTGCAGCAGGTAGCCTACCTTGTTGGCATCGGCCTGGGCGATCTCGGCGATCGGGTCGGCGACAGGCTTCTCGGCCGGCTTTTCAGCAGGCTTTTCCGCCGGCTTCTGCGCGCTCTTGTCGGCCGGCTTCTCGGCGGCGGGCCGATCGGCAGGCTTGTCCGCGGGCTTCTCGGCGGCGGGCTTGTCGGCTGGCCGGGTGACGGCTACCGGCGGCTGGCGCTCGGGCGGCTTCACCGTGGTCGGCGCCGGGCCGGACGGCTGCTCGGGCTCAGCGGCAGGCCCGACCGGCTTGGCCGGCGTCTTGCTCCACAGCGGCTTGTTGGGATCGCTGGGCGCTTCCTGCGCCGGAGCGGGCAGGTTGCTGACCACATTGCCGGGCTCGGCCGGCTTCTGCGCGCCCTTTTGCTGGAATGGCGCCGGCGACTTGGTGATGTACAGGGCGACCACTACCGCGATCGCCAGGCCGACGATCAGGCCCAGCACCAGTCCCAGGAACGTACCTCCGCGCTGCGGGGCGCGGCTGGCATTGCGCGGGGTGCGCTTGCGTTGCTGTTGCATGAATTCCTCTAGCGTGATGGCGCGATTATAGAGCCTGCGCCGATCCCGGCATCACTGTCTGTGGTCAGGGCGATACGGATAAGGCGGCGCCATGAACGGGGGCTTGCCCCCTTCATGGCGCCGGCCTGGCTTACATGCGCTGCGGCGCCGAGACGCCGATGACGGCCAGCCCGTTGCGCAGCACCTGGCGGGTGGCGGCCAGCATCGCCAGGCGCGCCAGCTTGACCGTCTCGTCGTCCACCAGCACGCGGTCGGAGTTGTAGAAGGCGTGGAAATCGCCCGCCAGGTCCCGCAGGTAGAAGGCGACCGCATGCGGCGCCAGTTCACCCGCCGCTGCCGCCAGCATGTCCGGGAAATCGGCCAGGCGCTGGCCCAGCGCAAGCGCCTGCGGGGTAGCGTCGGCGCCGGTCACGGGGGCCAGGTCGGTGCCGGCCAGGGCAGGCAGCTTGGCCTCCCAGTCCGCGCCGCCCCAGGATTCGAAGATCGAGCAGATGCGGGCATGGGCGTACTGCACGTAATACACCGGGTTCTCGTCGTTCTGCTTGAGAGCCAGGTCGACATCGAAGATGAATTCCGTATCGGCCTTGCGCGACAGCAGGAAAAAGCGCACCGCGTCGCGCCCGCGGGTGAAGTGCTCGGGCCAGTCGGCCACGCCGGCTTCCAGGCAGCCGCGGATGGTCTCGCCGCCTTCCGCGCCGTTACTCCACTCGATCAGGTCGCGCACGGTCACATAGGAACCGGCGCGCTTGGAGATCTTGACCTCCTCGCCGTTCTTCATGACGGTGACCATCTTGTGCAGGATGTAGTCGGGGTAGCCTTTGGGGATGCCGATGTCCAGCCCCTGCAGGCCGGCGCGCACGCGGGCGATGGTGCCGTGGTGGTCGCTGCCCTGCACGTTGATGACCTTGGCGAAGCCGCGCTCCCACTTGCTGGTGTGGTAGGCCACGTCCGGCACGAAGTAGGTATAGGTGCCGTCGGTCTTGCGCATGACGCGGTCCTTGTCGTCGCCTTCGTCGGTGGTGCGCAGCCACAGGGCGCCTTCGTTCTCGTAGGTCTTGCCCTTGGCCACCAGCGACTGCACCGCGGCTTCGACGCGGCCGTCGCTGTACAGCGAGGACTCCAGGTAGTAGCGGTCGAACTTGACGCCGAAGGCGCGCAGGTCGATGTCCTGCTCGTTGCGCAGGTAAGCCACGGCGAACTTGCGGATCGACTCGATGTCTTCGACCTTGCCGGAGGCCGTCACGGCGTCGCCGTCGGAGGCGCGCACGGTCTTGCCTGCCAGGAAATCGGCAGCGATGTCGGCGATGTAGTCGCCGTTGTAAGCCGACTCCGGCCACGCGGCATCGCCCGGCTTGAAGCCGCGGGCGCGCGCCTGCACAGATACGGCCAGGGTCTGGATCTGCACGCCGGCGTCGTTGTAGTAGAACTCGCGATGCACGGCAAAGCCCTGCCAGTCCAGCAGGTTGGCCAGCGCGTCGCCCAGTGCCGCCTGGCGGCCGTGGCCGACGTGCAGCGGGCCGGTCGGGTTGGCGGAGACGAATTCGACCAGCACCTTGCCGTGCACGCCCTGTGCCTTGGCGCCGTAGCGGTTGCCCTGCTCCAGCACCGCGCGCAGCACATCGGCCTTGGCGGCCGGCGTCAGGCGCAGGTTGATAAAGCCGGGACCGGCGATTTCCAGGCTGGCCACCAGCCCGGCGGTACGCGCGTCGGCCTTGACTGCGTCGACGATCTGCTGGGCCAGTTCCCGCGGGTTGCGCTTGAGCGCGCGGGCAACCTGCATGGCGAGGTTGCAGGCCAGGTCGCCGTGGGCGGCGACCTTCGGACGCTCGAAGACGGCGTCGGGCAGGGCGGTGTCGGCCGGGGCGATTGCGCGCACCGCGTCATTGAACGCAGCGGCAAGATTGGTGGTCTGAACTGGCAGCATGGATGTCGTGGCCCTGAGGCGGTTGTCTGGTGCCGTCGCGGCGGTTCTGCCGCGGCGGCACCGTCACGGGCGGCATGTGGAGGCCGCGCCGCGTGGCAGGCAATGAATTGCAGAACGCAGAATTTTATCAGGTGCTATGCTGACATCATGCAGCAAGCCCAAAACCGGCCATTGCGAGCCCCCTGCCCGGTCCCGGGACAGGCCGCGCGGCCATGGTTTTCGCCCCTGTATTTCGCTGTACGCCAAGGAAAGGAAATATCATGCTGATCACCTTCAAATCCCACGCGTCGCAGGACCTCATCATGATGAGAGACCTTGCCGTGACGCTCCTGGGGATTATCGGCAAGCACCTGGGGGAGCGCGGGGTGATCACTATCGAGGAACTGCCACGCTGCATCCATATACTGGAAGCCGCCGTGACGGACGCCAAGAAGGTGCACCCGGCCGTATCGTCGGTCCACCCCGGCAAGAATGACGATGACAACGAGGAAGAACCCCTGCACCTGGGCCAGCGCGCCTACCCCTTCCTCGACATGCTGCGCGCATCCCAGCGCGAGAGCACCGAGGTGATGTGGGGGGTGTAGGCAGTGCGCCGAATCCCCGCACACTCGTAGATTGACAACAAGGTAGCCGGCACCAGCCGGCACCTTGTCTGCCCTTGCGTTCGCCGCCCCGCGTCCCGCCCCACCCGCGCTCCCTTCTCCTGCTTGCTCGCGCTTCCGGCAAAAAAATGCCCAGCCGCTGATTCGGGCCGGGCGAGCCGGATCAGGAAGCGGATCCGGAAGGGGGAAAGAACTGTGTTGGGTGGGGCGCGGCGAATGCGGCGAATGCAGCACTGCCAGCCTGGCTGGCGGCTAGGCGCTAGCCCTTGTCCAGCATGTCCGCGAGTTCGTCGGCGTGCTCTTCCTCGACCGCCAGGATTTCCTCCAGCATGCGGCGGGTGGTCGAGTCGCGCTCGCCCAGGTACTGCACCATCTCGCGGTAGCTCTCGATGGCGATCCGTTCGGCCACCAGGTTTTCCTTGATCATGTCGGTCAGCGATCCGGCCTCGACATACTCGGCATGGCTGCGCGAAGTCAGGGTGTCCGGCGAGAAGTCCGGCTCCCCGCCCAGTTGCAAGATGCGCGCCGCAATGCGGTCGGCGTGCCCCTGCTCCTCGTCGGAGTGCACCTTGAACTCGGCCGCGACCGGTTCCGCGTGGATGCCCTTGGCCATGAAGAAGTGGCGCCGGTAACGCAGCACGCAGACCAGTTCCGTGGCCAGGGCCTCATTGAGCAGCTTCAGCACGGTGGTCCGGTCCGCATCGTAGTCCTGGGTGACAGCGCCATCCTCGATGTGCTTGCGGGCGCGTTCGCGCAGCGTCTTGACGTCCGACAGGAAGCCCCCGCTCGCGCCTTTCTCATTCCGGGCCTGCTGATCCTTGCCCTTGCCGGCGGTGGGCTTCTCTTTTACGGGGGTGTCCATGACAGTCATGCTCCTGTGGGAATGTTGGGCGATGGCCTCTGAGGGGTCTGCTTCACTGTTTCACGGCTTCACTGCCTCATCAGGGCTGGCAGCAGTGCCTCGGTCAGTCGTTGCGGCTGCGGCTATTCGCTGCCATCAGCAAGCCGACGAAAGCGCCTAGCGCCGCCGCGATACCGATCGCTTTCAACGGCGACGCCAACACGCGCCGCTGCACGCCGTCCACGGCATAGTCGACGCGTTCGCGAGCACGGCTCGCAACGTGGTCGCGCAAGGCGCGCGTACGGTCCTGCAACCGGCGTGCGGCCTGCACTGCCTCGGACGAGCTTTCGCGCCCCAGCACTTCCATGGTTTGCTCGAGCTGGGCAATCAGCCGGCTGACCTCGCCGGCCACGGGCCCCGCGGCTTCGCGGGCGGCGCCGCGCGTATCCCGCGCGGCATGCCGGATCTGGCGCACCGTGCTTTCGGCGCTGTCAGCCAGGTGATTCACTTCTTTGCGGATCTTCGGATTGTTGGTCAGCATTGGCTTATCTCCGTTTGGTCTGATGATGTGCTGTGATGCGGTTCGCGCTGTCTGCCAGGAAGTCAGTAAGTCGGGATCTGCATGAGCAAAGCGGGGCGGCGGCCCTGCCGACCGCCGCCCCGCCCGCGGCGTTCACTGCCATCGCGAAAGCCGCGCCTGACATCCCCTAGCGCCTGACCAGGCTGATCACAAACGTCACCAGCGCAACCACCAGGAAGATGAAGAACAGGATCTTGGCGATCTCGACCGCCCCTGCCGCGATGCCCCCAAAGCCGAATACCGCGGCGATCAGGGCGATGACAAAGAATACGAGTGCGTAGTGCAACATGGTGATGGCTCCCTAAGTGGATTGGGCTGCCGCGCCAGCAGGCGCGCGCTTGGCAAGTGACAGCGACCGGCGATTGCGATTGGCTATTTCACCGCCTTGAACACGGTCACGCCCAGGGCAAGGAACAGCACGAACAGCACCAGGAAGATGAAGAACAGGATCTTGGCAATGCCGGCCGCACCGGCAGCAATACCTGTGAACCCCAGCAAGCCGGCGACCACGGAAACCACTGCAAATATCAGCGCCCATTTCAGCATTGACGTTCTCCCTCTTTCTTCCCGAGCTGGCTTGACGCAGGGTGCGCAAGCTCATGGAACCATGGTAGAAAGCAGACCCCCGCCCAGACACCGCAGCCGCACCGATTCGCTTGTCAGCCAAATCCTACAGTCCAAGCACCGGCGCGGCCTCGCGGGCAGCACCGGCGACGCGGCAGGTTGACCGCAGACCGTCGATGTGCTTCCATCGTCGCAGACAGGTGCAAGCCAGGCGCGGCGCCGCATGGTGCGGGAGACGCCGCGCCGGCCAAGCGCCCGACATCGGGAAACGAACATGTTCAAGCAGTCACTGCTGCGCTCGACCTTGCTTCTGGCGGGCGGCATCGTGCTTACCGTGGTGGTGCTGATCGCCTCCGAGGCGGGCAACATCCGCTTGCGCCAGGGCTATACGCAAGTCATCCAGTCGCAGCAGGTACAGGGCCAGATCAACGCCCTGCTCGGCGAGCTGGTCACTGCCGAAGCCGGCCAGCGTGGCTTCCTGCTGACCGGCAAGGAAAGCTACCTCCAGCCGTACTACCAGGCCGTGCCGCGCATCAATGCGCTGATGAGCGCGCTGCGCAACCGCTACGCGGAGGACCCGGAGGCGCTCAAGCTGTTCACCGAGGCCTCCGCCGCCGTCAGCCGCAAGCTCACCGAGATGGACCTGACACTGATCTACGGCAAGCGCGACGTGGAAGTGGCGCTCGACCTGGTGCGCACGGACTTCGGCAAGCAGACGATGGACAACGCGCGGCGCGGGCTGGAGGCCTTGCTGCAGCGCGAGGCCAAATCGGTGTCGCAGAGCCTGGAGTACGCCGACCGCGACCTTGCGCTGTCGCGCTACGGCATCGGCCTGCTGACCGCCATCAATATCGTGCTGCTGATTGTGGTGGGCTTGCAGCATTCGCGCCGCATGGCGGTATCGGAAGCCGAACGCAACGAGCTGGAAGAAGAAAGCGCGCGCCTGGACAGCATGGTGCGCTCGCGCACACGCCAGCTATCGGCGCTGGCATCCCACCTGCAGCGCGTGACCGAGGACGAGAAGACGCGGCTGGCGCGCGAGCTGCACGACGAGCTGGGCTCCATCCTGACCGCCACCAAGCTTGATATGCATTGGGTGCGCCGCCGCATCCAGGACACCCACCCGGATGTGGCGGAAAAGCTCACCCGCGTGATGCTGCACGTGGACCAGGGGATCCAGATCAAACGGCGCCTGATCGAGGACCTGCGGCCCACCGTGCTGCTCAACTTGGGCCTGAAGGAAGCCATCGGCCAGCTGGTGGAGGAAGTGGCGGCGCGCAACCAGTGGGAGGCGGATGTGCAGCTGGCAGAGGCGGTGCCTGCGCTGCGCGACGACGCTGCCATCGCCCTTTACCGTATCGTGCAGGAGTCGCTCACCAACGCCAGCAAGTACGCCGAAGCGCAGCGCGTGTCCATCCGGCTCGATTGCGCCGACGGCACGCTCGAGCTGGCAATCAGCGACAACGGGCGCGGGCTGCCGGCGGACTTCGAATCGCGGCGCTCGGTGGGACACCATGGCCTGCTGGGAATGGAGCAGCGCGTGATCGCGCTGGGCGGCACGCTGGAGCTCCAGTCGGAACCCGGTGCCGGTGTCACCATCCGGGTGGTGGTGCCGCTCACCGATGCCATCGTGGCGCCGCCGCGCGACGATGAGGACGAGCTCGACGGCCTGGGGGACCCCGGCGAGCAGCCGCAGGACGAGCCCACCGGCACGCCGCCGGCCAGCTAGCCGGCCAGCCAAGCAGTGACAAATGGAAAAGGGGCTCCGCGGAGCCCCTTTTCCATTCCTCTTGTCCACCTGTTCTCTGGCCCGGTTGCCATGCACACGGCATGGCGGCTGGCACCTTACATCTTCTGCTTGGTGCTCTCGGCGGCGCCTTGCACCTTCTCGCCGCCCTTCTCGATGTCCTTGCCGGCACCGGCCATCGTGTTGCAACCAGTTACCAGGACCACACCTGCCAGGGCACACAGCGCCATCAGCTTTCTCATGATTCTCTCCTTGCTCTAGGTTGACGCGGCATGGCCGCGATTGGAACTGCCGGTACTGACAATACGGTCGAGATGGTCGATATGGTCAAGATCGTCGATACGCATTCAGCCATCTGCCTGCGCGTACTCCTCGATCACCCGGAACACCTGCTCGAGCTCGAGCGACTTGTCAAAGAAATAGTCCGCCCCGGCCTCGGCGCACTGCCGCCGGTATGTAGGCACCTGGGCATGATTGGTGTAAACGATGCGGATGCCCGACACCTCGGTCTTCTGCAAGGCGCGCAGCACGTTGATACCGTTGCCCTGCCGCAACTGCAGGTCAACGATGACGACCTCGTACTTGCCCGCCTCGTAGAGGCGCAGCGCTGCGCTTTCGGTATCCGCCCAATCCACGACTTCGATAAACGGAAACGCGTTCAGGTATTCAAGCAACATACCCCGCAGTACCGCTGAGTCCTCGATTAGCAGGACCCGCAGCGCGCGATACGAGGGGGCCGCAGCTTGATCCAACATGATTCCATGGTAGCAACAGAGTACAGGGAGAGACCATCGGCGTCCGTCCTACAGCAGCGTCTGGCAAACGCGGCCGAGTGCCGTGGAATGCGCCTTGCCTTTGCGGCGCCTACTCCACCAGGCCGTTCTTGATCGCGTAGTAGGTCAGGTCGGCATTGGTCTTCATGCCCATTTTTTCCAGGATGCGCGAGCGATAGGTGCTGACCGTCTTGACGCTCAGGAACAGCTCCTCGGCGATCACCGAGACCGACTGCCCGCGCGAGAGCTTGCAGAAGATCTGGAACTCGCGCTTGGACAAGGTCTGGTGCAGCGGCTGGTTGGTGGGCTTGTCAAGCCCGCCGATAAGCAGGTCCGCCACGTTGGCGCTGACGTAGCGCCGGCCCTGGGCTACGGTGCGGATGGCCTTGACGAGATCGTCGGGCGCGCTTTCCTTGGTCAGGTAGCCGGAAGCGCCCGCGCGGATCAGGTTGATGGCGTACTGGTCTTCCGGGTAGGTGGAGAGGATCAGCACCGGCAGGTCGGGATGGCGCTGGCGCAGCAGCTTGAGCACGTCGATGCCGTTGCGGTCGGGCATCGAGATATCGAGCACCACCACATCGAACTCGAACTCACGCAGCCGAATCATGACTTCGTCGCCGCTGGCTGCCTCGCCCTCCACCCGGATATCGGGCTCGTCGGCAATGAACTGCCGCAGACCGGCGCGCACGATCTGGTGATCGTCGGCGATCAAAACGCGAATCATGATGTCTCCCTGGGCATGGATGCACCAGCTCTCAGGAGCGGCCGGGCTAATGCATTGTAGTGCTTACAAAACCGCCCGACTGTCGGTGTAAGACTGACAGGCTCCCAACTGGCCGCACCAATGAAAAAGGGACGGGGTGGACCCGTCCCTGTGCTCCAGCATGCCAGTCTTGCCGGCATGGCCAGGCTTACTGGACCTTGGTCGCCGCGCCAGCGTCGGCGGCCGCGCTGGTGTCGGTCGCTGCCTCGCCCTTCTTGGCCTTGGCGTGGCTGCTGTGCTTCTTGGTCTTAGCAGTGGACTTGGCGTGCGTGCCGGCGGCGGCGTCGGCCTTGGCGTCCACGCCCTTGTCGGCGCTGGCCGAAGCGCCCAGGCCAGCGTTCACACCTGCGCTGGCGGCTGCACCCTTGTCGGCGGGCGCGCTGATCGCGGGCGCCGCCATGGCGCCGGTGGCGCCAGCCTTCGCATCAACGCCAGTTCCTTGTGCCATGGCCAGCGAGGAAGCGGCAGCGATCGAGAGAGCGGAAAGGGAGATCAGCAGTTTGTTCATGGAGAGGCTCCTAGCAGTTTGCGCCGCTGCGAAACATTCGCTGCGGTGTTCACTTGATGTGAGTCCTCAGTCTAGGGACGCAGAGCCGCGCGGTCTGTTAGGAGATGTAATGCCTTGTAAGGAGTAGTGAAGAACTTACAAAGGCACATGGATGCGCTTAAAGAGGCTTTTCCCTGCTTGCCCAATGGCTTGCGATGGCACAGCGGCGCAAAACGCCGCCGCGCCGGTACGCAAGCGGTTACAGGTTTGGCGCGAGCGCGCGCTCCAGCACGCTGCGTTCTTCGCCGCGGCGCGCCACCATATCGTCCAGCTGGTCCTCGCCGATCTTGCCGACCGAAAAATACGTCGACTCCGGATGCGCCAGGTAGAAGCCGCTCACCGATGCGGCCGGCGTCATCGCCAGCGAGTCGGTGATGCCCATGCCGATCTCGGCGGCGTTGAGGAACTCGAACATCGGCGCCTTGACCGTATGCTCCGGGCAGGCCGGATAGCCCGGCGCCGGACGGATGCCGCGATAGGTCTCGGCGATCAGTTGCTCGTTGGTCAGCACTTCGCCAGCGTCGTAGCCCCACAGGTCGCGGCGCACGCGCTCGTGCAGGCATTCGGCAAAGGCTTCGGCCAGACGGTCGGCCAGGGACTTCAGCATGATCGCGCTGTAGTCGTCATGGTCGGCCTCGAACTGGGCTTCCTTCTTGTCCACGCCGATGCCCGCGGTGACGGCGAACACGCCGATGTAGTCGGCAATGCCGCTGTCCTTGGGCGCAACGAAGTCGGCCAGGCAGCGGTTGGGGCGCATCACGCCATCGATCACCGGGCGCTCGCTTTGCTGGCGCAGGTTGTGCCAAGTCAGCGCGACCTTGCTGCGGGTCTCGTCGGTGTAGATCTCGATATCGTCGTCGTTGACGGCGTTGGCCGGCAGCAGGGCCAGCACACCGTTGGCCGTCAGCCAGCGGCCCTGGATCAGGCGCGACAACATGGCCTTGCCGTCGGAGAACACGCGGCGGGCGGATTCGCCGACGATCTCGTCATTGAGGATGTCGGGGAATTTGCCGGCCAGGTCCCATGTCTGGAAGAACGGGGCCCAGTCGATATAGTTGGCGAGCTCCGTCAGGTCGTAGTTGCGGAAGATGCGCCGGCCGATGAATTTCGGCTTGGGTGGCACGTAGGCGCTCCAGTCCACCGGCGTCTTGTTGGCGCGGGCCTTGGCCAGCGACACCATCGGCGTGGCCTTCTTGTTGGCGTGCTGGTGGCGGATGCGTTCGTAGTCGGTCTTCAGCTCGTCCAGGTACCTGGCCGCGCCATCGTCGGACAGCAGGCTGGACGCCACGCTGACCGAGCGCGAGGCGTCCGGCACGTAGACCACCGGGCCTTCGTAGTGGGGCGCGATCTTGACCGCGGTGTGCACGCGCGAGGTGGTGGCGCCGCCGATCAGCAGCGGGATCTTCTTGATGCGGAAATAGTCGTCGCGCTGCATCTCGGAGGCGACGTAGGCCATTTCCTCAAGTGACGGCGTGATCAGCCCGGACAGGCCGACGATGTCCGCGCCCTCGACCTTGGCGCGCGCCAGGATCTCGTTGCACGGGACCATCACGCCCATGTTGACCACTTCGAAGTTATTGCACTGGAGCACCACCGAGACGATGTTCTTGCCGATGTCGTGCACGTCGCCCTTGACGGTGGCGATGACTATCTTGCCGCGTGCCTTGACGTCGCCGCCGGCCTCGGCCAGCAGGCGCTTTTCTTCCTCGATGTAGGGCAACAGGTGAGCCACGGCCTGCTTCATCACGCGGGCGCTCTTGACCACCTGCGGCAGGAACATCTTGCCGGCGCCGAACAGGTCGCCCACGATATTCATGCCATCCATCAGCGGGCCTTCGATCACCTCGATCGTGCGCCCGCCGCGCGCTTCCACCTGTTGGCGCACTTCCTCGGTGTCTTCCACGATAAAGGTGGTCAGGCCATGCACCAGCGCGTGCGACAAGCGGTCGGCCACCGGCACCGGGTTCTCCGGGGTGCCGCGCCACAGCAGGTTTTCTTCTTTCTTCGCGCCGCCGCCCTTGTAGCGGTCGGCGATCTCCAGCAGGCGGTCGGTGCTGTCCTCGCGGCGGTTGAGCACCACGTCTTCCACGCGCTCGCGCAGCTCGGCGTCGAGCTGGTCGTACACGCCGAGCTGGCCGGCGTTGACGATGCCCATGTCCATGCCCGCCTTGATGGCGTGGTACAGGAACACGGTGTGGATGGCTTCGCGCACCGCGTCGTTGCCACGGAACGAGAACGATACGTTGGACACGCCGCCGCTGACCTTGGCGTACGGCAGGTTCTGCTTGATCCAGGCGGTGGCTTCGATGAAGTCCACCGCGTAGTTGTTGTGCTCTTCGATGCCGGTCGCCACCGCGAAGATGTTCGGGTCGAAGATGATGTCTTCGGGCGGGAAGCCGACTTCATTGACCAGGATGTCGTAGCTGCGCTTGCAGATCTCGGTCTTGCGGGCAAAGGTGTCAGCCTGGCCCTGCTCGTCGAAGGCCATCACCACGGACGCGGCGCCGTAGCGGCGGATCAGCTGGGCGTGATGGCGGAACTGTTCCTCGCCCTCCTTGAGCGAGATCGAGTTGACCACGGGCTTGCCCTGCACGCATTTCAGGCCGGCCTCAATCACTTCCCACTTGGACGAGTCCAGCATGATGGGCACGCGCGCGATATCGGGCTCGGAGGCGATCAGGTTGAGGAACCTCACCATGGCCGCCTTGGAGTCCAGCATGGCTTCGTCCATGTTGATGTCGATGATCTGCGCGCCGTTCTCGACCTGCTGGCGGGCTACCACCAGCGCATCGTCGAACTGGCCGTTCAGGATCATGCGGGCGAAGGCCTTGGAGCCGGTGACGTTGGTGCGCTCGCCGACGTTGACGAAGAGCGTGTCTTCATCGATGGTGAAAGGCTCGAGGCCGGATAGGCGCATCGGGCGCGGCGGCAGGGTATCGTTGGTCATGGCTTGATCTTGTTCTGTAGGCTCGCGATGCGAGTTCAGGCGGCGTCGCGGTACTGGCTGGGCCAGGCGCGCGGCTTCTTGCTGGCCACGCGCTCGGCGATGGCGGCGATGTGCTCGGGCGTGGTGCCGCAGCAGCCGCCCACCAGGTTCACCAGGCCGGACGCGGCGAACTCCTCCACCAGCGACGACGTGACCTCCGGGGTTTCGTCGAAGCCGGTATCGCTCATCGGGTTAGGCAGGCCGGCGTTCGGATAGCACGACACAGCCGCGTCGCAGATCTTGGCCAGTTCGGCAATGTAGGGGCGCATCAGCGTGGCGCCGAGCGCGCAGTTCAGGCCGAAGGTGATCGGGCGGGCGTGGCGCAGGCTGTTCCAGAAGGCTTCCACCGTCTGGCCGGAGAGAATGCGCCCGGAGGCGTCGGTGACCGTGCCGGAGATCATCACGGGCAGGCGCTCGCCGGTGTCTTCGAACAGTTGGTCGATGGCGAACAGCGCGGCCTTGGCATTGAGCGTGTCGAAGATGGTTTCCACCAGGAACACGTCGGCACCGCCTTCCAGCAGACCCTTGCCCTGCTCGTAGTACGAGTGGCGCAGCTCTTCGAAGGTCACGTTGCGCGCGCCCGGGTCGTTCACGTCCGGCGAGATGCTCGCGGTCTTGGGCGTGGGGCCGAAGGCGCCGGCCACAAAGCGCGGCTTGTCAGGCGTGCTGTACTTGTCGCAGGCCTCGCGCGCCAGCCGGGCCGCAACGACGTTCATCTCGTACGCCAGGTCCGCCATCTTGTAATCTTCCTGGGCCACGCCCGTCGCACCAAATGTATTGGTCTCGATCAGGTCGGCACCGGCGGCCAGGTATTGCTCGTGGATCTCGCTGATGACCTGCGGGCGGCTCAGCAGCAGCAGTTCGTTATTGCCCTTGACGTCGACATGGTGCCCGGCGAAACGCTCGCCGCGGTAATCCGCCTCGGTCAGCTTGTAGCGCTGGATCATGGTGCCCATGGCACCATCCAGGATCAGGATGCGCTCGCGCAGCAGGGCCGGCAGGTTGGCCGCCCGGGTGTAGGGACGCGCGGGAGGAAGCGAGGCGGAACGTGGGGCGGCGCTCATGTGGGGCTCGACAGCAAGGGAAAAGACTGCGATTTTATCAGTTACATCAATGGTTTGCGGAATAACGGCAGCATCCGGGCGGTGCAGCCAACGGCGCCCGCGGGTTGCCGCGCGGCACCGCCCGGCCCTACACTGGGCACATTCGCCCTCATTCCCATTAACGGAAAGCCTTGCCCATGCAACACCTCAGCCCCGGCGACGCCCAAACGCTCCTCAGCGAGTCGCCCGATGCGCTCTTCATCGATTGCCGCAGCGAAATGGAGTACCTCTTCGTCGGGCACCCCAAGGGGGCACACAACGTGCCCTGGAACGATGGCCCCGACTGGGAGGTGAACCCGCATTTCGTGCAGTCGGTGAAGAAGCTCGCTGGCCAGGCATCGGCGCGCCCGGTGCTGCTGATCTGCCGCAGCGGCAACCGCTCGACGGCCGCCGCGCGGGCCCTGGAGGGCGCCGGGTTCTCTACCGTCTACAACGTGCTGCATGGCTTCGAGGGCGACCTCGACGCCGAGCGCCACCGCAATACGCTCAACGGCTGGCGCCATGCCGGGCT
Organism: Cupriavidus sp. GW822-FHT03E04; assembly: GCF_058801495.1. Classification (NCBI taxonomy): domain Bacteria; kingdom Pseudomonadati; phylum Pseudomonadota; class Betaproteobacteria; order Burkholderiales; family Burkholderiaceae; genus Cupriavidus; species Cupriavidus sp. GW822-FHT03E04. The sequence continues at coordinate 16,415 of NZ_JBXANI010000050.1, forward strand.
GCCCTGGGAGCAGTATTAACAGTATTGAATGACCGGAAGCTGGCCAGGAACAGGGGCCGGGAACAGATCCTGAAAGCACAAAGCCTGATAGCAAGAAGCCCGCGCACTGCGCGGGCTTCTTGCTATTTCCTCTATGGCTTAGCTTGCCGGCCCGTCACGCGACGCAAAGCTGGCAAAGGCAACCGCGGAGCCTAGTGCATCACTAGCGGGTGAATCATCACTGTATCGAACTTGCCAAGGAAATCATCCACCTCTTCCACCGACGGCTCGCTTTCGATCAGACGCGTCACGTCCGCGCGAAAGCTCTCGGCCATCTGGCCACCGAGGAAAATCTCGCGTTTCAGGTTCTTGTCCACGATTTCATAGCCGCCAGAGGCAAGAGGCGCATGCTCGACATCCGCACCAAACTCGACAATGCAGTAATTGTCGCTGTTGTAGATCATTTGCATGGCATACCTCCTGGCTGTCATGGGTCAAGCGGCGGGCGACTGATTATTTCGAAAACCGGCACACTGGCCGGTTGCCCTCCGCGATTTCACCTCCAAGCTGAGGGTGTTTGCCGTGTTTTCAAGTTCTGCTTCGGCAAACCGCAGGTATTAAGCGTTCCCTCACTACATTGGGCAACGGCCATCCCAGCAAGTTCTTGAGTTTGGTGGGAAAGCTATCGCCCGCCGTTCTGCCTTGAGCGCCAAGGTTCGTCTCAGGGTACATCGCACTGTGCGCCGCAAGCCGCATTGCCAAGGAAAGCATCCAGCACGCAATGAAAGCGGTCCGCCTGCTCGATATGGGCAAGGTGCGCGGCGTGAGGCAGGATTTCGAGCCGGGCACCGGGAATGGCGGCGGCAATCTCGCTTGCCATCGCCGGCGGCGCCCCCAGGTCTTCCTCGCCGGCCACTACCAGGGTAGGACAATGAATCCGCGAAATCGCCCCGGCGAGGTCAAATGCCATGATGGCCTGGCTGGTTCCGACGTAACCGTGCACGGGCGTGGCCAGCAGCATCTCGCGCACGCGGGCTACCTCCTGCGGATGCGCCCCCCCGAATGCCGCGCTGAACCAGCGCTGCATGGTGCTGTCGGCAACGCCCGCCATGCCGTGCGCTTCCACATGGCCGATGCGCTCATGCCACATCGGGTGGCCATCCAGCGGCGTGCGGTTGACGGTCGCGACCAGGGTCAGTGACAGCAAACGCTCGGGATGGCGCACGGCCGCGGTCTGGCCGATCATGCCGCCTACCGAGACCCCGACGAAATGCGCGGCCGGCACCTCCAGCACATCCATCAGGCAGGCCACGTCGTCGGCCAGGCGGATCATCGAGTAGGCGCCGATCGGCGCATCGCTCTGGCCGTGCCCGCGCAGGTCGTAGCGCAGCACGCGATAGCGCGGCGCCAGGTGGCGCGCCGTGGCATCCCACAAGGTGTGATTGGCGCCCAGCGCATGCGCCAGGACTACCCAGGGGCCGTCGCCCCCGTCGATGCGCACATGCAGGCTGATATCGCCCACGCGCACGCGGCGGGTCTCGGATGGTGGCAGGGTGGCGCTCATGACGGGTCTCCGGTTGTTGGTGAAAACACGGTGAACCACAGCGGCGGCCGATGCCGCGGCATGCGGACGGGCTTAAGACGGCCTCAAGACAGCTAGCAGGCTCAGCGCAGCGGCTCGCTGTCGCGATAGACGAGCTCGATCTGCGTGCCGTCAGGCTCCGTCTGCCGCAGCTTCACAGGCATCCACTGCAGCGACTGCGCCAGCCACACTTCCACGCGCCGGCGATCATTGGCATGGCGCGGCAGCCGCACGAAATGCTTGGCCCGCACCGCGCCATGGCCGGTATCCACGTCCTCTTCCCCCACATACTGCACCTGCATGGGCTCCAGGTCACGCGTATCCGCCACCTCGAAGGTTTCCGTCACGCCCGGCGTGGCGTAGCGCTGCGGATTGCCCCGCACAAGCCCCACCAGTTGCAGGAACACGCTGAAACGGTCCTGGCCCGCGGCCGGCAACGGCTCCTGCTTGCCGCGCCCCTCGAAGACGAGCGTGCCGGCGGCACGATCGAAGCGAGCCGCCTCGACGCGGTTACGGCGGCTCTCCTCATAGCGCTCGGGCGCGAGGCCGCGCTCGTTGAGCGCGCCGGTGCTGTGAAAGGCGAAGCGGAACCACAACACCCGTGTCTCCACCGCAAGTTGGTAGTGCGCGCCGTCTTGCTGCCAGCGGATCAGGCCATCCGGGTTCTGCACGCCATTGACGAAGCTGGCGTAGTGCAGCAGCGTGGATGGGGGCGCCGAGTAGCGGACGTTGTCAGGGGGCGCCGCGGCCTGCGCGGCCGCCGGCGCGGATGCGGGCGCCGCACTGCTCCCGGCGCCGCCAGCGGCGCTCGCCATGGAAGGGCCGGCGCCAGGCGTGGCAAGCAGCGCTGGCGCCTCAGGGGCGGCGGGGGCTTCAACCGGGGGCTCAGGCGTGGGCGTCGGCTCGGCGCGCGCCGCCGGAGGCCGCTTTGGTGCGGCCGGGGCCGGGCGTGGCGGCGCGACGGGTACCGGTGGCGCCGGCGGCGGCAGCAGGATGGCTTCGAGCGGCGGCGGCGCGGTCGGGTCCCGCGGGAGCCCGGGCATATGCAGCAGGCCCAGCACCGCCAGCAGGTGGGCGGCCAGCACCAGCGCAAGCGCCGCCGCCCAGCGCAGGCGGCGCGAGGTAGGCTTACGGGGAAGGGCCGTTCGGCCCGCTCGTCGGGCTGCCACCAAGATAACCAAGCTCCGAAGAAATCTGCCAGGCAATATCGCGTACATGACGGTCGACCGCACCGCCCCATTCTGCATCGAATACGCTCTGCGCGCCCAGCACGATCAGCGCCATCGCCACGTGGCCGTTGGCGTCGAACACCGGCATCGAAAACGCATTGATGCCCGGCAGCACGCCGCCTTTGACGCGCGCCGCGCCATGGGCGCGAACGTCGTCGCAGACCACGTCATAGTCGGCCAGTGAGCGCGGCAGGTCCGGAATATCGTCATGGCCGCGCTCCGCCAGTTCCCGTTCGACCAGCGGCCGCGTCTGTTGTTTCGGCAGGTAGGCGCCGTACAGCCTGCCAGTGGCAGAGTTGAGCATGGGCATCACGTCGCCCAGGCGCAGGCTGACCGTGACCGGGTGGCTGGATTCTTCCCAGTGCACGATGGTCGGGCCGTGGTTGCCCCAGACAGCGATGCCAATGGTCTGGTCCATCTCGTCGCGCAATTGCGACAGGATCGGGCGGGCCTTCTTGACCGGATCGAGCCGATTGAGGCCGGCGAGGCCCAGTTGCAGTGCGAACGGCCCGAGATCGTAGCGCCCGCCAACCGGGTCCTGCACCACCACGCCGAGCCGCTGGAAGCTGACCAGGTAGCGATGCGCCTTGGCCGGATTCATGTCGGCGGCGGCGGCGAGGTCGCGCAGCATCATGGCGCGCGGCGATGCCGCCAGCGCCTGCAGCAGCTTGAAGCCGACCTCGATCGACTGGATGCCGGAACGCAGCTTGGAATCGTCTTCTTCAAGTTCGGTCATGCGGTAACGGGAGGCAAGAAATTGGAAAAGAAGTGCATCAGTCACACATACCGGCTACGCGCGCGCAAAGCAATCATGCAGTCCAGTCCATGAATTTACTATAGCGAAATCGATTTACCAATTTTTAAACCGTCGGTAGACTTTGAGCGCACCTTTGAGCGCACATATACAGGTCGGGGCGAATCGATATCTTCGGCACCGGCCAATACCGGCGCGGGCATGCCGCCATGCAATCCAGATGGCGCGGCGCCGCCGCTTTCTACAGGAGACGAAGATGACCCGCCTTTCCCCCTTCGGCCAACGCCTCGCCCTGCAAGCATGGCGTGCCTGCGCGGCGCCGCTGCTAGCCGCGCTGACGCTGGGCACCGCCGCGTTTCAGCCCGCCTGCGCCGCCGACAACTGGCCCACCCAGCCGATCCGCTGGGTCGTGCCCTATCCGGCGGGAGGCGGCACCGACGTAGTGGCGCGCACGCTGGGCCAGGCCATCACGCCGGCGCTAGGCCAGCAGGTGGTGATCGACAACCGTCCGGGCGCGGCCACCATCGTCGGCGCCGACGCGGTGGCGCACAGCAAGCCCGATGGCTACACGCTGCTGACCGCCGATACCGCCACCCTGGCGGCCAATCCGTCGCTGTATAAGAAGCTGCCCTACAACGCCGACAAGGACTTCGTGCATATAGGGATGGTGGCGCGCTTTCCGCTGATCCTGGTGGCAACGCCGAACTTCCCGGCGCGCACGCTCAAGGAAGCCATCGAATACGTGCAGAAGAACCCCGGCAAGGTGAATTTCGCCTCGCCGGGCGCGGGCAGCCCGCACCACCTGGCCATGGAGCTGTTCATGGACCAGACCAAGAGCAGGATGACCCACGTGCCCTACAAGGGCGCCGCGCCGGCGGTGCAGGACCTGCTCGCCGGCCAGGTCGAACTGATGTTCCTTGACCTCGCCTCCGGCCAGCAGAACGTGGCGGCCGGGAAGGTGCGCGCGCTGGGCGTGGCCACGCCCAAGCGCTTGACTGCGCTGCCCTCGGTGCCGACGGTGGCCGAAGCCGGCGTGCCCGGCTTCGAAGCCTATGCCTGGCAAGGCGTGGTGGCGCCGGCCGGCACCCCCAAGCCGGTAGTGACCCGCCTGAACGCCGAGCTGGTGAAGGCGCTCAAGAGCGCCGATGTGCAGAAACGCTTCGAAGGCATCGGCGTGGAGCCGGTCTCCAGCACGCCCGAGGAATTCGCGCAGTACGCGCATGCCGAAGCCGAGCGCTGGGGCAAGCTGATCAAGGCCAAGGGCATCACGGTAGACTAGCGGGCTGCTTTTTCTGCTTTTTCCGCTTGATCTGCTTTTTTCCTAACGCACCGCATACATGAAACTCGCCACCCTCAAGGACGGCTCGCGCGACGGCCAGCTCGTGGTTGTCTCGCGCGACCTGAAGACCGCCCACTACGTCAACGATGTCGCCGGCAAGCTCCAGACCGTGCTGGATGACTGGAACTTCTACGCGCCGCAGCTGCAGGACGTCTACGATGCCCTGAACGCGGGCCGCGCGCGCCACCCCTTCGCCTTCGACCCCAGGGCATGCATGGCACCGCTGCCGCGCGCCTACCAGTGGGCCGACGGCTCCGCCTACGTCAACCACGTGGAACTGGTGCGCCGCGCGCGCGGCGCCGAGATGCCGCCGGAATTCTGGACCGATCCGCTCATGTACCAGGGCGGCTCCGACGACATGATCGGCCCGCATGACGATATCGTGTGCGCCAGCGAAGCCTTCGGCATCGACTTCGAGGCCGAGGTCGCCGTCATCACCGGCGACGTGAAGATGGGCGCCAAGCCCGAGCAGGCCGCCGACGCCATCCGGCTGATCATGCTGGCCAACGATGTATCCCTGCGCAACCTGATCCCCGCCGAGCTGGGCAAGGGCTTCGGCTTCTTCCAGAGCAAGCCGGCTACCGCCTTCTCGCCGGTGGCGGTCACGCCCGACGAACTGGGCGAAGCCTGGCGCGAGCGCCGCGTGCACCTGCCGATGACCGTCCACTGGAATAGCAAGAAGGTGGGCGCGCCCGACTGCGGCACCGACATGGTGTTCGATTTCGGCCAGCTCATCGCCCATATCTGCAAGACGCGCAATGTGCGCGCAGGCAGCATCGTCGGCTCCGGCACCATCTCCAACGTCGACCGCAGCAAGGGCTACTGCTGCATCGCCGAGAAGCGCATGCTGGAGATCATCGACGGCGGCCAGCCGGTCACGGGCTTCATGAAGTTCGGCGACGCGGTCAAGATCGAGATGTTCGATGCGCAAGGCCGCTCGGTGTTCGGCGCGATCGACCAGCTGGTGTCGGCGAAGGGCTGAGGCTGAGGCTATAGGGAGCGCCGCGGACCACGCTGTTTGCCGCTGGCCGCGCGGCGATGGGAGTGCTTATAATTGACCGACCGAACGGTTGGCTAATTGCCGTCGACTGCGCCAGGCAGCCACCGGCGGCGACCCGGGCCGTTTTTCGCGGCCCGGCCCCCACGCGTCACCAAGGAATGGCCCCGGCCATCGCTGCCCCATGACCGCAATCCCTCCGCAAGCGCCCACGCCTTCGTCCACCCCGCTAGCGTCCGGCACGGACAACGTGGACGACGCGCCGTTGTCGCCACGCTACGACCGCTACCAGGCACTGACCCTGCGCCGGCATGGCCCCATCCTCGAGATCGTGATGGGTGCGCAACAGTCCGCCAACCGCAAGCTGGCCACAGCCGATGCCAATATGCACCGCGAGCTGGCGGAGATCTGGCGCGACGTGTCGGCCGATCCGGACGTGCGCGTGGCGCTGATCCGCGGCGAAGGCAAAGGCTTTTCGGCCGGCGGCGACCTGTCCCTGGTGGAAGACATGGCCAACGATTTCGCCACCCGCACCCGCGTGTGGCACGAGGCCCGGGACCTGGTCTACAACGTGATCAATTGCGACAAGCCGATCGTGTCGGCCATGCACGGCCCGGCGGTCGGCGCTGGGCTGGTGGCTGGCCTGCTGGCCGATATCTCGATCGCGGCCAGGACCGCGCGCATTGTCGATGGCCATACACGCCTGGGCGTGGCGGCGGGCGACCATGCCGCAATCGTGTGGCCCCTGCTGTGCGGGATGGCCAAGGCCAAGTACTATCTGATGCTGTGCGAGTCGGTGAGCGGCGAAGAGGCCGAGCGCATCGGGCTGGTGTCGCTGACCGTGGACGAAGAGGAACTGGTCGAGCGCGCCTTCGACGTGGCGCGCCGGCTGGCGGCCGGGTCGCAGACGGCGATCCGCTGGACCAAGTACGCGCTGAATAACTGGCTGCGCATGGCGGGCCCCTCGTTCGATGCCTCGCTGGCACTGGAATTCATGGGCTTTGCCGGCCCCGATGTGCAGGAAGGCGTAGCCAGCCTGCGGCAAAAGCGGCCGCCGCAGTTCGAGTAACGCAGGTAGTTCCGATCAATGCAGTTCCGCAGCCGGCGCCGCCGGCTGCCGACCCCCGGAGGCGAGACCATGTTCGGCCAGATTCCAGATTTCACCAACGGCTTCGAGTTCCTGCGCAAGATGTGGGGCAGTGCCGCCGGCATGCCGGGCGGCCTGATGCCTGGCCTGCAGGCCATGACCCCACCGATGAACCTGGAGGACGTCGACAAGCGCATCCATGACCTCAAGGCCGTGGAAGGCTGGCTGCAGCTCAACACCAACCTGCTGCGCACTACCATCCAGGGCCTGGAAGTGCAGCGCGCCACGCTGGTGGCGCTGCAGACCATCGGCACCGCGCTCTCGCCGGAGGCGATGCAAAGCGCGATGGAAAACGTGGCACGCGCGGCCAACTCGCCCAGCGCGGCGCCCTACCAGCAACCCGCCGAGCCCCCTGCGGCCAAGCGCGTCTGGCCCGAGCCCACGGTCGAGGAAAACGAGGACGAGGAAGACAACGGCCCCGATGCGCCCGAAGCTGGCCAGGCGCAAGAGCCGGCCGCAGCATCCGGCCACGCTGCCGGCCCGGGTGACGTCACCCCGCCGGATGCCAGCCTGTGGTGGGATGTGCTGCAGCAGCAGTTCAACCAGATCGCCAGCAGCGCCGCCACCGCCAGCATGTCGCCGTTTGGAAATCTCGGCAACTTGGGCGCCTTTGGCATGCCTGGCACGGCCGCGCCGCAAGCCGCGCCCGCTCCCGCCGCCAAGCCCGAAGGCAAGGCGCCGGCCAGCAAGGCCAGGCCGGCCCACAAGCCGGCCAGCAAGGCAGCCGGCACCAAGCCGGCCGCCAAACCCGCGCCCAAGGCCACGCGTCCGGCCAGCAAGAAATCCGCGGCGGCCAAGCCCGCCGAGCCGCAAGGCAGCGCCAACGGCTCGACCGATACTTCCGGCGAGCCGTCCTGAGCCTGAGCCGCATCTGAGCCACGCGACGCCAGGGGAACCCCGTGATCCAACTTTGGAGCCGACGCCTGCAGTGAAGACCACCTCGCTGATCATGATGGGTGGCGGTGCCCGCGCCGCCTACCAGGCCGGTGTGTTGCGCGGCCTCGCACGCATCGCCGCGCAGCACGGCCGCGATCGTGGCCGCATTCCCTTCGACATCATTTGCGGCACGTCGGCCGGCGCCATCAACGGCGCCGGCATGGCGATCAACGCGGCCAACTTCCGCGCCGCGGCCGATAGCCTGGCCGCGTTGTGGAGCGGCATCCATGCCGAGGATGTTTACCGCACCGGCATCGTCGGCGTGGGTGCATCCGGCGCGCGGTGGCTCTCCGCGCTGGCCTTCGGCTGGGCCATCCGGCGCGCGCCGCGGGCGCTGTTCGACAACGCGCCGCTGGGCGGCCTGCTCAGCGAGCTGTTCGACCCCGAGCGCGTGCAGGCCAGCCTGGACGCCGGCGACCTCCAGGCCTTTGCCGTGACGGCGCTGTCCTATACCACCGGGCGCCACGTCACTTTCTACCAGTCACACCGCCGCATCCATCCGTGGCGCCGCAGCCAGCGGCTGGCCGTGGAAGCCAGGATCGGCGTGGACCACCTCCTGGCGTCCTCCTCTATCCCCTTCCTGTTCCCCGCGCTGCCGCTGGAGCTCGAAGGCCACCATGAGTGGTTCGGCGACGGCACCATGCGCCAGATGTCGCCCTTGTCGCCGGCCATCCACCTGGGCGCATCTCGCATCCTGGCCATCGGCGCGGCCTCTCGCCAGCGTCCCGGCTGGTTCGACACCGTGCCGGCCGGCGGCTACCCGTCGCTGGCGCAGGTAGGCGGCCAGGCCCTGGCCAGCATCTTCCTCGACGGCCTCTCCGCTGACCTGGAACGGCTGCAGCACATCAACAGCCTGCTCTCGCGCATGCCGGAGATCGCCAACGACCGCGAAGGCTGGCGCCCGGTGCAGGTGATGACGATCTCGCCCAGCGAGCCCATCGAATCCATTGCCGCGACGCATGTGCAACAGCTGCCCCGCACCGTGCGCGCCCTGCTGACGCCGTTGGGCGGCACAGAAGCGCGCGGCGCCGCCTTTGCCAGCTACCTGCTGTTCGAGCCCGAGTTCACCCAGGCCCTGATCGACCTGGGCGAGAAAGACGCCATGGCGCAACAGCACGAACTCGCTGCGTTCCTCTATGACGTCATCCCGCCCGATTATGGCAACGACACGAACGCAACGCCCGCACGGACGGTTACACTTGATGTCGAACCACCCGCCGGTGTGACGGCCTGACTTATGACCGCAACAGGTTTGCCGCATCGCCGGACCTCGTGCAGAGCAACGCATACTGCTCTTTTTCGCACCAGTAAAAGCAAGGAAAGGCGCGATATTCGCCCATAAATTGGGCATCGTGCAGGTTCAGCCGCAAACACCCCCTTCCTTTGCGCTTAAAAAGCGCATTGGGAATAATTCGCATCTGGTAGAATCTGCCCGTAATTTCAAAGGCTTACCATGCTCTACCCCGAACTGTTCAAATCGCTGGAAGCGGTACGTTGGCACATGGACAAGGACATCCCCTGGGATTCCTTCGATCCGAGCCTGCTCACTGACGACCAGGCCAAGACGATCCGCATGAATGCCATCACGGAATGGTCGGCCCTGCCCGCCACCGAGATGTTCCTGCGCGACAACCGCCACGATTCCGACTTTTCGGCCTTCATGAGCATCTGGTTCTTTGAAGAGCAGAAGCATTCGCTGGTGTTGATGGAATACCTGCGCCGCTTCCGCCCGGACCTGGTGCCGACCGAAGAAGAGCTGCACGCCGTGCGCTTCGAGTTCGACCCGGCCCCGCCGCTGGAAACCCTGATGCTGCATTTCTGCGGCGAGATCCGCCTCAACCACTGGTACCGCCGTGCGGCCGAATGGCACACCGAGCCGGTGATCAAGCAGATCTACCGCACCCTGTCGCAGGATGAAGCCCGCCACGGCGGCGCCTACCTGCGCTACATGAAGAAATACCTGAACCAGTTCGGCGACAGCGCCCGCTCGGCCTTCGCCAAGATCGGCGTGCTGATGGCCTCCGCCCGCCGCACTGAAAAGCCGCTGCACCCGACCAACCTGCACGTCAACAAGGCGTTGTTCCCCAACGACACCATCCAGTCGCGCCTGCCGGACCCGGACTGGCTCGAGCACTGGCTCGACGAGCAGATCCGCTTCGACGAAGGCTGGGAGAAGAAGGTGATCGAGCGGATCCTGCACAATATGTCGCTGCTGTTCGAGCGCACTTTCGAGACCGTGCAGGATTTGAACCGATATCGGAAGGAGTTGAATGTGCGGTTGCAGGCGGCGGGTGATGCGCAGCCGGCGCAGGCATAAGGTTGGTTTTTTGGCTGGGGGTGTAGTTTTGGCGCCTTCGGCGGGACGGGCCCCATCGGATGATGGGGTTTTGTTTTTTTTGGGGTGTTGGGTTGTGGCTGCAACGGCTTAACGTCAACTTCAACTGCAGTTTCACCACCCCTGCGGGGCGGCGACCTACTTTTTTGTCTTGCCA
>NZ_JBXANI010000051.1:0-24732 GCF_058801495.1 Cupriavidus sp. GW822-FHT03E04
TGCTTTGCAGCGGTGTTTCGTGTTGCGAGGGGGCGAATCATAGGGGACCCCCTCGGCCTTGGCAAGCGTTTTCTTGAGCGAATTTCTCGAGAGGAATAAAGTTGATCATAGATAACATCTAAGATCAATTCCGCTCGTATGCCTACGCCAGCAAAGCAATGCCGAGCTTACGCATCTTGAACATCGCGTCCATGACCCGAGCCGACTTGCCCGCATCCTTGTCTTGCAGCAGTCAGCCGAGGATCGATGGAGCGATCTGCCAGGACACGCCAAACTTATCCTCGAGCCAACCGCACTGCCCATCCTCCCCGCCAGCGGGCAATTGCTCCCACAGGGTGTCCACCTCCGATTGCGACTTGCGACTCACAACTCACAACTCACAAGCAATGAGATAGCCGGGATGACGCAGCCCTGTCGCGTGACCCACACGAGTTCGCTCAAGTCGTCTATTCACGGTTGCGGCGGGCCTTGTGCCGCTCGCAGCAGAGGCAACCGAACGCCAGCAAGGCACCCAGCACAAGCACGCCAATGGCTAAGCCCTTGGCGGCACACCCCCCTGCGGAACACTCCCCATCCAGATCACACTTTCCCATAGCCCTCTCCTCAAACCCGTGCCAGGAAGATCTGACGGTTCCATGCTAGATCACGGCGAAGGGAGATCAAAGCGCACACCACCAGGCCACCTGCCGCGCGGTGCAACTTGCCAGCACACGGAGTCTTGGTGGCGTCCGCCGCCTTCTAGAGAACAGCCGGCTTGCAACTGCCTCCCCAACATCCAACGCAGAACATCTTCCGCAATGACGCCTTCGCCACAAACGGGACTACGGTGCACCGCCCCGCCGCTGATGCGCCCTAGCGTCGAATCTGGGCCAAGAAACTGCAGAGGGTGACAACAAGCTTGCACCGACCCGGCCCCGCAAAACCGCAAACAATTGCATACGCCGCCAAGTGCGCTGTCAGCCGCTTCGACTCGACTTAATTCTGACTTAGAAAAGTCTCAGTTGGTTTGGGTGCAGTTTGCGCTATTTTCACAAACATTCTTGGCATGCGCCGAGCGCCCTACTCGGCACACCGTGGGCTCACAATCCAAGTGGAAAGAACAACGATGCAGTCCTTCAGCACCAAACTCACCCTCAAGCTAGCCGCCACGCTTTGCCTGGTCGTTCTCCTGTTCGGGAGCGCGTACGGGCTCTTTGGCCCGCATAGCGGAAGCGAAGTGTCGCAGGCTGCGAACGCCGACCACGCCAATACCCTGCTTTCCTTGCTGATGCATATCCTTGGCCCGATTGCGGCCATCCCCGCCCTGATCGGTATGTGGTCGCAACGATTCCCCGCACTGGGCGGACTGGTCCTCGCCTGCCCGGCCATTGCGACGTTGCTGCTGCACCGATTTGTCATCGGATAAGCCAGACGTTCGATCCTCCCCACGCCTCTTTCCGCCTGGTTTGTCCGCAGGAACCCACCGCCGCTGGTTTGCATCGGCCACCTCCGCACAGGAACTAAACCCGGTGCCGGATACCCAATGGAGAATGCTGTTTCCGCGGCAACACCGGGAAAGGACCATGAAACAAACGTTGTGGGGACTGCTGGCGGGATGCGCGCTGCTGGTAGCCCTTGTTGGATGCGCCAGTCGAGGCGCCGATGGCCGGGAGTCAAGCATCACCGCATACGGCACCGTTGATGTCGGCGTTTCGCGCACCAGCGACAAGTAGTGCGCAGTGCCGGCCAAGGCGACCACTCGATAGCAAACGGCAACAGGAAAAAACAGGCAAAAAAAGAACCCGCAGCGCGGGTTCTTAAATTAGCGATCTCAATTGCCCTGAAGGCGCTGGTAATCTAACTGTCATTTTCCGTTCGTACTATCCGGGTAAACCGAAGTCGACCAAGCAATCGCAACCACTACCACGATAAAAAAAAGCCCGCACTAGGCGGGCTGAACAATCAGTTGAAGAAAGCCCTGTATTCGAGGGCAAGCACAGTGTAAGAACTTGCGGCGCCCCGACTAATTAGGGGAATCCCTTTACCATGGCGGGAAAGCGGCCCGCCGCGACGATCAAGTGCACATCACAGCCCCCCGCGGCTCCCGAGCACAAAAAGGATATTCGAAGTTAGAGGAAATATTCCAGCTGACGCCAAAGCAGGCGTTCAGTGCCCATTGTGCTCAGAGTACGCTAATACGATCCATTCGCAGTCAAGATCTGCTTGCTGGCCGCGTGCGAGAGTACTGCCAGATAATCCGGACTCCACCCGCTAGCCCTAGCGGATCTTGTTCAAGCGGCCTCGAGGGATGGCGCGCCTCCTTGCAGCAGATGCGCCCGCGCCCCTTCAAACATGGCGTCGACGGCTACGCGTGTGCGCACCGCGTGCATGCGGCGCGCATCCGACAAAACCCGCCGCCAGCCGCGGCCACCATGGATACCACGATGCAGGCCCAGCATATGGCGCGTCACTGCACCCATGTAGCCGCCCTGCTCGACGACATCCCCAATATAACGCTGCATCGCCAGCTCAACGTCCAACCGTGATGGCACCGGGGTCTGCGCGGCATAGAAACGCCCATCCATTTCCGCCAGCACGTAGGGCTGGTGATAGGCCTCGCGTCCAATCATGACGCCATCCACATGCGCCAGGTGCACGTCCATCTCGTCGTGCGTGACGATGCCGCCATTGATCAGTATCTCGAGATGCGGGAATTCCTGCTTGAGTTGGTAAGCCACTTCGTAACGCAGCGGCGGGATCTCGCGATTTTCCTTTGGGCTCAAGCCTTTCAGGATTGCATTGCGCGCATGCACGATAAAGGTCTCACACCCCGCATCGGCCACGGTGCCGACGAAATCGCGAACAAAGTCGTAATGTTCGATCGTGTCAATGCCGATGCGATGCTTGACGGTCACGGGAATCGATACCGCGTCGCGCATCGCCTTCACGCAATCCGCCACCAGTTCCGGCTCCGCCATCAAACAAGCGCCGAATGCACCGCGCTGCACCCGCTCGGAAGGGCAGCCGCAGTTCAGATTCACCTCCAGGTACCCCCATTGCTCGCCCAGTTTCGCCGCGGCGGCCAGATCAGCAGGCTCGCTGCCGCCGAGTTGCAGGGCCACGGGTTGCTCAGCGGCGTCGAAGTCGAGATGACGAGCCACATCGCCATGGAGCAGCGCGCCGGTGGTCACCATCTCCGTGTACAGCCAGGTATGGCGGCTCAGTTGCCGGTGAAACATGCGGCAATGACGATCCGTCCAATCCATCATCGGTGCAACCGATATTCTGCGGCCCGTTGATTTTGCTGGGATTCCGCCTCCAGCTCCGGTTTGCGGGGGATTCTGAACGTGTGCCATTTCCTACGGTTACTGCCTCTTTAGGCTCATTTTTGAGCTCGGGTGTTTCAATGTTGCACTGAAAAAACCATGCTGCACCGGAAACCATGGGCACCATTCATCAGCGCGAACGCAAGGACAGGAGTATAGGCGACGCCGCCGCGACCTGGATGGAAAAACGCGAGCGCGAACTGGCACAGCCCGGCGCGCTGGAAACCGCGCAGCGGGATGACCCACTGCTGAGCGCCGTGATCGACCACTACATCAGAGATGTCTCGCAAGGACATCGGCCGGACGAAAACACAGGTGCTCCGCGCCATCAAGGCAGCACCGATCGGCTCGATGCACTGCTCGAAGATCCGCAGCCAGGAGATCACACAGTTTGCGCAGAGCCTCGGCGTACTGCCGCAAACGGTCGGCAACTACCTCGCCCACCTTGCGTCGATCTTTGCGATAGCTCGCCCGGTCTGGGGCTACCCGCTCGACCAAACGGCGATGGATGACGCGCGCAAGGTGGCAAAGAAGCTCGGCGTGACGAGCCGCTCCGTAGCCCGCAACCGCCGGCCGACGATGACTGAACTCGACCTGCTCATGGCGCACTTCGGCAACATCCGCGCGAAACGGGTGGATAGCACGCCGATGCAGGCCCTCACCGCGTTTGCGATCTTCTCCACGCGCCGGCTGGAGGAAATGTGCCGAATCACGTGGGACGATTTGGACGAGCCGAGTGAGCGCATCATGGTGCGCGATCTGAAACACCCCGGCGAAAAGCTTGGCAACGATGTCTGGTGCGACCTGCCGGCCGAGGCTATGCGCATCATCAAGGCCCAGCCGAAACGCGAGGCCAGGATCTTCCCAGCCAACAGCGACGCGGTGAGCGCCGCCTTCACCCGGGCCGCCAAGTTTCTGGAGATTGACGACCTGCACCTGCATGACATGCGCCACGAGGGAGCCAGCCGGCTGTTTGAGATGGGCCTGAGCATCCCAGGCGTCGCAGCTGTGACTGGGCACAGGAGCTGGCAGAGCCTGAAGCGCTATACCCACTTACGGCACGATGGGGACCGTTTCGCCGGCTGGAAGTGGCTTGACGTCGTGGCACCAGCCAGCCAGGCAGTGGTCGCTGTAGGTTCAGCCTAAGTAACACTGTATATCCATACAGTTAACTCAGCCTTTACAAAATCCCGTCGTGTACTCCCTATACTGTATATTCATACAGTAAACGTGCTGCATTCCGCAGCACCCACCAACGCTCGGAGTTGCCGCCATGCCTGATACTCGCGCCATCAAGTACATCGTCGTGCCCTACCGTAAAGGCAAGGGCGAAGCGCTCCTGCCTGGCGAGATCCGCCAGGCATCCAGCGAAGTCGGCGCTATCCGCATCGCGAACGGCATGGCCTCAAGTTTCGTTGGCGTCGCGGCCTATGAGGTGCTGGTGGACGAGGAAACCGGCGAGATGGGTTCGCCCCGAATCCTGGTGCAGGAAGGGAGCGTCCCCGCTCTCGGCGAGTGACAAAAAGGGGCGCTGCCCCCTCCTCCCACAATCCCACTTCCTTTCCGGCCACACGGCCGAACTGCGCCGGCCTTGCGACACCATATTAGTATCGCCCGACGCGATCACCGTGCAGGACGTCGAGACCCGCCATCTTCAGGCCATGGTCTGGTTGGCGGAGTACCTATCGTTCGACGCCGACTGCCAGCACTACCGCTTCGGAGTGGCCCGGCCCGCCGTCAAACCGCCGCTGAAAGCGTGCTTCCCCCGGCGGTGAAGTTCATCTTAGTGGTGAACGGAATGGCCCAAGGCGCGCAGATGATGGCGAGGCTGGCCAGGCTCAACACGCCATCAGCGCACTCGGACATCCAGGCTTGCGCGTCGTGGCGTTCGACCCGGATACGCTGAGCGAGGCAAACATGGGCCGCCAGCTGTTCAGTGCGGCTGATGTGGGGCAGAACAAGGCGGCGGAGCTGACGCATCGCGTGAACATGCACTTCGGCCTCGACTGGGTCGCCCAGTCCAAGCGCTGCGGGTTGGCCGAACTCTTGAGCGTCATAAGCGGCGCGTTCGTGATCGTATGCGTCGGCAGCGCGAAGGCCCGGCGGGAGATCCATCATCAGTGCATTGACAAGAAGCGCGATGTCTACCTGCTGGACCTCGGCAATCATGCAAGCGATGGACAGGCGATTTTCGGTCACACCCAGCGCGGCTGCGGCAGATTCCGAATTGGCATCGGCACCGTTTATCCGCTCAAGTGCCCGAACTGCGAGATGCTAGTCGTCGCAGTCAACGCTGATCTGATCAATCTCGCGTTTGGCAACTCGATATGCATCATCGATCGCGATCTCTTCCGAGGCCGCAGGCTCCCGAGTGTTTTGCCTGTGTCCGTGCCCACGGATGACATACGACCAGTCCCACCGATTGCTCGCGACCTCTCTCGCCTGGATGGAGATATCCCGACCTCTGTACTTGAAGTCCATATGTGCCTCCCCGGATCTCGGAAGACCGTAGCACGCAGTGTGGTTGAGCCGGATGGTGATACGGTGCTCAGTGAGCGCCCGGATTCGCCAGGCCTTCGTCTATGAGCTTCTCGGCATAGTCGCGCGCATGCTGCCACGCCTCGCCTTCGGAAAAGTACTGCCCAGGCACGGGTTCATGCTCGAAGATCTTGATCGAGCTGCCGTCCCCCGCCTTTGCACAGATCGTCACCTCGCCATGCCAGGGCCCACCAGTTGGGGATGCTGCGGAAGCCTCATACCAGTGATCTTTGTAGTACGTGAAGCCTTGGAGATCCATAGCTTTCTCCAGTTGTTCAAGAGGATCGTAGCACGGCCCAAGGACCCACGATCGGCTTCATTTCGGGCATTGCCCTGCCCTAGGTCAGGATCCACATCGAAGGCTCAAACAAGAGCGCAAGGGGATCCACGTAGGCGACTTGGCAAAATACATCGACGAACGGCGGGCCGCAGCTCAGAAAGAATGCACCCAGATGTGTGACTAAGGAAGGTTTCTTGACTGATTTCGGAGTGGCCGCGCGAATCTCATTTGCGCAAGGCGCAATCTAACGCAGGTTCTGCCGGCTCGCGGCATGGGCCGGTGCCTTACTGTGTTCATCTCGGGGCGGAAGCTGTGACTTCGAAACAGCTTGCGTTGGGCAATGGGAGCCTGGCGCTCTGGCGAATGCGACCGACTTCCGCCCTGGAGACTGAGCGCACCTATCGGAACCCGGAGTTCCACCGAGTGCAGCCGGAATGAAGACATGATTTAGCTCAATGGCATGCGAGTAGAAAGGCCTACGATTCAAGAGAACAAAGGGGCCATACGCCAGAAGCCCCTGCACGCAAAGCTTGCGTACATGGAAGGAGCACTGAGACCGGAAAACTAAAAGTGACAAACGAGCCACATTGACCCCGCGTGTGGCAACGCGTTTACCTGCGCAAGCGCTGCTTTTGGATGCAACGCGTTTGCGACTGTGTCTAGCGGGGCGGGATACGACACCGCCAGACGCTCAGACCCTTGCCTCTGGCCCCAGTGCGGCTGGAAGTATTGCCCGGCAGATACAGAGAATAAAGCAACATAAATTGATGGCTTCACAAGCCTTTCTAATGGTGCGTGTTGGCACATGACGCGCGCACGTGAAGTGTGGTGAAATTCGGCGCCGTATGACACCTGTGGTACTGCGGTCAATGAACAGGCGGCGAATGAAAAAGCAACTTAAATCGGACCAGCTTCGAACCTTCCTTGCTGTCGCACAGCAACGCAATTTCACTCGAGCCGCACACATGCTGCATTTGACGCAGGCCGCCGTCAGCATGCAGATCCGGCAATTGGAGTTGGATATCGAAGCGCCGCTATTCGTGCGAAGTCCACGCCTGCTTACCTTGACGCCAGCAGGGGAAACGCTGCAAGTCTATGCGGAGCGAATCCAGGAGCTTCACGAGCAAGCGTGGCAGGCATTGTCGTGCGTGACCTACGAACGATCGCTGCGTATTGGCACGCCAGACGCCTATGCCAGCCTGGTACTGCCTGCGGCACTGCGTGCCTTCACGTTCCAGTTCCCGGCTGTCCAGGTGGAGGTAGTCTGCTTGTCTACGCTCGAGCTTGGGCGCAGGTTGGAGAGCGGCTCGCTGGACCTCGCCGTAGGCACGTGTTGCCCTCAATTTCCAGGGCCGCCTATTTATTCCGAGGAACTTGTCTGGGTTGTGGCTTTGTCTGCAACTAACCTGGCCGCCCAGCGGCCCCTCCCATTGGCCATGTTCGAAGTGGCCTCGGCCCCTCGGGCGCATGTTGTACATGCGTTGGAGTCGGCATCGATCCCCTATCGTTGCGTGTACTCCAGTCCAGATACGATGGGAATCCTCGCCTGTGCGCAGGCTGGCAACGCCATCGCCGCAGTACCCAAGCAATCAGTGGGCGGAAAACTCCGGATCATTGGGCTTCAGGAGGGACTGCCGGACCTTGCGCCACTGGAAATCACCATAGCCAACGGCAGGACACCGAATGGACCGGAGAAGCAAGCGTTGATGGATCTACTCACTGCGCCCTCCATTTGTCGGTTGGACTCGATGACGAGTTCCTATGCGGGGGCTTCGCGCGTGTAAGTGCCCCCTTCGATGAAAGGGACTGCGCCGTTTCAAAGAACCAGCGAGACGCAATCACGCAATCACGCAATGGCGATGAGCAGGCGCTTGGAATTCAGCTTCAAAGCTAGGTTTCTCGGGCGTCCGGTGGCAGTCTCGATCCCTGCCATTACGCCCATACCAGTGCATTCCCCCGACGCGCGCCCACCTGCCCGCGCAACAGCCCCCCTCGTTCACCTCACCCGGCGTGGCAAAGCAGACAGAATGCGGTGTGCCCCACCCTTTCGGGGGGGCGTGCGTGGCTGCCGCCAGCAGCCATTCCTAGCCAGGAGCTTTCAATGTTGATGCGAGACGCAATCCCCCATGTGCTTAGCCGCGGTAGCGACATGTTCACGCGAGACATACAGGAGACGCCCCCGCAAAAGACGTTCCATCATGCAATCGATATCTATCTCAAGGATTCCAACGCCTTCATGAATACTTACTTTGCGCGCTACTTCGAGTGGCAGGGCGTCTGCCGGGAACGCTGGTTCCACGAGTGCATTCACGACAACCTGCTGGCTGCCGGAGGCGTGTTCGTGACCAAGCGCGCGCATCAGGAGTACGTGGAAGAGACCTTCCCGTTCCAGAAGGTGGACTGCTACCTGAATACCTTCCAGGTGAAGCAGTGCTCGGCTTACCTGCTGTTCCGCTTTTGCGTCGGGGGGCGCCCGGTGTCGCTCGGCTACCAGCAGATCGTGTTCGCCGGCAGGGACAAGCGCATCATGCGCTTCCCGAAGGAGATCGTGGAGCGCGTCAAGGAGTATGAATTGAAGCTGCCTACCTTCGCTAGCTAAACGGGCCCCGCCCCGCTGGCCGGCACGTGGCTGGCGGGGCGGGCACGCAGGGCACGGCCTTTGCCCGTATGCGCGTCCGGCAGGCGCAGTGTGAAGGTGGTGTGGACGCCGCGCACGGATTCGCATTGGATGCGGCCATCGAAAGCCTCGACCACGCGGCGGCAGAAGGCCAGCCCCATGCCGGCGCCACTGCCGTGGGCCTTGGTGGAGAAGAAGGGATCGAAGATCCGTGGGAGGACTTCCGGCGCGATGCCGGGGCCGGTATCGCTGAAGCGAAGCAGCCAGCAGCCGCGTTCTTGCACCGCACCGATCTCGATGCGGCCGTTGCCGCTCGCGCGCATGGCCTGCAGTGCGTTCTTGAGCAGGTTGAACAGCACGTAGACCAGCAGCGTATCGGAGCCCCGGAAGCACCAGGCTGGGTCAATCTGGCCTACCGTCACCCGTTCCCGCTCCCCCGCCTGGAAAGGATAGCGATCGAGAGCGGACACCACGCAGTGCTGCAGGGATTGCGCGGTGAAGCTACGGCGGTCCAGCCGTTCCAGCGTGACGGAGGCAAGCGCCATGTCGATCACGGTGTGGGTGCCATCGATCTCCCGTTGGATGGAGGCGACCAGACCGGCGGCCCGGTCCAGTTGCCCGGGCCGCATGCGGCCCTCGCACAAGCCGTGCGCCACCGCCAGTTGATAGCCGGCCAGCAGATCGGGCCAGGCTCGGCCGATTTCGTCGGCCTGCAGGCGGATCGTGGTCAAGGGAGTGCGCACCTCGTGCGCCACGGTAGCCGCCAGCGAGAAGGGGTGCATCAAGTCGTAGCGCACAATGGTCACCGCAAGAATGCCCAGGCTGACGCCGATGAAGATTACCCCTGGCGGATAAAAGGCATAACCGTAGTTGGCCGCGTAGTCGACCGCGGCCAGCGAGTAAAGGCACAGGCTCACCAGGCACAGATCCAGACGCTTGCGCTTCTCGCCCGTGGCGTTGCGGCGCGCGGCCAGCAGCAGCCAGCCGCTGCGGCAGGCCAGCAGCACCGTCTGCGCCACATGCAGCGGATGCAACCGCCCGGCCTTGGGGTACTCACCGAAGAAATAGGTATAGACGCCGGACACCACCTCACCGCCAGTCAGCACCATCACCGCCAACACCAGGGACAGTCCGTAGGAAACCAGCAGCAGCGGCCGCTCGGTGCGGCACTCGGTGACCTCGGTCACGAAGTGATAGAAACAGGTTGGCAGGAAGATGATGAACAGATAGCCCACCTTGGCGAGCAGCAGCGCCACATCCGGCTGCTCAGCCTGG
The DNA here is from genome assembly GCF_058801495.1 of Cupriavidus sp. GW822-FHT03E04. Classification (NCBI taxonomy): domain Bacteria; kingdom Pseudomonadati; phylum Pseudomonadota; class Betaproteobacteria; order Burkholderiales; family Burkholderiaceae; genus Cupriavidus; species Cupriavidus sp. GW822-FHT03E04. The sequence goes on from NZ_JBXANI010000051.1 coordinate 10,016, forward strand.
AACAGGAAGGCCCAGGTTCCCTGCCAGGCAAAGGTGGTCACGCACAGCAGAAAGAAGGACGTGGAAATGCGCGTGACGCCCTTGGTGACCAGCACGTACAAGCCGAATCCCAGAAAAATGGCGGACACGAAGGCTGGCAGGATGGCGTACATGGGGTTCCGGAGGAGCGGGTCGGCGCGCCCGGACGGGCGTCAGGCTGACCGGCAGCCGCCATTTTAAGTCGCGGCAAGCGCACCTGTGCAAAGTCCGGCTAATGACAGCCCTGCACGATATTGAAGGCCGGGGCCTGCCTGGCTAGTTCACCTGCCCGGCGTCGATGGTCCGCATGGCCGAGGCTTCCGCCAGGGCGATCGCGGCTTCCGCCGTGCCGGCCACGCCAGCCTCTTCCTCGAATGAAGGCTGCGGCGCGTCGCCAAAGGCGTCGGAAATGATAACCGTCGCCATATAGCCGCCACCAGCCAGCGCTGCCGCGCGTACCACCACGGCATAGCCGCCGTACTCGAATCGTCGTTCCATCGCGCAGCTCCTCGTCGCTGGGGATGAAGCCATGATAGATGGACACGTCGCTGCGTGGCCAGGAGAAGGCATTGAGCCCGCATGCGGCGTGGCGCGGGTCAAGCACCTCAGCCCACCCTGAGCGCTGGCGGGAATACGCACCAGCACCCGTCGGCATGGCGGAAGAAGAACATCGACAACTGCCCCGACGGGCGGGCCACATCCACTCGGATACAGCCGCTGCGGCAAGCCCGCGAACTGCGCACGCGGGTGATCCGCGCGGGCGCCGCCAGGTTGGAGCCGAGCCATTTGTCGATCAGCCCACGCAGGGATATCTTGGCGGTTTGCATGTCAGTCTCCTTGACTTGCCTTGTTGAAGCGACCCACGTCACGCGCCAGGCGCTAGGCGGCACGGGCACCGGAGTGCGTGCCCTTGAACTCGGTCTCGAGAAATGCCCTGAGCAAGTTGGCCACGGTCTGCATGGCCATGGAGGGGTGGTGCAGGCAGGCTTCCACTTGCTCACTGCGGCCTTCGCCAAACAGGCACCAGGTGCAGAAATGCTCGCAATTGTTGGTCAGGAGCCGGTAGTTGTCTTCACCGAGGCGGGAGCGGGCGCGCGCCACGGCTTCCAGGCCGACATACCTGGCGCAAGGATTGGCCTTCACGGTAACCGTGTGGCCGGCCGCAAAAACTTCCACCGTGGTTTCCTCCACTGGGCCGCGATGGAGCGAGCCAGCAAAGCCGGCATAGTGGACCACCTTGCCTTCGCCGATGTAAATGCCGTGGTGGGCATAGCCGCGGCGTTCCGTGACCAGGTGCGCGCCTAGGGGAAGGTCGGCATCGATGGCCTCGTCTTGTTGTTGGTGTTGGTGGTTCATGGCTGCCTCTGATCTGTTTGCTGGCTGCAGGCGTTGCCTGCTGGCTGCCACACCATCCGCATCAACCGTGCCACCCGCCGCCGTCCCAGACAGATCAAGGGATTGCGGGGTTTTCGACCGGCCTGGCAGGGGATATGCGTCTCCGGCCAGCCAACAGCCTGATGCCAATAGTGTTGGTGGCCTGCCATCAGAGAGGCCCTCGAGACCGTGGAAGCCATGACGATGCGGATGCGATGGCCGCGGCAGTGGGCAACCGCGCGACTTCGCGCAAGACAGCTGCCGGGCGGCGAGACCGAGTCAAAACGGTGGGTTTCCCCCAACATGCCGGTGGAGGATGTTGGCGTTGCGCCAACGCTTATGGCGCTGCCGCGAAGACCGAGATCAGCCTGGCATCGCCAACGCGAAGGGAAACACAGCAAATTCAAGCACTTGCGGCGCTGCATCGGGCCAGCCACATCACTGGCATGCGCTTTGCTCTGTAGAAGCATGGCAAGTAGCCACGGACCGCAACACAGCCCCTACCCATCCCACGCACCGGAGACCATCATGGCGGCGCTCACCATCAAAGACCTCTACACCAACCGCACACTGGACGGCCAGGCCATGGCGGCCATCCGGGGCGGCGGCGCACCCTGGGTATTCGGCTGGATCCAGCCCTATTCCCCGCCCCGGCAAAGCGTTGGTCCCGTCGTCAACTTTTACGAGATCAACAACAGCTTCTATGCTGATCAGATGGTTAACCAGTTCCAGAACATCGACGTTCGCAATACGGCGCCCGGCGCGAACATCAATGTGCAAGCGGGACAAGGGGCAAGAAACGACGGCCGGATGTAACCCGGTTCGCGCTCAGCCCGCACGGTCCGGCCATGCGCCGCCCGCCACGCCAATGCCGCCCGGGCACTGGCGTGGCGTTGTGGCGTCCTAGCTCGCCCGAACACCGGAGATGATCGTGACCTGTGCATCGCAATTCCGCTGGACTTCAGCCGCTCGCACCGATGTCGGCCTGGTGCGGGAGCGCAATGAGGATGCCTGCCTCGCCCAGCCGGAGCGGGGGCTCTGGGTGGTGGCGGATGGCATGGGCGGCCACGCGGTTGGCGACTATGCCAGCAATCTGGTCGTGGAGACGCTGTCCCGGCTGGCCCTGCCGCACAGCCTCGAAAGCTTGCTCGACGGGGCCCGCATCGCCTTGCAGGACGTCAATCGCGAACTGCTGGAGGAAGCGGCGCGCCGGCAGGTCCGGCGCATTGGCAGCACGGTGGTGGTGCTGATGGCGTGCGAACGCTTCTGTGGCTGCCTGTGGGCAGGCGACAGCCGCATCTACCTGTACCGGGACGCGCACCTGACCCAGTTGACCCGGGACCACAGCCGCGTGGAAGAACTCAAGGCGCGCGGCCTGATCACCGCGGAAGAAGCCGTGCATCACCCTGCGCACAACACCATCACCCGCGCGGTCGGCGCGAATACGGCACTGGAACTGGACCAGACCTGGGTGGAAGTCGCGGACGCCGATATGTTCCTGCTCTGCAGCGACGGCCTGAGCAATGAACTGCGGGACCCGGAGATCGCCAGCGTGCTGGCCTGCGGCGATTGCGAGCTGGCGGCGCAGGCACTGGTGACTGCGGCGCTGGGCCGCGGCGGCCACGACAACATCTCGGCGGTGGTGGCGCGCGCGGAGGATCTCTACGCCTCGGACAAGACCATGGTAAATCCCGCGCTGTAGCCTGGCGCGCGGTTCACCGCCCTCCCTCCTACCGCGCCTTGCCGCCCTGCGCCGCGCCCTGGTTGCGAAAATCCTTGGAATGGATGCCGTGTTTCTTGAGCAGCATCTGCAGGTGCGAGCGATTCATGTCGAAGCGCCTGGCCAGCTCCGCCACCGTGCCGCCGACCTCCTGCAATCCCCGCTCGAGAAAAGCGCGTTCGGCTTCATCGCTGGCGGCGCGCTTGGCTTCGCTGAGTGACGTGGCCGTGGATGCATCCACCACGAGCGGTGCCACGGCGCCGCTGGCTGCCGGCGCCGATGGCTTGGGCCGCAGGTCCTGCGGAAGATGCTCTAGATCGGCCGTGTCGCCGGCGAGGCAGGAGGTCCGGTACATCAGATTGCGCAACTCGCGGATATTGCCCGGGTAGGCGTAATTCATCAGGAAGTCGCGCAGGCGCGGGGTGAGCTTGATGGGCCGGCGCTTTAGCACGCCGGCGGCCTCGTCGCCGAAATAAGCCACCAGCAAGGCGATTTCGTCGCGCCGCTCGCGCAGCGGCGGCAGGGTGACGTGGATCACGCTGAGGCGGTAGAACAAGTCTTCGCGAAACTTGCCCTCCTCGCTCAGGCGCCGCAAGTCCCGGTTGGTAGCTGCAACGATGCGCGTGTCGACCGAAATGGTCTCGTCGGAGCCGACCCGCTGGATCTCGTGCGACTCCAGCACGCGCAGCAGCTTGACCTGCCCGGTGAGAGGCAATTCGCCAATCTCATCGAGGAAGATGGTGCCGGTGTGCGCGCTCTCGAACTTGCCGCGGCGATCGTTGGCGGCGCCCGTGAAGGCGCCCTTCTTGTGGCCGAACAACTCCGACTCCAGCAGGTTCTCAGGGATCGCCCCGCAGTTCACCGAGATATAGGGCTTGTCCGTCCTGGAGCCGTTGGCATGGATCACCTTGGCCATCAGCTCCTTGCCCGTGCCGCTCTCGCCATCGATCAACACCGGCAGATCGGTGGGCGCTGCCTTCTCGGCAATCTCCAGCGCCTCCAGCAGCTTCGGGTTGTCGCCGAAGGTGCCCTCGAAAATAAAGCTGCGCTCCAGCAACGCCTGGCGGCGCTCGCGCGGCGCCAGGTCGGCCGGCGCAGGCTCCGCCACGGCCGCCTGCACGAAGCGCTCCTTGTGCGATAGCTGCATCACCTCGTCGCGCAGCGTGGTGGCCTGCTTGAGCAGCTTCTCGATCTCCGTGCGCTCGAGCTTGGAGGCCCAGCGCAACGTCGAGCGCAGGATCTCGATCTTCTCGATCAGACCGGCATAGGAGATGGCCGACCCGACGGAGCCACCCTGGTTGAACAGCTTCATGTCGCGCTCCCCCATGCATCGCGCTACGGCAGATATGCCAGATGCGCCGTTGCTGCCCAGCGGCACCCGGGCTATGCAAAAGCGCTCACTCCGAGCTCAGTTGCTTCTGCACCAGCTGGTAGTACATGCCCTTGCGCTCCAGCAACTCCTCATGCCGTCCTTGCTCGACGATGGCCCCTTCGTACAGCACCAGGATCTTGTCCGCGCGCATGATGGTGCTCAGGCGGTGCGCGATGATCACGGCCGTGCGGCCCTGCAGGATCTCCTGCATGTTGCCAAGGATATTGCTCTCCGATTGCGTGTCCAGCGCAGAAGTTGCCTCGTCGAAGACCAGCAGGCGCGGATCGTGATAAAGCGCGCGGGCAATGCACAGGCGCTGGATCTGACCGCCAGACAAACCCACGCCGCGCTCGCCCACCACCTGCTCGTAACCCAGCGGCAGCTTGCTGATGAACGCGTGGGCATCGGCCATCTTGGCGACTTCCTCGATATGGCGACGATCCGGGCTGTCGTCGCCGCAGGCGATGTTCTCGGCGATGGTGCCCGAGAACAGCAGGTTGCTCTGCATCACGTAGCCGATCTGCGCGCGGTAATACTCTTTGTCGATCACGCCGAGGTCGTAGCCGTCCACGGTGATCTTGCCGTCCGTGGGCACGTAGAATCCCACCAGCATCTTGGCCAGCGTGGTCTTGCCCGATCCGCTGCGTCCCACGATGGCCAGCAATTCGCCGGGCTTGATGCTGAAGCTGATGTTCTCCAGCACGTAGGGCGTTTCGGCGCCGCCGTAGCGGAAATAGACGCCTTCCAGGTTGATCTCGCCTTGCAGGTCCGGCAGCATCACGCGCGACGCCAGATCCTGCGGCTTTTGCTCCGGATCGAGGTCCAGCACGTCGCCCAGGCGCTCCATCGCCACGCCGGCATCGTTGAGCTGGCCCCACAATGCCACCAGCCCCATCAAAGGCGCCAGCACGCTGCCCATGAAGGCGTTGAAGGCAATGAGCTGGCCAACGGTCAGCTCGCGCTGCAGCACCAGGTTGGCGCCCACCCATAGCACCGCGATGGTGGTCGCGGCATTGAGCAACTGGCTGGCCAGCCCAACCAGGATATGGAATGCCTGCGCCCTGTACTGGACCTCCAGCGCCTTGGCGTACTTCTTCTCCCACTTCAGGCGCACCGGGCGCTCGATTCCCATGCCCTTGACCGTTTCCACCCCGCCCAGCGCTTCCATCAGGTAGGACCGCGCATCGGTCGTGGTGGTGAACACCTCGCGCGCGAAAGCCTTGACCTTTGGCGTTGCCACGATCGTCAGGATCGCGATCGGGACCACGAAGGCGATCAGCACCAGTGTCATCTTGACGTTGTAGAGAAACATGATGGTGAAGTAGATAAACACCATCAGCAGGTTGAGCGCCGTCGTCACCGTCGACTCGGTCAGGAAGGCCCGGATAGTCTGGTTCTCCTGGAAGCGCGCGAAGATGTCGCCCGTCTTGCGCTTGGCAAAGAAGGAAAACGGCAGCGACAAGGTGTGCTTGAAGAAGTGCGACATCATGGCAAAGTCCATATTGCGCACCATGAAATTGGCGAGATACGCCCGCACCGAACTCATCAGTTGCGAAAACACGCTGGAAACGATCAACCCAAGTATCAGCAGGTTCAGCAGACCCATGTTCTGGTGCACGACCACCCCGTCAAGGATGTTCTGGATGATCAGGGGCGGCACCACGCCCAGCACCTGGATCACGAAGGTCGCCATGAACAGGTGCGCAAGGATCCGTTTGTACGGCGCCAGGTAGCCGATGAAGCGCAGCCAGGGCGAGCGTGCCACCGCCAGTTGCGCCATGCTTTCGCCGGAGGTGAAAAGCAGGCAGGTGCCGCTCCACCCGCGCTCGAACTCCTCCACGCCCATCTTGCGAAAGCCGAGGGCCGGGTCGGCCACCCACACCCAGCGCTTCGATACGCCGTAGACCACCACGTAGTGGTAGCCCTCCCAGTGCACGATGAACGGCAGCTCGAAACCCAGCAGGGAATCATGCGTGCACTGCACGCCGCGGGTGGTAAAGCCGAGCGACTCGCCGGCGCGGGCCAGGCTGTCCAGCGTGGCGCCCTGCGTGGTCACGTTGGCCAGCTCGCGCAGCTTGCCGAGCGTCATGGGGATGCCGTGATGGCGGCAGATCATCGCCAGGCAGGCAGCGCCGCAATCCATCTCCTCGGCCTGCTCGACCAGGGCGAAACGGCGGATAACGCGTTCGCCAAACTCCGGCTTCGAGCGCAGGTCGAGCATCACCGGATGCTTGCGCCGCTCGGCCATCCTCTTTTGCCGGTGCAGTTCCCTGTCGATAAAGCGTATGCGCTCTTCCAGCACCTCGCGCAGCTTGGGATTGCGCTCCAGGATCAGCTGCACGGTCTTTTCCGGAATCACCAGCAGCCGCGCATCCGTGCCGGCGATGGCCGACGCAATCTGTTCTTGTCGCATCACGCAGGCACGCTCGCCAAAGATATCGCCCTGGCGCAAGGTCGCCAATGGATACTCGACGCCCTCCTCGGTCCGCACAATGCGCACTTCGCCCTGGCGCACCACGTACAGGCGGCGATCCTCCCGTGCATCCTGCTTCAGGATCTCCTTGCCGGCGGAAACGCGCTTCACCCCCACGCTGCGCACGGCCTCCTCCAGCTCACTCTTGTCGAGCTTGCCGCGCAGGTCGAACAAGCGGGCGACAAAGCCGCCGGCCGAACTGATCGCCACATAGCTGGCGACAAAAGCCATCGCCGCCGGATTTTGCGCAATCATGGGCTCGGTCACGCTGCGCGGAATAAAGAGCAGCTCGGTCTTGGCGGACGAGCGCACCGAGGATTCATGCCGGTACTCGCGCAGCATGGCAATGTCGGCGAACACCTCGCGCGCCTTGCGCACGCCGAGGCTGACTTCCTTGCCATTGTCTTCGTTGAAGATGCGCACGGACCCCGACTTGATGATGAAAAGCCCGTCTGCCGCCTCGCCCGCGTTGCAGATGGTCTCGCCAAAGCCGTACGAAAGCGCTTGCGCATGCTCCGCCAGCCGCTCCATTTCCTCGCGCGAGAACGGCGAGAGTATTTCCACGCCGGCCAGGAAGTCGGCGAGCGGATGCAGTTCGGGACTGGCTTCCATATGCGTCTGAGCGCCAGCGGCTAGCGCGCTTCGATGACGTGTTCCTGCGCCCTGGCCATCAGCCAGTCTTCACGCAGGAGCCGGCGCACCTCCGCCGCCACATCGGCATCGAGCGTGGCAGGATGCTTGGCGCTCACCATGAAGATCTCGAAGAAGGAGCGGTCCTGGGACGGGAACGGACCGAGCAGGTCGCCGGTGGCGGCGTTGAACACCTTGGCTTCAATATCCGTCTTCAGCGAGCCGCGCAGTACCTTGCCGATCGCGCCGCCCTGCTCCTTCGTGTCCGCGATGGAGTGCTCTCGCGCCATCTCGGCAAAGCTGTCGGGATCGTCCCGCAGATAGGAGATCAGCTCCTTTGCCTTGCCCTCGGCGTCCACCACGATATGGCTCACCTCGATGCTGTCGAACTTCGGCGAGTGCAGCTTGAAGTAGGCCTCGACCGCCTTGTCGCTGGCCACCTCGGCAAGCATCTTTTCCTGGAAGAGGCTATCGGTCACGAACGCCTCGAACTCATCCAGGCTCACACCGAGCACATCGAGATAATGGTTCATCTGCGTCGCGCGGTGCAAGCCCTGCACACGCCGGAACTGGTCGGCGCGCTCCTGGATTTCCTCCGGCGCCACGGTAATGCCCTGCTTCTTCGCCGCGTGCACCGTGAGCTTGTCCCTGACGATCTGCTCGATCAGCCCTTCGAACTGGCCCGTGAGCTTCAAGACCCGGATGAATTCCTCGACCCCGATGACTTCATCGTCGACCCGCACAATCGCTGTCATCTCGTCAGCTCCTTGATTGTTTCCCATTTGCCAAAATCCGCCCGCACGCAGGTGCGGGCCGCCGATGCGTCTCCAACCACTTTCCAGGCGTTGCCGCTATCCGCTGGCTTCAGCCCGCCACCTGCCGGAACGGATCCAGCCCCAGGTCGATCAGGCGCCGCTCGCGCACCACGATTTCCGCCGTGGCGGTCATGCCGTAGCGCAGCGGGTACTTGCTGTCCGCCACCGTGTAGTAGTCTTGCGCCAGCCGCACGCGCCCCTCGTACACCGGCTGCTTGTTCGGCCCCGCCAGCTTGGTCGCTGGCGAGATGTACTCGAGCGTGCCGGCAATCAAGCCATAGCGCTGGTAGGGAAAGGCGTTGAATTTCAGCTTGACGGGCAAGCCCTCGCGCAGGAAGGCACGATCGCGCTCGGCAATCTCGATCTTGAGCACGGGGCGCGCGTTCTTGGGCGCGATGCCGCCCAATGGCGCATTGGCCAGGACCTTGTCACCGCGCTGCGTGGAGCTGACATCGGTGATCACGCCCGCCACGGGCGCCAGGATCAGCAGGAAGTTGTCCTTGTCGATATTCTCGAAACGGATGCGCGCCGCGGCCTCGGCAACCAGCCGCGCGGTCTGCACCTGCAGGCGCAGCTTGTCTTCCGTATTGGCTATCTCGCGCAGCGCGGCGTCGTACTGGATGCGCAGGTTGGTCAGCTCCTGGCTGCTGCCTTCGAGCTGCACGGTGGCTTGGTTGAATTCCTGGCTCAGCTTGGAATCCAGCTCGGCCAGCCGCGACTGGGCAATCTGCAGTGCGTTCTCCGCCTCAACAGCCGCAATCCGCTTGCTCTCCACCTGTGACTGCGAGACCCCGCCGCCACCCGGCAGCGCAAACAGGCGGGCATAGCGGTCCTGCTCCTGGCGCGCGAATTCACGCGTCCGACGCGCGCTGTCCAGGTTGCTGCGCGCCTGCTGCAATTGTGCCCGCTGTTGTTCCGCGAGCCGGGTCGTGCCCTCCGCCGTACGATTCTCGTGCAGGCGCTCCGCCACATCGATCTGCTGCTTCAACGCTGCCGCCTTGCGCTGCATCAACAGCTTCTTGTCGGGAAACTGCTTCCACTCGCGCTCGGAATCCTGCAGCTTGAGCTGCGCTTCCAGCGCATTGGTGGCGGCCTCGATCGCGCCACGTGCATTCAGACGCGCCAGCACGTCGTCCTTGTTCACCGGCTGGCCCTCGGCCACATAAAGATCCGCCAGCTCCCCGTCCACCGGCGCATAGAACCGCCGCACTTCGGACTCCGGGGCGAGGGTGCCGTCCGCGGACACGATCACATCCGCGTGGCCCACGAACGACCAGACCAGCGCGCACACGACCAGCGACACCATGACCAGCACGGAGATCTGCATCAGCTTCCAGGGCTCCGCGCTGAGAATGGCGATGCCCTCGGCGCTGTGGTCCTCAAGCGCCTCGGACAGCGGCTTAAGGCGATTGTCTCGGCTGTCGTCCTTCATCACCCTCCCCTCCAATCAATGCCAGCTTGGACTTGAGCAGCGCAGGGCTCAGCACCATGCGCAATTCCTGCAGGGAACGCCGCTGCAGCTCGGTCTCCGAATCGATATCCTCCCGGACCTGGCTCCATTGCGCCGTATCGCCAACCTTCAACTGCGCGTAGATGCGCATGCCCTGGCGCGCTTGCGCGCTGGCATTGGACAGCAGGCGTGCCTGCGCGCGGAACTTGGCGGAGATGTCGGACTCCAGCCGCTGCTCGCCGCCGATGGCGCCATCGCGGCGATACTGGCGCCACGACGCAAGCGCGGCGTTCATCAGTTCCTGCGCACGCCGGATCGCCGCATCGTGTATCGCCGCCACATCGGGCTCGACCGCCTTCAGGAAGTAGGCATCCTCGGTGGGATCGAGCATGGCGTAGAACGACAGCAAGGCGTCCTCATTGTCCTTGCCGCCGCGCGCCTTCTGCAGCTCGACGAACTGCGCGGCGACGGCCTGCTTGCGCGCAAGGTCCTTGGCCGCGGCCTCGGCCCACGGCCCCGTCTTTATCGCTTGCAGCCCGGCGAACGCCTTGGCGCTGTCCCCTGCACGCCAAGCCTTGTCCACCTCGGCGTACTGCCGCACCAGCTCCGGCGCCGGCAGGCGGCTGGCTGCCAATTCGCGAAAGCGCGCCTGGAAGGGCGGCGTGGAAAAGCTGGCCTTGGCCATCTGGGCCATCAGCGGGCCAAGCGTGGCTGCGCGCGCCGCGCCGTCCAGCGCAATGTACTGCCGCAGGTCTTCCTTGATGCGATCCATGCCCGCGAGCCTTGGATACTTCTCCGCGTAGTCCGCCAGCACGGCCTGCAGCGCTTCAGGATGGTCACTCGCCAACCCGCTGGCCAGCGACGCGTTCAAGCGGTCGATGGCGGCCAGATAGACCGAGTCGTCGCTCTGCAGCTTGCGCACATTGCTGAGTGCGTCGGCATATGGCTCCCTGAATTGCGGCACATAGGCGGCAATGCGGTCCAGCGCGCGCTGGTGCGCTGGCGTGTCGTCATTCCAATGCTTGAGCAGCGCACGCATGCTGGCTTCATCGGTGAAGATGCGGATCGGCGCGTCCACGCCGCCCCGGCCGGCCACGAAGCGGTTCAGCCGGCCGATCCAGTCGAGTTCATCCAGCACGCCGCGCGCGTCGGCATTGTGCGCGCCGAGCGTCTTCATACGCGCCAGCGCCGTTTCGGCGCCATTGAAGTCGCGCGCCTGCAGCTTGCCAATCCATCCCGGCACCTGGTCGCGCAGCAGCGCCTCGGTACCCATCGCGCGGAACTGCGCATGATCCGGGTGGCGCTCCAGATACGCGTCGGCCACGGCAGCGGCGCGGGCATAGTCGCCGCCGGCCATCAAGGACCTCATCTCGCGCTCGGACGCGCCGCGCAAGTACAGGAAGAGCAGCAACGCCACGACCGCCACGGCGACGGCACCGCCCCAGCGCGCCACGCGCTTCAGGCCAGCGCGCTCCGAAGCGCCGAAGCTGCTGCCGAGCCTGCCCATGACCAGCGCGAACTTGCCCTGCCCGCGCGGCGTGTCCGTCGCACCCCCAACGCCTTCCGGCTGGGGCAATGCCTCCTGATTGACCTCATCCTCCTGCTGGGCGGCATAGTCGACGCAGAAAATATCCAGGAAGGAGCCAGCCGCGGCGACAAACGTGGTCTTGTCGGGATCATGCGCGGGCGTGGCGGGTGCTGGCGCTGCGGCGGGTGCCGGTGCCGACGGGGCCGAGACAGGAGCCGCCGGGTCCTGGGCAGGCACTTCAGCGGCATCGGGCGGCGGCAGGATCGAACTGGTGAGGGTTGCGTCGGCGGCGGCCCCGTTGCATATGCCAACCCGATAGACAAAATGATTGCCACCGAACGCAAGGAGGTCTCTCTCGCCCAGGGCGACCGCGTGCTCATCTACCCGCTTGCCGTTGACGAAGGTCCCGTTGGTACTGCCGAGGTCTTCGACAAATGGATCGTTCCCTTTCAGGAAGATGTGCGCATGGCGGCGCGAGACATAGTTGACCTGGTGCGGATACCTCTCCTTGTAACGGGAGAACGACGCATCCGCCTTGCTGATCAGGAAGGGAAAGCCAGCCACCTCGATCGGCTGCAGCCCAAGATCGTCGCGCTCGGGCACGAGCGTCAGCACCATCGGCGCCTGGCTTGCCGCCTGGACCGGCGCGCGCGCGCGTAGCCGCACCAGGTAGGACAGCGCAGCGCCGAAGCGCAGTTCATCGCCGTCGCGTAGCCTGGCCGGCTGCTGTGCCACAGCCGCGCCATTGACGGTGGTGCCGTTCTTGCTGCCCAGGTCAGCGATATAGGCCGCGCCATGCTCGGAAAAAATGCGCGCATGACGGCGCGAGAGCACCGCGGCTACATCGGGCGGGTATGCCGCGAAAGGCGCTTCCGCGCGCCCCACGGCGAACAGGCTCTCGTCGATGCGGATCTCGCCGAGCTCAGGATTGGAGATGGGCTCGAGCACGATATCGAACGCCTGCCCCACCTTTGCCCGCATCTCGACAATCAGAGCTTCGTCTGGAGCCATGTTTCGATACCACCAACAGCGCGTGCCACGACGCGTGCGCCAGCGGCAAGCCATGTTTCATGGCGACGGCGCGAGCCGGTGCGGCCCGCTGCGTCGTGAACGTGTTGACTAAGGACATAGTAGGCCACGCTTGCCCGTAGTCAAACGTCCGCCGGTGGCGTACTTCGCGCCTTGCCGGGCGTGCCCGGCTCCTCGTGCGCAACGGGTTGCAGGCCCCTACTTCGAGACCTGCTGCGACGCCTCCTTCGGCGCGTTGCTCACCTCGGTGCTTGGCCACCCGCCCCCTAGTGCCTTGTAGAGGGTGACAGTGTCGGCCAGGATCTGTTGGTGGTTGGCCAACAATTCCTGCTGCGCGCTCAGCAGCGATCGCTCGGTCTCGAATACATCGAGCTGGGACACCACGCCTTCCTTCAACTGGGCCTCGATCTGCGCCGACACCACACGCAGTTGCGCAACCTGCTGCTGCAGTTCGACGCGCTGCTTCTTGTGTGCGTCGACATTGACCAGCGCGTTCTCCACTTCCTCGAATGCCGTAATCACGGTGCGGCCGTATTCGCTCTCGGCGACCTTGGTCTGCGCCTCGCTGGTCTTCACCCGGGCACGCACGCCCGGGTCCAGCATGGGCAGATTGATGCTCGGCATGAAGCCGAAGGTGAAGGACTTCAGCAGGTCGCTCAGCGCGAAGCTCGCCGTGCCGCCGCGGCCCGTCAGGCTGACGCTGGGCAGTTGCGCCAGGCGCGCCTGGCCGACCAGGTTGACGGACTCGAGCACGCGATACTCCGCCGCCACGATGTCAGGGCGCCGCGAGAGCAATTGCGACGGCAGCCCCGCCGGCACCGCCGGCAGCTGCACGCGCTCCTGCAGTCGCCCGGCCGGCACCTTGAACACGCCAGCCGGCACGCCCACCAGCGTGGCCAGTGCGTTCTCGGAAATGTCGCGCGAGCGGCGCAGTTCCAGCAGGTCCTTGGTGAGCCGGTTGATCTCGGCCTGCTGCTGCATCACGCGGATCTTCGGAATCAGGCCGTTCTGGAACATGGCCTGGTAGGTGGCGAGGATCTGCTTGTTCCTCGCTAGTGTCTTGCTCTGCTGATCGATCTGTTCGTCGAACTGCAGTATCTGGAAGTAGGTGGTGGACACATCCGAGACCAGGGTGAGGTAGCCGGCACGCCAATCCGCTTCGGTTGCGTTGAATTCGGCGGTCTGGGCCTGCACACCCTTCTCCACCTTGCCCCATATATCGATGTCCCAGTTGACCTGGGTGCCGAGGTTGTAGGTCTTGACGAGCGACGTGCCTGTGCTCTTCTCGAAGCTTGCCCCTGCCCCCACGTCGAAGACGGGTAGCGCGCCGGCCTTGACCTCGGCAATCTGCGCGCCCGCTACCTTGATGCGTGCGGCCAGCACCTTGATGTCGTAGTTCCCCGCAATCGCCTTGTCGACCAGTCCGTCGAGGTACGGATCCCGGAATGCCTGCCACCAGTTCGGCACGATCGTGTCCGCCGGCGAAACCGTGATCGATCCCTGGCGCGCCCAGTCCGGCTTGGCCGGCGTTTCGGGCCGCTGGTACACCGGCGGACGAAAGTCGGCGCAAGCGGCCAGCACCAGCAGGCAGGCGCCTGCCATCAGGCATCGCCGCAACGCGGCGCGCGCACCATGCACGATGAACGGGGTGGAATGGTCTGGCACGATCGCCTCCTGCGAGCGTCGGCGGGGTGAGGAGGCCACGGCGGGCACCGGCCCCCGTCAGCCACATCGCCAGCGCCAGCTGCGCCGGGTCAGTCACGGCCCGGATGCAAAGGAGCCGCGCCATCAACACGCCATGCATGCATTGTGTATCCGCTAGCGGCGCGATCCAACCTGTAAATAGAGGCCCTGCGGCAAGAAAAGGGCCGCCCTGCCCGGCACGCCGGGAGGGCGGCGGTGGCTTCAACGATAGATGTTGTTCTCTGCGTTCTGCGTTGAGCTCACGTGGGACTTGATGTCGTCGGCAAAGGCCGTGTTGTTGCCGTTCATATTGACGACGTTTTGCGTCTGCCCAATCAGCTGCTGGGCATTGAAGGTCGAGTCGATCTTGACCGCGCTGAAGACGGGCATGAAGGGCACGAAGCCGCCGCGCACGGCGCGCATGGCGTGAGCGTCGAGTTCTTCGGTGACGGACAGGTCCTTGATGGCGAGGGTGGTAGTCATGGCAGTTCTCCGGGGTATTCAGTGGATTGCGAATTCAGCTTGGGGCGTGGCCCGCGGCTTAGTAGATGTTGTTGCTGGCGTTCTGGGTCGACGTCACGTGGGACTTGATGTCGTCGGCAAAGGCCGTGTTGTTGCCGTTCAT
>NZ_JBXANI010000052.1:0-24371 GCF_058801495.1 Cupriavidus sp. GW822-FHT03E04
CGGCCTCTGAACACCTCCACGGCTCGCTTCGCATCGCCGTGGGTGTTTCCCGCCCCTTCGGGCGGGAAACACGGCTACCACAATGGGTTGATCTTGCTGCTGGTTGGCTCCCCTCTCCCACTTGTGGGAGGGGCCGGGGGAGAGGGCGGGCGCTGGCAAGGGCGCGATCTCACCTTCTTCCGTACCGGCTGCCAGTATCACGCCACTCAGGGTGCGCCCTGATACACCCATTGCAGCAGGGCGTCGTGGGCTTCGCGGGCTTGTGCTGCGTTGGCGTGGTTGATGTAGCTGACCACCACATAGCGGTCGCCGTTCAGCGCATCGACATAGCCGGCCAGCGCCCGCACGTCGTTCAACGTTCCCGTTTTCATGTAGGCATTGCCGGCCGCGCCGGCGCGCGTCAGGCGGTTGCGCAGCGTGCCGTCCACGCCGAGGATCGGCAGTGAATCGATCAGCACCGGGCCGACTTCACTGGCCAGCGCTTGCTGCAGCAGCCGCGACATATCGTAGGCGCTGATGCGTTCTTCACGCGATAGTCCGGAGCCGTTGTCCAGTACCAGGCCGGGCATGTCCAGCCCCTGGCGCGCCAGCCAGCGCTGCACCACCTTGGCCGAGCGGGTGGTGCTGGCCGGGCCGCTGCGATCCATCTCCGCGCCGATGGTCAGGTAAAGCTGGCGGGCCATCACATTGTTCGAGAACTTGTTGATGTCGCGCACGATTTCCGACAGGGGCTGGCCGTAGTGGCGTGCCAGCAGGAAGGCGTTGCGCGGGGCGCGGCCCATGCGCAGGGCTGGCTGGTGGGTGAAGCGGCCGCCGGCCAGTTGCCATTCGGCGACGAAGCCGCCCCAGGTGAACTCGTTGTGCGAGAGCGTGGCGATGTTGACCACGTGTTCGCCGCAGTCGGCGGCGTAGCTGCCGTCGAAGGAGGCCAGCACGGTGCCGTCGGGCTGTGGCGTGACGGCGGGGCGCGCGCGTGCCGACCAGTCGCCGCATTTACCGTGGGACAGCGCCAGGCGGTTGTCGAGCTTGAGCTGCGCCAGCGCGGGCGTGACCGATACCGCGACCGACTGGTTGGCCGGGTCGGGCGTGATGGTAAACGACAGCGTCTTGAAGGCGTAGAGCAGCGCGTCGGGGCTGACGTTGTAGGCGCGCTGGGTTTCGCCATCGATGGTGGTGCCTTTGTCGAGCGCGGAATCGAAGTAGCTGCGGTCCAGCACCAGGTCGCCATTGATGGTGGTGGCGCCCGCGATGCGGGCGCTGTTGACCAGCTTGGCCATTTCTTCCGGCACCAGCTTGGGGTCGCCATAGCCGCGCAGGTAGACGTTGCCGTTGACGGTGCCGTCGGCGCCTGGCTGGTTGTCGGCGTACAGCGCGGTCTGCCAGCGGTAACCGGGGCCAAGCAGCTGGAGCCCGGCGAAGGTGGTGACCAGCTTCATGGTGGAAGCCGGGTTCATCGGCGTTTGCGCGTTCCAGCTTGCGCGGGGCGCTGGCGCGCCGACCTTGATCACGTAGAAGCTGGTGGCCGAGGCGGGCACATGCGCGCGCTTGAGCGCTGCCGTTACGCTGCCCGGCAGGCCTGAGCGCGGCTCGGCGGACTCGGCCGCGGCGTGGGCGGCCTTGGCCTTGTGAACGGGGGTCTTGGCGGCGGCGGTGCTCACGCCGCTGAGGCACAACAGCCCGGCGGCGCAAAGCGGCAGCAGGCGGTGAAGAATGGGGGAAGGGCGATTCGGCATGGTGCCCATGTTAACGCATGGGCCTGGGCGCGGATGACGCCGCCATGCGATTTCCGCAGGTTTTTCCGCAGGAACTCCGTCTAGTCTTCTGCGGCGTTTGCGGGATCTTCCAAACGGGCCGCACCGATCGCCTGCGGCGGCGCGAGCTTTCCGAGCAGCGTGCGCAGCGTATCTTGTTCCTGCGCCGACAATGCCCCCGCGACGCGCGCATCGTGCGCGCACACCGCGGCGGTGGCGGCTTCCAGCGTGCGCCGTCCCGCCGGGGTCAGCACCAGGCTGTAGGCGCGGCGATCGTGCGGCGCCGGGCGGCGCGCCACCAGCTTCATGTCTTCCAGCGCGTCGACCAGCAGCACCGCGCCCGAGCGCGCGATGCCCAGGATGCTGGCCAGCTCGGTCAGCTTGAGCAGCGGATTGCGCGAGACGATCACGAGCGCGGAGAAACGCGGCGGCGTGATGTGCCACTGCGCCAGCGATTGCACGAAGTCTTCGTAGATACGGATCTGCGCGCGGCGGATGGCGTAGCCGACCAGGCCGTCCAGCACGCCGTAGTCGACATTGGCGATATGCGGGTCGAATCCACCGGGCGCATCGGCTGCCCGGCTGGCGCCGGCGGGATCGGGGGCGAGGGCATCGCGGCTGCGGCGCGCTCGCGCCTTTGCTGTGGTCATGAGGCCTTGGCGTCGGTCGATGGATGTGGGTGGCGATGGCTGCCTGAGAAACCGGGCCGCCTATACGACGCGAAAATACCGCATTTCCACCCGGTCCGGATAGCGGGCGCCGGTGGCGACAAACAGGTGCTGCATGAGCCAGTCGTAGCCGGGCGCCGCCGTCTCGAAGCGGGGCGCGGTGCGGAAATAGATCAGGCGCGGGTCGACGATCTCGCCGCCGGCCAGGCGCGCGATCAGCGCGGCGGGGCCGCTGCGCACGCCGGCGTTGACGATGTAGATGCGCGCGCCGTCGTCGGTCTCCAGCACATAGCGGGCCTCGATGTCGGCCACGACGATGCCGTTGCCGGCGTCGTGGCGCACCAGCTGGAAATCCGCGCCGCCGGGCAGGATGCGCCCTTGCAGGCGCGGCCCGGAAACGACGCCATCGAGAATGGGGATGACCCGCCGGTTGCCCAGCGCGCTCGCGCCCACCTCGGTGACCGGCGCCAGCCGGAAGCTGAAGTCCGCCACATGCTCCAGCGTGGGCGTGGGCAGGGCGGCGATGGCAAAGGGCGCGGAGGTCATTTCAGCAGCTTCCAGTTGCCATTGTCGATGGTCAGCATCACGCGGCCGCGGGTGTCAAAGCCGAAATGATCCTGCGCGGTGTAGTTCAGCACGCCATGCGACACCACGATATTGCGCTCGCTCTCCAGCGCGGCCTTGAGCGCGCGGCGGAACTCCGGCGTGCCTGGCTTGGCCTGCTTGAGCGCCACCGGCACGATGCGCTGCAGCACCAGGCCCGCATCATAGGGGTGGGCGCCGAACTGGGTGCGGGTGTCGGGCCCGTACTGCTTCTCGTAGCGGCCCACGTAGTCCAGCCCCGGCTTCTTGGTGGCGGCGCTGTCCGGCAGCTGCTCGGCCACGATCACCGGCCCGGCGGGCAGGATGGAGCCGTTGACGGCTTTGCCGCCGATGCGGATCAGGTCCTTGGTGGCCGCCCCGTGCGTGTGGTAGACCGGGCCCGCGTACCCGCGCTCGCGCAGCGTGGTGTGCGGCAGGGCCGCGCCGGTGCCGGCGCCGGCGATCAGCACCGCGTCGGGGCGGGCGGCGATCAGCTTGAGCGTTTGCGCGGTCACGCTGGTGTCCGAGCGCGCATAGCGTTCGGTGGCCACCAGGCGCATGCCGCGCGCAGTGGCGGCGGTGGTGAACTCCTTGAGCCAGGTCTCGCCGTAGGCGTCGGCAAAGCCGATGAAGGCGATGGTCTTGATGCCTCTGGCGTGCGCGGCATCCGCCACGGCCTCGGCCATCAGCTTGACCGGCTGGGCCAGGCGATACGTCCATTCGCCGCGGCCGGGCTTGAGCTCGATCGGCGAGAAGGCCAGCTGCACGGTCTGGCTCTCGTCGGCGACTTCGGCAATCGCGATCGACGGCGCCACCGCCGACGAGCCGAGGATGATGTCGACCTTGTCCTCGCTGACGAAGCGGCGCGCTACCTTGGTGGCCTGGGTGGGATCGGAGCCGTCGTCCAGCACGATATAGCGGATTTTCTCGCCGGCGATGGTCTCCGGCAGGAAGGGCATGCTGTTCTTCTGCGGGATGCCGAGCGAGGCCGAGGGGCCGGTCGACGCGATGCTGACGCCGACCGTCACCTCGGCAAGCGCGGGCGCGGCGCCGAGCGCGGCGGCAAGGCTGGCGGTGACGGCGAGCGCAAGGCGGCTGGCGGGCGTGGCAAGGCGGGTAAGGCAACTAAGGCTGGGGCGCGGCACGATATCTCCTTTTCTTCGCATGACGCCGGCTTCTCAGGGCCGGTCGGGGGGCATGATATGACGGACTGGCGCAATCACAGGCGCGGCCGCGCTTAGCGCGGCGGCACCTGCAGCGATTGCCGGTCGAAGCCGGCGAGCTGCTTGTAGCGCAGCGCAATCGCTTCGAGCTCGGTGCGCGGGATCACGGTTTCGATATCGCTGAAGCCTTGCGGCGCGCGCTGCTCGGCCAGCTGCATGACCTGCTCGGGCCCGTTCATGCGGTTGCGCAGCACGATGGCCGCGGTGCGCGGCAGCCGTTCCGCTTCGTACTCGCGCAACGCATGGCCGGTGCCGCAGGCGTCGCGCGGCGCGCCGTTGGCCAGCAGGCTGTCCATCAGGTAGCGCGCATCGAGGATGGCCTGCGCGCTGCCGTTGGAGCCGATCGGGTACATCGGGTGGGCGGCGTCGCCTAGCAGCGTCACGCGGTCGAAGGTCCAGCGCGGCAGCGTGTCCTTGTCGACCATGGGGAATTCGTAGATGGCCTGTGCGCCGTCGATCAGCGCGGGGATGTCGATCCAGTCCCAGCGCCAGTTCGCAAAGGCTTCGCGGAACACGGACTTGTCGACCTGCTTGTTCCAGTCGCTGCGCGGCGGGGTATCCGGCGCGCTGTCGGGCACGCGCAGCTCGGCGATCCAGTTGACCAGCGAGCGCCCCTGGCGGCGCAGCGGCTCGGAGATCGGGTAGGCCACGAACTTCTGGTCCTGGTGGCCC
This sequence comes from Cupriavidus sp. GW822-FHT03E04, assembly GCF_058801495.1. Lineage (NCBI taxonomy): Bacteria > Pseudomonadati > Pseudomonadota > Betaproteobacteria > Burkholderiales > Burkholderiaceae > Cupriavidus > Cupriavidus sp. GW822-FHT03E04. The sequence goes on from NZ_JBXANI010000052.1 coordinate 4,897, forward strand.
GCCATGAACATCGAGCTGCCATCCAGGTACGGCGGCGCCTCGGTGACGGCGCGCCACAGCGTGCGGCGCGAGAAGCGCGGCGCGTCGCCCTGCGGATAGAAGTGGCGGCGCACGGCGGAGTGGATGCCGTCGGCGCCCACCAGCACATCGGCCCGCGCCGTGACTTGCGCGTTGTCGCTGCGCCGGCGCAGCGTGAACTCCACGGGATCGCCCGCGCGCGCGCCGGTGCTCGTGACCGCTTCGAACGTATGGCCGGCATGCACGCGCTCAGCGCCCAGGCGCTCCACCACGGTGCGGTAGAGCAGCATCTGGAATTCGCCGCGATGGATGGAGAACTGCGGCTGGCCGTAGCCCGCCGCGCGCCCGCGCGGCTCGTGCCAGATGCGCTGGCCAAGCTTGTTGTAGTAGGACAGGGACGAGGTCTGCACCGCCAGCTCGGCCAGTGCATCGTGCAACCCCAGCTCGGACAGCTCGCGCACCGCGTGCGGCAGCAGGTTGATGCCCACGCCGAGCGGGCGCAGCGTCTCGCTGGCTTCCCAGACCTCGGCCTCGATGCCGTGCCGGTGGCAAAGCAGTGCCAGCGTCAGGCCGCCGATGCCGCCACCGGCGATCGCGATCTTCATGGTGTTGTCTCCACAGCTTGTTATGGAATTCCCGGGCCGCGCGGGTGCTCCATGCGGAGCCGGCGGCCACTGGCAATATTGTTATAGAGTATAACTAAGTGCGCGAAGGCTTCAAGATCGGCGGCGTGCGGGGAAACCCGCAAGCAAGCGCCGCATGCACGTCCTGAGCACGGGATTTGTGGGAATCCGCTGACACGATGTTCGGCCAAGCCCCGGTTCCGCAGAGCGGCCCCGGGCCCCATAGTGAAAGTACCTGCCGCGAAGCATGGACCTTGCGGCAAACGCGATAACGATGCCTGGGGGCATTGCCAGGCGCAAGACAAATTCCACAAGGAGCTTCATCATGCGTACCGTAACCCTGTCTATCCTGCTTGCCACCCTCCTGAGCGTGGCGGGCTGCGCCGACATGACGCCCAAGCAGCGCAATACCGCCATCGGCGCGGGTGTCGGCGGTGTGGCCGGCGCTGCACTGATCGGCGGCCCGGCGGCCACCATCGGTGGCGCGGCGCTGGGCGGTGTGGTTGGCAACGTGGCGACGCCAGAACGCCGGTAAGGAATAATGCGGCCACGCGCAGCCATGCGAAGTGGCTGGCCAAAAAGCAAAAAGCGGATGCCATCGGCATCCGCTTTTTGCTGCCTGATCGCCGGCTCAGCAGGCTGACTTCGCGATCGCCTTTGTGGCATTCCCGCTTTTCCCCGCGGCGTTGGCTACCGGGAACACGGTATCGTAGGCCCAGTTGTAGACGAATGCATAGACCACATAGAAGGCCGCCAGGGCGATGTCCATGATGAATGCATCGAACAAACTCATGTCGAGATACCACGCCACCATCGGCAGGAACACCACCAGCAGGCCCAGTTCGAACAAGATGGCGTGGAGCACCCGCACGGCCACCGGCTTGCGCAACTGCCCGGTGAACCGCAGCATGGCCTTGTCGAACAGCACGTTGTAGAGGTAGTTCCAGCCGGCGGCGATCAACGACGCCACCACGGCGAGGATGCCGATCTGGTGAAGGGCGAAGCCAAAGACCCAGCTGCCCACGGGCGCGACAATCAGCAAGCCGATCACTTCAAAGCCGATGGTGTGACGAATTCTGTCCTTGGTGCTGCGCATGATACTTCCTGTCTGGCGTGTGAATAGAGGGCATTCTATCGAGTATTCGGGGATGGTAAAGTTGGGTTCTATCGCTTAAAACGATGGATGGGCAACGACCCGTCCCAAGGAATCGACATGAGCCTCTCGCTCGAACAATTGCAGGCCTTTGCCGCGGCCGCCGAATGTGGCTCTTTCTCCGCAGCCGCGCGCCGGCTGGGCAAGGCCCAGTCGGTTGTCAGCGCGGCCGTGTCCAATCTCGAGATCGACCTGGGCAACCAGCTGTTCGACCGCGGCGGGCGCTATCCCACCCTGACCGCCGCGGGCGAACGCCTGCTGGCCGAGGCCCGCGTGATCCTGGAGCGTTGCGAGCATTTCCGTGGCGTGGCCAAGAGCCTGGGCGAGGGCGTGGAGAGCCGCCTGGTGCTGGCGGTGGACGAACTCTATCCGGAGGAAACCCTGGGCGTGATGCTGGAAGAGTTCTCCGAGCGCTTCCCGGCGGTGGAACTGGAGCTGCTGTTTCCCTTGATGGAAGACGTCAGCCGGCTGGTGCTGGAGCGTTGCGCCGACCTGGGAATCATGTGGCGCCAGGAGGTGCTTCCGCCGGAGCTGGGTTTCCGCGCGCTGGGCTGGGTGCCGATGCGGATCATCTGCGCGCCAGACCATCCGCTTGCGGACCAGCGCGTGGGCTGGGAGGAACTGAAGCGCTACCGGCAGCTGATGGTGGCCACCCGTACCGACAGCGAGGAAAAAATGCGGCTGCGCGTGGCCGCCGAAGTCTGGTGGGTGGAGAGCCAGTGGGTCATCGTGGAACTGGTCAAGCGCCGGCTGGGCTGGGCCTTCGTGCCCTGGCACGTGGCGGCCAACTCGCCGGCGGGCACGCAACTGGTGTCGCCCGCGCTGGAGTTCGACGACCAGGACTGGCCGGTGGCGATGGAGCTGGTGTGGCACAAGCAGCGGCCGCTCGGCAAGGCCGCGACCTGGCTCAAGGAGCGGGTGAGCAAGCAGCCGCTGCCGCGTCCGGAGGTGCCTGCCCGCCCGTAGCCGATGCCGGCAGCTTCTCGGTGCTATCGGGTAAGCCCGAATTCCTTCGCCAGCGTGCTATAGCGCTGCACCGTTCGCCGCACATAAGTATCCAGGTCAGCGCCGCCCAGGTCAGCCGGGAACAGGCCCTGCTCCGCGCGCAGCCGGGCGAATGCCGGGCTGGCCTGGAGGCGTTCGAAGCGGCTGGCCCAGCGCTGGTAGTCGGCCCGTGCAACCTTGGGGCCCATGTAGAAGCCGCGCAGGATGGGCCAGACGATGTCGAAGCCCTGCTCGCGCGCGGTGGGCACGCTGGCCAGCCTGCCGGGCAGGCGCTGCGCCGCCAGCACGGCCAGGATGCGGATGCCGCCCGCGCCGAGCTGCATGGCGGCCTCCGATGCGTCGCCGGACACCGCCTGGACATGCCCGCCCTGCAGTGCCGTGAAGGCCTCGCCGCCACCCTCGAAACCCACGAAGCGCATGCGCTTGTAGCCCACGCCGGCCTGCCGCGCCACCAGCGCGGCCTTCATCCAGTCCTGGTTGCCGATGGTGCCGCCGGCCCCGAACAGTACCTGGTCCGGATCCGACCTGAGCGCGGCCACCAGGTCCTTCAGGGTCTTGAAGGGCGAATCGGCGCGTACCGCGATCACGCCGTAATCGGTGCCGAGCGCGCCCACCCAGCGCACGTCCGCCGCGCCGTACTTGCCGAACTTGCCTTGGGCCAGCGCCAGGAGGGAGCCGTCTGAAAAGGCGACGATGGTGTTGGGCTCGGCGGGGCGTTGCGCCACGATGCTGTTGTAGGCCACCGCGCCGATGCCGCCCGGCATGTAGGCCAGCCGCATCGGCTGCTCGGTGAACCCGGCTTCGAGCAGCGCACGCTGCGCCAGCTTGCAGGTCAGGTCGAAACCGCCGCCGGGCTTGGCAGGCACGATGCACTCCGGCGCGGCGGCCGCCGGCCGCGCGCAGGCGGCGGCAAGGGCGAGCGCCGCGCAGGCAAAGCGCAGGGCGGCCAGGAAGTGGCGCATCGATTCTCCTCGGGGGGTGAGTGGACGGCAGACAGCTTACCGGGAAATCCCGAAAAATCTGCTGGCTGGCAATGCGAAAATCCGGCATAACGTAGCAAACCTGAGGCATTGACCGAAGCCGCCGAACAGGCCAAAGCCGCGCGCTACGACGACGGCTGTCTCTCCCTCTCCCCTCAGGGGGAGAGGGCCGGGGAGAGGGGTGGCTCAGCTAGGAGCCACTTGAAGCGGAGCCCTTTGGTTTGGTACAGCACGACGGTGTATCGAGCGCCCGCCCTCTCCCCCGTCCCCTCTCCCGCCATGCGGGAGAGGGGAGCAAACCATGCGCATGACATAGCGTGACGCCAGCTGGAAACAAGCAGGAGAACACCTTCCCATGAGAGTACTGCTGGTCGAGGACCACGATGAACTGGCCACCTGGGTGATGCAAGCGCTGCGCGCGCTGCATTTCACCGTGGAGCGCGCGGCCGACGCGGCCAGTGCGCAATCCTTGCTGTTCAGCACGCACGCCGGCAGCGCGGGCGGGGCCGGCAGTGACTACGCGCTGGTGCTGCTGGACCTGACCCTGCCCGACCGCGACGGCCTGGACCTGCTCGCGCGCCTGCGCGCTCGCGGCTGCCGCGTGCCGGTGATGATCCTGACCGCGCGCGGCGAAGTGGGCGACCGGGTCAAGGGCCTGGACCTGGGCGCCGACGACTATATGGCCAAGCCCTTCGACCTGGCCGAGTTCGAGGCGCGCGTGAAGGCGCTGCTGCGCCGCGCGCGCCAGACCGAGGCGCCGCTGGTCGTGTGCGGCGGCCTGGGGTTCGATACGGTGTCGCGCCATTTCCAGGTGGGCGGCGCGCCGCTGGCGCTGACGCCGCGCGAGCATGCGGTGCTGGAGATCCTGATGACGCCGCCCGGCAAGACCGTCAGCAAGGACCGTATCTACGCCAGCATCTTCACCCTGGCCGACGACACCCAGCCGGACGTGATCGAGGTCTACGTGCATCGCCTGCGCCGCAAGCTCGAAGGCTCGGGCGCCGCCATCGTGACCTTGCGCGGGCTGGGCTACGTGCTGGAGCCCAGCGTTGGCTGAGCCGCGCAAGCGCGCCGCCAGCCTGCGCGCACGCCTGCTGTGGTGGCTGATCCCGCCCATGCTGGCGCTGCAGGCCGCGTACGGCGTGGTGGCTTACTCCAATGCGCTGGAGTCCGCCGACCAGGCCTATGACCGCACCTTGCTGGCATCGGCGCGCAATATCTCGGAGCGCATCACGCTGACCCCCGAAGGCGTACGCGTGGACGTGCCGTATATCTCGCTCGATACCTTCGAGGTGGGCATGAACGCCACCATGTTCTACCGCGTCAGCGGCGTGCATGGCGAGTTCGTCTCGGGCTACGACGACCTGCCGCCATTCGATGCCAGCCAGCCGCGCACCAAGCTGTATCCCGCGCTGGTGAGCTTCTACGACCGCACCTACCGTGGCCAGCCGATCCGCATCGCCGCGCTGCGCCAGCCGGTGATGGACGCCAGCGGCACGCGCGGCGGCATGGCCTTGATCGAGGTGGGCGAGACGCTGGACTCACGCCAGGCGTTGACGCGCAACATCCTGTTCGATGTGCTGTGGGGCCAACTGATGCTGGTGCTGGCCGCGGTGCTGGTGATCTGGCTGTTCACGCGGCGCGCGCTGGCGCCGCTCGATGCGCTGCGCGAAGCCGTGGCGCAACGCCAGCCCGGCGCCACCACGCCGCTGCCGCTCGACAGCGCCCCGCGCGAGACCGCGCCGCTGGTGGAGGCCATGAACGGCTACATGGCGCGGCTGGAACAGGTGCTCGCCGCGCAGCGCCGCTTTATCGCCGACGCGGCGCACCAGCTGCGCACGCCGCTAGCCGTGCTGCACACGCAGGCCCAGCTGGCCGCGCGCGAGCGCGATCCCGACGAGCAGCGGCGCATCGCGCAGGGCCTGGCCGACAGCACCGCGCGCATGGCCGCGCTGGCCGAGCGCCTGCTGTCGATGGCGCGCGCCGCCCACGGCGGGGCCGAGGCGCCGCGCGCGCTGGACCTCGCGGCGTTGGTGAAAGAGGTCTGCCTTGAGCTCACGCCCGCCGCGCGTGCGCGCCGCATCGACCTGGGCTTCGAAGGCGAGGGCGCGCAGCCAGTGCGCGGCACCGATCTGCTGCACGAGCTGGTGACCAACCTGGTCGACAACGCGCTGCGCTATACGCCATCGGGCGGCATGGTCACGGCGCGTGTCTTGCGCGCGGGCGAGGCGGTGGTACTGGAAGTGGAGGACGACGGCCCCGGCATTCCCGCCGCGGAACGCGCGGCGGTGCTAGAGCCGTTTTACCGCGGCAAGGCGGCGGGTTTGAAGGCGCCCGGTGAGGCGGCGCCCACTGGCTCGGGGCTTGGCCTGACCATCGTGCGCGACATCGCCGTGGCGCATGGCGCGTCGCTGGCGCTGCTGGATGGCGCGCAGGGCAGGGGCCTGCTGGCGCGGGTGCGCTTCGCGCCGGCATAGGGCGGCGCGAAGGCTCCCACCGCGCCATTCGCCATTCGCTATTGCGTTGCCGAGCTGCCGGGCGCTGTGCCAGCCGGCGCCGTATTGGACGCGCTATCCGTCTCGATATGCCAACCGCCGCCCAGCGCCTTGATCAACACCGCGCTGGTCGTGTACTGGCGGCCCACGATGGTCAAGTAGGTGCGCTCCGCCGTGTAGGCGGTGGTCTGCGCGGTCAGTACGTCCAGCAGGCTGGCGGTGCCAGCGCGGTAACGGTTGTTGACCAGGGCCAGCGCATCACGCGCCGAACGCAGCGCGTCGTTCTGCACCACGCCTTCTTGCTCCAGCAGGCGCGCGCCGGCCAGGTTGTCCTCGACCTCCTGGAACGCGGCGAGCACCGTCTGGCGGTAGTTGGCCACGGTCTGATCATAGGCCGCCACCGCCTGCGCCTTGGCCGCGCTGCGCAGGCCACCGTCGAACAGCGTGCCGGCCAGCGCCGGGCCGATCGACCACACGCGGTCCGGCAGCGACAGCCAGCGCGCCAGCGTGCCGGCGGAAAGCCCGCCGGTGGCCGACAGCGACAGCGTCGGGTAATACGCCGCCTGCGCAACGCCGATCTGCGCGTTGGCCGCGGCCATGCGGCGCTCGGCCGCGCCGATATCGGGCCGGCGTTCCAGCAGCGCCGACGGCACCGCGATAGGCACGCGCGGCACGGCGGCGGCATAGTCCTGCGGCGCGATGGAGAGGTCGGCCGGCGGCTTGCCAGTCAGGATGGCGATGGCGTGCTCGAGCTGCGCGCGCGTGATCTGGATATCGATCTGCTGCGCCTGCGCGGACTTGAGCTGGGTCTCGGATTGCAGCACGTCCGAGCGCTGGGCGGTGCCGGCTGCGTACTGGTTGCGTACCAGCTGCAGGGATTTCTCATAGTCGACTACCGTGCGGTCAAGCAAGGCCTTCTGCTGGTCGGCGATGCGCAGCAGGAAATAGCTCTGCGCCAGCGTGGACTGGGTCGACAGCAAGGTCGAAGCCAGGTCGGACTGGCTGGCCTGCGCGCTGGCTTCGCTGCTTTCCACCTGCCTGCGCACGCGGCCCCACACATCGATTTCCCAGCTGGCCGACAGCGTGGCGTTCTGGCTGTTGCCGATCAGGCCGCTGCTGCCGCTCGCGCGGCTCAGCCCGGCCGATGCGCCCAGCGTGGGGAAGTAGCCGGCGCGCGCCGATTGCAGCGCGGCCAGCGCTTGCCGGTACTGCGCCTCGGCCGCCTTGATGTTCTGGTTGGATACCTGCACCTGCGACATCAGCGTGTCGAGTGCCGGATCGCTGAACACCGCCCACCAGTTGCTGCGCGCGCTGGCATCCTGTGGCTCGGCCGGTTTCCACGTGCCCCACTGCGAGGTGTCGGCGGGTGCTTCCTTGAAGGCCGGGGTGCTGGGCGCGTCAGGCCGCTTGTAGTCGGGGCCCACGGCGCAGCCGCCCAGCAGCAGGGCGCAGGCTATCGTCAGCACGGTCGCGGGGACGGAGAGGGCAGGGAGGCGAAGAAAAGCGTTCATGGATCGCATTCAGGGTTCGAGGCTGGCCGTGGCCGCAGGCACGGCGGAGCGGCGCTGGCGCCAGGCTTTCACCTTCAGGCGCCAGCGGTCCAGCGTCAGGTACACCACGGGCGTCGTGTACAGCGTCAGCAACTGGCTGACCACCAGCCCGCCGACGATGGAGATGCCCAGCGGCGCGCGCAGCTCGGCACCGTCGCCGTGGCCGATCGCCAGGGGTATCGCGCCGAGCAGGGCCGCCATGGTGGTCATCAGGATCGGGCGGAAACGCAGCAGGCAGGCGCGGTAGATGGCGTCATGCGGCGACAGGCCCTCGCGCCGCTCGGCGTCGATGGCGAAGTCGATCATCATGATGGCGTTCTTCTTGACGATGCCGATCAGCAGGATCACGCCAATCAGCGCGATGATGCTGAAGTCCGTGCCCGAGGCCAGCAGCGCCAGCAGCGCGCCGACGCCGGCCGACGGCAGGGTGGACAGGATGGTGAGCGGATGCACGTAGCTCTCGTACAGCATGCCGAGCACGATATAGATGGTGATCAGCGCGGCCAGGATCAGCAGCGGCTGGCTCTTGAGCGAATCCTGGAAGGCCTTGGCGCTGCCCTGGAAGTTGGCCTGCAGCGTCTCCGGCACGCCAATGCGCGCCATCGCGTCCTTGACCATGTCGGTCGCCTGCGATAGCGAGACGCCCTCGGCCAGGTTGAAGGAGATGGTGGAGGCCGCGAACTGGCCCTGGTGATTGACGCCCAGCGGCGTGCTGGTGGGCGTGAACCGCGCGAAGGCCGACAGCGGCACACGCTTGCCACCGCCAGTGACCACATAGACATCCTGGAGCGCATGCGGGCCTTCCAGGTACTCGGGGCTGAGCTCCATGACCACCCGGTACTGGTTGAGCGGATTGTAGATGGTGGACACCAGGCGCTGGCCGAAGGCATCGTTGAGCACCGCATCGATCTGCTGCGCGGAGACGCCGAGCTTGGACGCGGTGTCGCGGTCGATGATCACCGAGGTCTGCAAGCCCTTGTCGTTGGTGTCGGTGTCGACGTCTTCCAGCCCCTTGAGGTTGGAGATGGCCGCGCGCACCTTGGGCTCCCACTCGCGCAATACGTCGAGATCGTCCGACTGCAGCGTGAACTGGTAGGCCGAGCTGCTTTGGCGCCCGCCAATGCGGATGTCCTGCACCGAGGTCAGGAACAGGCTTGCGCCGGGCTCCTTGGCGAGCTTGACGCGCAGGCGTGCCACGATGGCATCGGCGGATTCGCGCTCGGCAATCGGCTTGAGCGTAACGAACATCTGGCCGGTATTGCGTTGCGAGCCGCCGGTGAAACCCGTCACATTGACCACCGCCGGATCGGACTGCACGATCTTGATGAAGTTATCGAGCTTGGGCCGCATGGCCTGGAACGAGGTGGCCTGGTCGGCGCGGATAAAGCCGATCAGGCGCCCTGTATCCTGCTGTGGGAAGAAGCCCTTGGGCACGATCATGTAGAGCCAGACATTGAGGCCGATGGTGGCCAGCAGCACCAGCCACACCAGCGTGCTGTGGCGCAGCGCCACCGCCAGCGTGCGTGAGTACCCGTCGTGCATCCAGGTGAACACGCGTTCGCTGGCGCGGTAGAGGCGGCCCTGGCGCTCGGGGCGCACCGGCTTGAGCAGGCGCGCGCACATCATCGGCGTGGCCGTGAGCGAGACCACCAGCGACACCAGGATCGCCACCGACAAGGTGATGGCGAACTCCTGGAACAGCCGCCCGACGATGCCGCCCATCATCAGCAGCGGGATAAACACCGCGATCAGCGACAAGCTCATCGACAGCACCGTGAAGCCAACTTCGCGCGAGCCCTTGAGCGCGGCTTCGAGCGGCTTCATGCCTTCCTCGATGTGCCGCGAGATGTTCTCCAGCACCACGATGGCGTCATCCACCACGAAGCCGGTGGCGACCGTGAGCGCCATCAGCGACAGGTTATTGAGCGAGAAGCCGGCCAGGTACATCACCGAGAAGGTGCCGATCAGCGACACCGGCACCGCCACGCTAGGGATCAGCGTGGCGCGCACATTGCGCAGGAACAGGAACACCACCATGATCACCAGCGCCACCGAGATCATCAGGGTGTGCTCCACCTCGCGCAGCGAGCCGCGGATGGTGGGGGTGCGGTCCATCATCACTTCCATCTTGATGGCGGACGGGATCATCTGCTGCAGCGACGGCAGCATCTCGGTGACGCGGTCCACCGTCTCGATGATGTTGGCGCCGGGCGAGCGGTTGAGCACCAGCAGCACCGAGGGCTGGCCGTTGGCGGAGCCGGCGTTGCGGATGTCCTGCACCGAGTCGGTCACCCGCGCCACGTCCGACAGCCGGATCGGCACTGCGAAGGAGTTCGGGCCGCCGCTGCTGGTGTTGCCGCCGGTGGCGCCGGTGCTGATGGTGGTGGTGCCGCTGCTGGTGGTCAGCGTAGTGGTGGTGACCCCGTTGACGGTCTTGGTGCTCACGCCGCCGCCCGCGGTGGCGTTGGCCGTGCTGGCGATCAGCGCACCGGCCGAGGCCGACGAGTAGGTGCCCGGCGTGGCGTAACGCACGATCAGCGGCATGTAGTCCGCCGCCTTCATGGCCTGGTCGTTGGCGTAGACCTGCCAGTTGGTGGTGGTGTTTTCGAGCGAGCCGAGCGGACGGTTGGCGTTGGTGGCGCTGATGGTGTTGCGCACATCCTCCAGCGAGACACCGTACTTGTTGAGCGCCGTGGGGTTGAGCTCCACCCGCACCGCCGGCAGCGACGAGCCGCCGATGGTGACCTGGCCCACGCCCTCGATCTGCGACATCTTCTGCGCCAGGATGGTCGAGGCCGCATCGTAGAGCTGGCCGCGCGTCATGGTGGGCGAGGTCAGCGCGATGATCATGATCGGCGCATCGGCCGGGTTGACCTTGCGGTACGTCGGGTTGCTCGGCAGGCTGGTGGGCAGCGTGGCGCGCGAGGCATTGATGGCGGCCTGCACGTCGCGCGCGGCGCCGTCGATGTCGCGCGAGAGCTCGAACTGCATTGTGATGCGGGTCGAGCCCAGCGAACTGCTGGAGGTGATCTCGGTGACGCCGGCAATGGCGCCCAGGGCGCGTTCCAGCGGCGTGGCCACGGTAGCGGCCATGGTCTCGGGGCTGGCGCCGGGCAGCGAGGCCGACACCGAGATGGTGGGGAAATCCACCTGCGGCAGCGGCGACACCGGCAGCAGCCGCAGTGCCGCCAGCCCCGCCAGCAGGATGCCGATGGTCAGCAGCGCGGTGGCGACCGGGCGATGGATGAAAGTGGCCGACAGGTTCATTACGGCCTCGGCTCCGGAGCGTGCCCGGCTTCACTGCCACCTGCGCCACCACCTGCGCCACCACCCGTGTCGTCGCCAAACCGGCGCTGGCGCCAGGCTTTCAGGCGCGTTGCCACGCTGTCGAACGCCAGGTAGATCACCGGCGTGGTGAACAGCGTCAGCACCTGGCTGACCAGCAGGCCGCCCACCATGGTGATGCCCAGCGGGCGGCGCAGCTCCGAGCCGATGCCGGTGCCCAGCATCAGCGGCAGCGCCGCCAGCAGGGCCGCCATGGTGGTCATCAGGATGGGGCGCAAGCGCAGCAGGCAAGCCTGGAAGATCGCCTCGCGCGGCGCCATGCCGCCCTCGCGCTCGGCCTCGAGCGCGAAGTCGATCATCATGATGGCGTTCTTCTTGACGATACCGATCAGCAGGATGATGCCGATGATCGCGATGATGCCCAGGTCCTGGCCCGAGACCAGCAGCGCCAGCAGCGCGCCTACGCCGGCCGAGGGCAGGGTCGAGAGGATGGTCACGGGATGGATGGTGCTCTCATAGAGCACGCCCAGCACGATGTACATCGTGATCACCGCGGCCAGGATCAGCCACAGCGTGTTGGACAGCGAAGCGCGGAAGGCCAGCGCGGCGCCCTGGAAATCAGTCTGCATCGAGATCGGCAGGCCGATTTCCTGCTCCACCTTGGCGATCTTGTCGACCGCGGCGCCGAGCGATTCGCCCGGTGCCAGGTTGAACGAAATGGTGGCGGAAGGGAACTGGCCCTGGTGGTTGATCACCAGCGGCCCGGTGCGCTCGCTGATGCGCGCGAACGCGCCCAGCGGCACCTGCCCGCCGGAGGAGGAGGGCAGGCGCAGTTCCGCCAGCGACTGCGGATCGGTGCGGAATTGAGGCATGGCCTCCAGTACCACGCGGTACTGGCTCGCCTGCGTGAAGATGGTCGACACCAGGCGCTGGCCGAAGGCGCTGTACAGCGCGCTGTCGATCACCGCGGTGGTGATGCCGAAGCGCGCCGCGGCGTCGCGGTCGATATCCACGTAGGCGCGCAGGCCGTTGTTCTGCTGGTCGCTGGCCACGTCGCGCAGCTCCGGCTCCAGCTTCAGGCGCTCGACCAGTCTCGGCACCCAGGTGGCCAGCGTGGTGGGGTCCGGGTCCTGCACGGTGAACTGGTACTGCGTGCGTGCCACGCGGTCCTCGATGGTCAGGTCCTGCACCGGCTGGGTGTAGAGCGAAACCCCGCCGAGCTTGTCGACCGCGGCCTGCAGGCGGCGCGTCACGTCCTCGATGGAGTCGCTGCGCTGGTCCTTGGGCTTCAGGTTGATCAAGAGGCGCCCGGCGTTGAGCGTGGTGTTGGTGCCGTCCACGCCGATGAAGGACGACAGGCTTTCCACCGCCGGGTCTTCCAGCACCACCTTGGCCACTGCCTGCTGCTTCGCTGCCATGGCGGGGAACGAGGTGGTCTGGGACGCTTCGGTAATGCCCTGGATCACGCCGGTGTCCTGCACCGGGAAGAAGCCCTTGGGCACCAGCATGTACAACAGCACGGTTAGCACCATGGTGCCAACGGCGACCAGCAAGGTGAGTTTCTGGCGGTCCAGCACCCATTCCAGCGCGCGGCCGTAGCGGTCGATCACGTTGTCGAAGAAGCGGCCGCTGGCGCGGTGAAAGCGCGAGAGCTTCTCATCGGGCACATGGTGCAGCAGGCGCGCGCACATCATCGGCGTGAGCGTCAGCGAGACCACCGCCGAGATCAGGATCGACACCGCTAGCGTGATGGCGAACTCGCGGAACAGGCGCCCGACCACATCGCCCATGAACAGCAGGGGGATCAGCACGGCCACCAGCGAGAACGTCAGCGAGATGATGGTGAAGCCGATCTGCTTGGATCCCTTGAGCGCCGCCTCCATGGGCGAATCGCCCTTCTCGATGTAGCGCATGATGTTCTCGATCATCACGATCGCATCGTCCACCACGAAGCCGGTGGCAATGGTCAGTGCCATCAGCGTCAGGTTGTTGATCGAGAAGCCCGCCAGGTACATCACGCCGAAGGTGCCCACCAGCGACAGCGGCACCGCCACGCCCGGGATGATGGTGGCCGGCACGTTGCGCAGGAAGACGAAGATCACCATCACCACCAGCGCGACCGCCAGCAGCAGTTCGAACTCCACGTCGCGCACCGAGGCGCGGATGGTGGTGGTGCGGTCGGTCAGCAACTGCACCTTGACCGAGGCCGGCAGCGCGTTCTGCAATTGCGGCAACAGGGCCTTGATGCGGTCGACCACCTCGATCACATTGGCGCCGGGCTGGCGCTGGATGCTCAGCACGATGGCCGGCTTGTCGTTGGCCCAGGCCGCCAGGCGGCTGTTCTCGGGCCCGTCGACGATGTTGGCCACATCGGTGATGCGGATCGGCGCGCCGTTCTGGTAGCCGACGATGATCTGGCGGTACTCGTCGGCGGACTTGAGCTGGTCGTTGGCGTCGATGGTGGAGGCGCGCGCGGGGCCGTCGAAACTGCCCTTGGCGCCGTTGACGTTGGCGCTGCCGATCGCCGTGCGGAGGTCGTCGATCGACATGCCGAGCGCGGCCAGCGCGGTCGGGTTGGCCTGGATGCGCACTGCCGGGCGCTGCCCGCCGCTGATGCTCACCAGCCCCACGCCCTGCAGCTGCGAGATCTTCTGCGCCACGCGGGTGTCCACCATGTCCTGCAGCTTGGGCAGCGGCATGGTGTCGGACGTCATGGCCAGCGTCATGATCGGCGCGTCGGCCGGGTTGACCTTGCTGTACACCGGTGGCATCGGCAGGTCCGCCGGCAGCAGGTTGCCGCCGGCATTGATGGCGGCCTGCACCTCTTGCTCGGCCACGTCCAGCGACAGCGTGAGCTCGAACTGCAGCGTGATCACCGAGGCGCCACCCGAGGAGGACGACGACATCTGCTTGAGGCCCGGCATCTGGCCGAACTGGCGCTCCAGCGGCGCCGTGATGGACGAGGTCATCACATCCGGGCTGGCGCCCGGATACAGCGTGGTGACCTGGATGGTCGGGTAATCGACCTCCGGCAGCGCCGACAGCGGCAGCAGCCTGAAGGCCACCAGGCCCGACAGCAGGATGGCGACCATCAGCAGCGCGGTGGCGACCGGCCGCTCGATGAACAAGCGTGAGGGATTCATGCTGGGTCCTTACTGCGGCCGCTGGGGCGCCGCGCCCGCCGGGGCGCCAGCGCTGCCGCCGCCATCCGTTGCAGCCGCGCTCGCGCCGTCGCGGTGACGGCGCCCTTCACCGTGCGCACCCGAGGCACCCGGCACGCCGGAGGCGCCGGCCGCGCCGCTGGCGCCACCATCGCGGCGCCGTCCGCGCCCGCGCGGCGCGCTGGCCGGTACCAGCGCGGCTGCGCGCGCTGCCGGGTCCACGGTTTCCACCGTCATGCCTTCCTTGAGCCGGTCGGCACCGTCGACCACCACGCGCTGGCCGGGCTGCAGGCCCTTGGTCACCACGGTGCGATCGCCGTCGCTCGTGCCGAGCGCGACCACCTGGACCTTGACCTTGCTGCTGTCGTCGACGACATAGACAAAGGTGCCTTGCTGGCCGCGCTGGATTGCCGCCACCGGTACCACGGTGGCGTCCTCGATCGTGTCCACCTTGGTGCGCATGTTGACGAACTGGTTCGGGAACAGCAGGCCGTCCTGGTTCTGGAAGATCGCCTTGAGCTTGACCGTGCCGGTGGTGGTGTCGATCTGGTTGTCGGTGGTCAGCAGCGTGCCATCGGCCAGGCGGTTGCGGGCCTGGCGGTCCCAGGCCTGGACGGGAATGGTCTCGCCCGCGTGCAGCCGCTTGAGCACCGACGGCAGGTTGTCTTCAGGGATGGTGTAGAGCACCGCGATCGGCTGGATCTGGGTGATCAGGGCGATGCCGTTGGTGTCGCTGGTGCTGATGATATTGCCCGGGTCGACCTGGCGCAGGCCGATGCGGCCGGAGGCCGGCGCCATGATGCGGGTGTAGCCCAGTTGCAGGCGGGCGCTGTCCACGTTGGCCTGGTCGGTCTTGACCACGCCTTCATACTGGCGCACCAGGGCGTCCTGGGTGTCTACCTGCTGGCTGGAGATGGAATCCTGGCCGAGCAGCGTGCGGTAGCGCTTCTGGTCCAGGCGGGCGTTCTCCAGCAGGGCGCGGTCGCGCGCCAGCGTGCCCACGGCCTGGTCCAGCGTGGCCTGGAACGGGCGTGGGTCGATCTCGGCAAGCACGTCGCCGGCCTTGACCATCTGGCCCTCCTTGAACAGGACCTTGAGCAGAGGACCCGACACCTGGGCCCGCACGGTCACATTGGCCACGGGCGTGACATTGCCCAGGCCGTTGAGGATGACGTCCATATTACGCTTGGCCACGGTGCTGACCACCACCGGCGAGCGCTGGCCGCCGGGACCCCCAGGGCCGCCGGGGCCGCCAGGGCCACCACGGCCGCCGTTAGCGCCGCCAGGCGCGCCTGCGGCACCGGCTGCGGGCGTACGATGCTTGTACCAATACCAGCCGCCGCCGGCCAGCAGCAGGATCAGCGCGGCGGCGATCAGTTTGCGGCGGCGCGAGGCAGCCTTGGGCGGCGGTGGCAGCTTAGCCGGTTGATGTTCTTCGGGGTTGGCCATGACCGGATCCTGGGAGCGACGCGTCAACAAAAACGCGTTTGAACGATTTTCGGGGTATGAGAGGCAGAAGTATGCCGCAACGCCGTCGGCACGTGCCGCTGGCAGCACGCGGCTTCATGCGCGATTACGCGCTGGCCGGGCGGCGTCGGGCGGGGCCGTCCTGACCGGCGACCGCCGGCAACGGCAACATAAGCGAAGCATAATGCGCGCTGGCGGCACCCATGTTTCAGCGCGGGCGGCCAATCTTACAGATCATTACCAGCAGCCCGGGTGTAATGCCCTGAAACAATTCGCCCGGATTGCCGCGCCCAGCCTAGCTATCATCTGCCTATGCGAGCCAATCAGCCTACCCAGATCCTCGTCGTGGACGACGATCCCGAACTCCGCGACCTGCTGCGCGAATACCTCACCCAGCAGGGCTTTGCCGTGTCCGTGCTGCACGATGGCGAAGGCTTGCAGGCACGCCTGGAGCGCGAGCGCCCCGCCCTGATCGTGCTCGACCTGATGATGCCCAAGGTGGATGGGCTGACCGCATTGCGCAACCTGCGTGCCAAGAACGACGACATTCCCGTGATCCTGCTGACCGCGCGCAGCGACGAGATCGACCGCATCGTGGGGCTGGAGATCGGCGCGGACGATTATCTCGGCAAGCCATTCTCGCCGCGCGAGCTGCTGGCGCGGATCAATGCCGTGCTGCGCCGCAAGCTGGCCCGCCCCGCGGCCGCGCCGGAAGACCGCGAGGGCATGGCCTTCGGGCCATTCCGCGTCAACTTCCGCCAGCGCTCGCTGGTGCGCAGCGGCGACCCGGTGGCGATCAGCGATACCGAGTTCGCGCTGCTCAAGCTGCTGTTGATGCACCCGCTTGAGGTACTGTCGCGCGAGCGCATCGTGGAGCTGATGTATGGCACCGCGAGCGGCATCAGCGACCGCGGCATCGACGTCCAGATCTGGCGCCTGCGCCGCCTGCTCGACGAAGACGCCCAGCGTCCCCGCTACATCCAGACGGTACGGGGGCGCGGTTACACCTTCGTGCCCGACGAAGCCGAAGACATTGCCCAATGAAGCTGCGCATCGATACGCTGTTCGGACGCATCGCGCTGCTGATCGCAGCGGTGCTGGTGCTGAGCCATTTCTCCTGGCTCGCGATCCTGCGCATGGATCGCCGCCAGCAGCAGGTGGATTACTCCGTCGAGCAGATGATGTTCCAGTTCGAGAGCATCCAGCGCGCGCTTGCCGCTCAGCCGCCCATCAAGCTGCCAAGCCTGGTGGAAGTGGCCAGCGAGGCCAGCGCGGCCGAGCACACCGTGGCGGCCAAGGGCCGGGCGCGGCGGCTGGTCGAGCAGTTCTCTCAGCGCATGCCGCCTGGGACCCAGGTACGGCTCGAGGAAGACCAGACCACACGCATCTGGGTCAAGCTGCCGCACCGGCAGGACTGGATCGCGATGCCGGCGCTATGGGTGGTCAACCCGCCGCCCGACAACCGCCTGTTGCCAGGCGTGATCCTGGTGGTCGGTGTCGCCATGGCCGTGGCCTTGCTGATTGCCTGGCAGATCCAGCGCCCGGTGCGCGACATGGCGGCTGCGGCCGAGCAGCTGTCGCGCCAGCACGCCGTCAAGCCGCTGCGTGAGCGCGGCCCGCACGAGCTGCGCCAGTTGATCGTGCGCTTCAACCGCATGATGGCTGACCTGACCCGCATCGACCAGGAGCGCAATACGATGCTTGCCGGCATCGCCCACGATCTCAAGACGCCGCTGGCGCGGTTGCGGTTGCGCGCGGAGATGCTGGCCGACCCCAAGGCCGCAGCCGGTGTCACGCGCGATGTCGAGTCCATGTCCGCCATCGTCGAGCAGTTCCTGACCTTTGCCCAAAGCGGCGAACCCGCGGCGCGGCCGGTGCCGGTCGATCGCCGCATCGGCGAGCTGGCCGCCTCGCTGGCCGAGCAGGACAAGCCGGTGGAGGTCTCGCTGATGGCAGGCGAGGGCTTCCGCATGATCGCCACCCAGCTCGACCGTATCGTCGGCAACCTGATCGACAACGCCTATGCCTACGGGGCAGCGCCGGTGCTGCTCAGCACCTCGCGCCAGGCCGACGGCTGGCACATGGTGGTGGAGGACCATGGCGAAGGCATTCCGCCTGACGCCATGGAAAAGGTCACCCTGCCGTTCGTGCGGCTGGACCCGGCGCGCGGCGGCAATGCGCACTCGGGCCTGGGCCTGGCCATCGTCGACCGGCTGGTGCGCCAGGCGGGCGGCCGCCTGGTGCTGGCAAACCGGGACGAGGGCGGCCTGCGGGTGGAAATGGTGTTTCCGTTCGCGGCGCTGGCACAAGCGGCCTGAGCGTCGGCCGCCGGACGGCGGCGTCCCGGCTCGTATCACATCTGGAACACAATCAGGAGGTTTTCCCCTTCACGGGGGGCTGCCGGCTGACGCCATGGCCATGCGGGCCATATGCTGGCTTGCGTGGTACGCAGCTTGCTGCGAGTAGTTGCTCAGTGCGCTTAGGCAACGCGTAGCGCCAATCCAGTGGATCAGGAGACGCATCATGGCAACTTTCGTCACGCTTCTAAACTTCACCGACCAGGGAATCCGTACCGTCAAGGACACAACCAAGCGCGCCGCGGCTGTTCGCGAAATGGCAAAGGCAAGCGGCATCGAAATGAAAGATATCTTCTGGACGCTCGGGCAATATGACTTGGTAGCGACCTTTACCGCGCCCGACGATGCCACCATGACCGCATTCGGCCTGGCCCTGGGCATGGCGGGCAACGTCCGCAGCCAGACGCTGCGTGCCTTCTCCACTGACGAGATGAACGGCATCCTCAGCAAGCTGCCGTAGCCACTTGCCAGCCGGCATCAAAAAGCCCGCATCATTGTGCGGGCTTTTTACTGTCTGACACGGCGCTCAGGCGCCTGGCGCCTTTTTCTTCTCGCCGATGCGGCTTTCCTTGCCGGCCAGCAGCTTTTCGATGTTGGCGCGGTGCCGCACCACCAGCAGCACGCTGATCGCGAATACCGCGCCGGCGAGCACGTCCACACCCGACATCAGGACATAGAAGAAAGGCGCAAAGACCGCCGACACCAGCGCCGCCAGCGACGAGTAACGGAAGAAGAAGGCCACGATCAGCCAGGTCGCCATCGTGCCCGCGCCCAGCAGCGGGTCGATGGCAAACAGGATGCCGGCCGCGGTGGCCACGCCCTTACCGCCCGCAAAGCGGAAGAACACCGGGAACAGGTGGCCCAGGAACACCGCCACCGCCACCAGCGCGATGCCCGTGTCGTCGACGCCGTACGCCGGGCCGAAGCGCTGCGCCAGCCAGACCGCCAGCCAGCCCTTCAGGGCATCGCCGATCAGCGTCAGGACGGCGGCCTTCTTGTTGCCGCTGCGCAGCACGTTGGTGGCACCAGGGTTGCCGGAGCCGTAGGTGTGCGGATCGGGCAGGCGCATGGCCTTGCTGACCACGACGGCAAAGGAAATGGAGCCGATCAGGTAGGCGGCTAGTGCGAAGATCAGATTGGCCATGTGGGAATTGGGGGTTTTAGGCTGGCGGGATTGTAGCGTGGAAGGGGGGTAGGGGGGATGGGGGGCTTTGAGGGTGGTGGTGCTTTTGTGGGCGGTGTTGGCTTTTGGGCCCAAGGGCCATACGACATCGCCCTGCGGGGTTGGTTGCTGCTTATTTCATCGGCGTTGGTTTTTGGACCCAAGGGCCATACGACATCCCCCTGCGGGGGCTGCCGGTCACTTTTCTTTGACCGGCAA
>NZ_JBXANI010000053.1:0-23092 GCF_058801495.1 Cupriavidus sp. GW822-FHT03E04
TTTGCCTACTTTCTTGGCAAGACAAGAAAGTAGGTCGCCGCCCCGCAGGGGTGGTGAAACTGCAGTTGCTTTTGACGTCAAGCAGTAGAAGCTGTTTTGCAGTTGCTCTCAATCCCCCCCCCAATGCCAGCGCTGCTGAAGCCCACCAAGGCAAAACTGGATCAAGCCCTGATACGCCGCTAGTGGCGAATACCGCTCCGGAAGTACAATCAAATCGTCTCGTTTTCCGGAACGGAGTCCGAATTGAAATCGGCAACAGTAGCGGTACCCAAAAAAGCGCCTTCCGAGGCCCCCAAGAACAAGCCCGCAAAACCCGTGCGCGCGAAGGCGTCCCTGCGCCTGGAAGAACCTGACGCCGCGGCGCCGGTCACGAGCATGGCTGCCGACGCGGCAGCGGCGGACCGCGACACCCCCACGCTGCGCGCCTTCGCCCTGCTCGAATTCCTGGTTGCGGCCGACCGCCCCTTGTCGCTGGCGGAAATCATGCAGGGTTTCGAAGCGCCCAAGGCTTCACTGCACCGCATGCTTGGCGCGCTGGAGGCCGGCGGCCTGGTGATCCGCGAGCCGGGCGCGCGCAATGCCTATGCCGTGGGGCCGCGCCTGTCGCGCCTTGGCGTGGCCATCGTCACGCATTCGGGTACGCGGCAGTTGCGCCATGCCATCCTGGCGCGGCTGGTGGCGGACATCGGCGAAACGGTCAACCTGACCATGCTGCACGAAACCTCGGTGCTGTACCTGGACCGCATGGAAGCGCCTTGGCCGCTGCGGCTGGACCTGAAGCCGGGCTCGCGCGTGCCGCTGCACTGCTCGGCCAGCGGCAAGCTGCTGCTATCGCTGCTGCCGCGCGAGCAGCGCGCCGCCCTGGTGCGGCAGCTGCCGCTGGAGCGCTTTACGCCCAACACGGTCACCAATGTGGAATTGCTTGAAGCCGAGCTAGACCGCAGCGCGCACAAGCAGCTTGGCGTGGACAACGAAGAGTTCGTGGCGGGGATCTCCTGCGTGGCCGTGCCGGTGCGCGACGAGCGCGGGCAGGTGGTGGCGGCGCTGGCGGTGCATGCGCCTACGGCACGCTCGCCATTGTCACGCTCGCTGGAGTTCGTGCCGCGCCTGCAGGAAACGGCGAGGGAGCTGGCCGCTACGTTTTAAGAACTCGATTGAAAATCTGCCGGGGAAGTCCATACCGCTGCAGCTTAGGCTGACGGCAGTTGGCGCAGCTGCGCCGTCGCGGCGGGGGGATGCTACTCTACGGGCGCTGAGCCCACGCCCACCCCACGCGATCTCTTGATCTTCAGAAGAGCATCCGATTTCTGGTGGAAAGGATCCTCACGGCATCACGTCGCTCGCGACCGCCGCATTCATACCATCGCAAAATGTGGGATGCACGCGGGATTAATGCCATCGCTGAAGATCGAGTGCCGCCGAGCGCGAAGCGGCTGGACTTTTCGCCTGGTAGCCAACGCCAAATTACGGCGGCATGTGCCTCGCCGCCGTGTTACTCAAGATCCGCGAGACAGCAAGCCCAGACTCGCTCCTGCATTCAGCAGCTCGAACTCCTGATCGGTCAGGTCGATCTCCTGCGCCTTAATGTTCTCCCGCAAATGCCCCAGAGAGCCAGTTCCGGGTATGGGCAGCATCGAGCGGCTTCGACGTAATAGCCATGCCAAGGCGACCTGAGCTGGAGTGGCACCGCGTGCAGCTGCCATTTCCGCCAACAAGGGTTCGGTGACTACCGCCTTTCCGGCCAAGGGACTCCATGCAATAAACACCATCCCATTGTCCTCGCATACCTTCAGTATCGCTTCGCTCTCTCTATCCAAAATGTTGTAGCGATTCTGAACCGAGGAGATTGGCAAGATCTTTCTGGCATCGGCCAATTCATCCTCTGAAACTTGACACAGGCCGATATGCTCTACTAATCCTTCATCCAGGAAACACTTCAGCGCACCGAACTGTTCATCCCGCGGCACAAGCGGGTCTATACGATGAAGTTGCCACAAATGCAGGCGGTCTATCCGCAAACGCCGGCAACTGAGGAGAATCTGCTGCCGAAGATACTCCGGACGTCCTAGCGGATGCCACTTATTTGGTCCAGTTCTGACGAGGCCGCCTTTCGTGGCTACCGTGATGCCCGAGTATGGATACAACGCCTCGCAGATCAGATCCTCACTCACATGCGGGCCATAAGAATCGGCGGTATCTATAAAGTTGACGCCAACTCCGGGGAGCACTTGCAAGAGATGGATCAAGTCCTCTTTGTTGTGAGGCGGTCCCCAGCAACCGCTTCCAGTGAGTCCCATAGATCCAAAGCCGACACGGCCGAGGGAGGATAGCAACAGACCATTGGACGATCCGGTTAGTTGGAGTGTTGTGGATGGCATTCTAAAGGCGACTCCATTGGTTTGAGCAACACTTGCCTAGCGGCTACTACGCACCATCGACAGAGTGACGTTCGCCCGTCGCATTTGGAAACAGCGACTCATCAATGTCACCGCGCTCCAGTTCGTGAAACTGCGCACTCAACACCGCGATGGTGGACCAGCGAAGCGTTTGCTACGATCTTTCCGTCCCGTGCCGGTCCATTCTCGCAAGGGCACCAGGCCCAGAAAACCAGCTCATCGCGCCGGGCTCCCGTCTACAAGATGAATTCGCTGAGCGCTTCGGCCAGAATTCGGCACTGGCTTGGGCGTCATCACCGGCGTTGTCGCCCGTGTTTCGCGTCGTCGAAGGCACACTCATCTTTTGGCGCCCGGCTGCAGTCGATGGCGCATCATCCACAGATTGCTCAAGGCAAACATCGTCTGCAGTTGCTGCGTGTTCTTCATCAAGCCACGGTAGCGCACCGTCATGTGGCCGAACTGGCGCTTGATGATGCGAAACGGCGCTCCACTTTGGTGCGGATTCGGGCTTTGACGCGCTCAATGTCGTCGCGCAGCTTGCCTCTCAGTGTGCCCTTATCCAAAGCGCGCCGCTTGCCTGGGCGCGTTGCGACGTGCCAGTTGACCGCGATGTCTTGGGTCTCGCTACGCTTTTCAATACCTTGGTAACCAGCATCACCGAACACATCGCTCTCCTCGTCATGCAGCAAGGCATGAGCTTGCGTGACATCGTTGACATTGGCTGCCGTGCCCACGACGGTGTGCACCAGTCCCGATGCGGCATCCACACCAATGTGCGCCTTCTTGCCGAAATGCCATTGGCTCCCCTTCTTAGCTTGGTGCATCTCCGGGTCACGCCCACCTTCCTTGTTCTTGGTAGAGCTCGGCACGGCAAGCAACGTGGCATCGACCAGCGTGCCCTCCCTGAGCAGGACGCCTTTGGCATTGAGCTGCTCGTTGACCGTCTTGAGAAACAGCTCGGCAAGCTGGTGTCGCTCGAGCAAATGCCAAAAGCGCAGGACGCTGACGCGGTTAGGCAGGCGGCTCATGCCGCCCAGGCCAGCGAATTCGCGGTACAGCCGCGTGCCGTACAACGCTTCTTCCATCGCCACGTCGCTCAGACCAAACCACTGCCGCATCAGTTGAATATGCCGCATCGCTGTGACGGGAAACGGTCGGCGGCCCATTGCCTCGGTCGGGGCGTGCGGCGCAATCAGCGTCAGAAACTCATCCCAAGGTACCACGCGTTCCATCTCATCGAGAAACACGCGCTTGCGCGTGCGGCGGTTGCTCAGGTCCAGGCCAAGGTTAGTTTGTTTCATGCACCTATTGTCGCTGGAAAAACCCGTCACGAGTACCCGGTCTGCGGAAAGTTTTGAACGCCATCCTTAACCACATTGAGAAATATCCGAATCTTATTGAGATATTTCCTATTTTTTTATTAAGAATTTTCTTATTTCTTGATTGAGAAATTTCAGATTTTTAAAGTCAATCATCAAATTTAAGGGTTAACCCTATTGACCAAAATCCACACTCTCTCAATACTCGCCACTGGCGGCCGAAGAAAATTCACCCGCCACTTCGAACGGTGACTTAACCGATCAATCCATCCTTAAACTACATCAGGGTAAATTCATGACTACCATTTCGAAAGAAAAGCTGATTGCTATCCGCGAAGCCGTTAAGAAAATTCAGCAAAAAAACGAGCAGAGTCAGACCAATCTCTCGACCAGCAATAAATCGGTTATCGTTTACACGCGATAGCCATGTTGGCGCCCTTTTCAAGACAAGGGCGCCAATTCCTAATTATATTTCCTTTGCACAGACCGATTGGTTCGAATTGCCGCGCTCTATCAACTTCTATTCTCCAACAAGCAGGCCATCCTACCCCGATATCCCATACGGGATAGCCCGCGCACTTAGTCTTTTACGAGAGCACAAGGCACCAAAACCGAGTTCCGTCTTCGCGCAGGGTCATTTCGACATAGATGCGATGTTAGAAATATAGTTGGCTGACAATCCATGATGAATGCATCCTTTCCACCAACGAGAAATTTCCGAAAAATGCCGATCGGTTGTTCGATTTCCGACATTAAGCGGGTCGCTCTCGAACTACATACTTCATTTCCGGAAATTTCATTCCCTCCGCGACTGGGAAGGATGCTTTGGAATAATTCCTGTGCGTGTGAAGTTGACGTAACGGACGACAAAATCCGATTCCCGTCATATGCTTATATACTCGACGAATGGAAGCACTACATCGCCGAAATTGCTTCGCAAAGCGAGAATCGCACTATCAAAATAGAAAATCGCAAAGGCAGCCCCGCAGCCGCGGATAGGTTTTTGGCAGCACTTATCCCATGGGAAGCAGAGTACAACCCTAGCGAAAAGAAAATGCTTCCGTTGCGAGCCCCGCAGCTCGCGGAAGTGGCTGCTGCGGATGCTGCCGAAGATTATGCTACTGCATTGGCATTACAGGATAGCAGTGCGCCAGCAGAGCAGCTTGTTTGTCTATTCGATCGCTATTTCCGCAGAAGCGATCTAACGACTTGCGGAGAGATTCTGTCGGTGCTCAAGCATCGCCCCTCATGGGAGGCGGCCGAGTGTGAAGCGCACTACTGGCATGTCATGAACGATCAAGAGCAGGCTGCTCGTAGCATTGTCAAGTCACTCCATCTGGGCACTATTCGGCCTCACAGATGCCTGAACATGCTTGGCTTGATCGCGGCCCGCCATGACCAAGAACTGGATTTTTCCGCAGCACTTGTTTACTTCGACGACGCCTTCTCGAAACTCCAGGAATGCTCACTCTCTCTTGAAGACGAATCATATGAATGGGCCGTAATCGCAAATGCGAAGGCACTAGCGCTATTCAGACTACGTGAATTTGATGATGCGATTATTCTTCTGAAAACGGCCATTTCCAAAATTTCCGACTCTGATATAGAAGCGCGCAGGCAGTTCTTAGCCTTGGTACATGACAGCGCCGGGGTGGTCGCGCTGCATCAGGAGTGTCGAGGCTGGGACCAACTTTGTCACGATCACTTCTCCTCTGCCATCAACATTTATCCAAAATACCACCAATACCACAAGGACTTCGCTTCGTTCTATTTTCGGCTTGGTGATACCGACTCCGCCATTCATCATATGGAGCAGGCCGTCCGGTTGCATCCAGCGAGCGTATTCCTGAGAGAACAACTTATTGATCTGTACGAATCTCGAGACATACTTGATGCGGCGAATAATCATTTGCATGTTCTCGCCCGACGATCTGTTATCCCCGACGAACAGATGATAATGCGGGTGCGCATCAATGAAGCGCTGAAGGGAGATTTTCGTGCAACGGAGTACTTAACCGACGTACTAGGAGATCCACATGGAGATTAAATTCTACGGTCATCAGAGTTGGGAGGCATCGGTTCCGGGTGCAAGAGTTTTGTTCGACCCATTGCTAAAACCTTACTTTGGGGCTTCGGAACAGTCCTTTTGCGCAATCTATCCATACCGTATCGCTCCACGCCCTAGCAGCGTGGAGGCTATTTTCTTAAGTCACGAGCACGGCGATCATTTCTGCGTTGAGACCCTTAGCGAGCTTCCGCGCGACATACCAATTTATACAGGGCGGCTCATGCCGGCCAGTGTTGACTATTGCTTGAAAAAGCTGGGCTTCATTATTCATAAATTTGACACAGAGGAGAAAATTCAACTGAAGAGCGGCATTCGTGTCACGCCTCTTCATTGCTCCATGGATACCCCCTTCTGGGAGAGGCGCGTCTATCAGTTCTTGGTCGAATTCGGTTCGAACTGCTTCTACCTGGCAGTAGATGGTGGAGTGTCGCGAGAGACAGCCAAATCGCTGCGAAAAGGTCAGCTAAGCTCCCCGGGCATATTCGCAGTGTCGAACAATGCTCAAATCACCACACTTGAACGCCGCTCCGCATTTCAAAAT
Organism: Cupriavidus sp. GW822-FHT03E04; assembly: GCF_058801495.1. Lineage (NCBI taxonomy): Bacteria > Pseudomonadati > Pseudomonadota > Betaproteobacteria > Burkholderiales > Burkholderiaceae > Cupriavidus > Cupriavidus sp. GW822-FHT03E04. Next base: position 6,325 of record NZ_JBXANI010000053.1, read on the forward strand.
GATCGCCTCAACACGGATATGGACCCGACCAAAAACGGCTTGGCTGCATTGTCCAACTATGCCCAACTGATGAACGAGTGCTCATCGGCCTTGGATGAAGTACACATCGCGGTTTGCGGTGGCGGATTCTTGAAGGGAGGTGAAGATCTGGCGATCCATCCTCTAGCCGAGCATTGGGCGGTCGCGCGGCATATATCGGCGTACAGTTCACCGCGGTTCAGCGCACCGACCCCAGGAACCACATACACCCTCTCCTCCAACGCTGTAATCGAAACGCACGTTGACGAAGCGTTCCAACCGCTAACGTCCAGAGAGTTCATTGAGTCGTTCCGCCCAAAACATCGGATTGGCCAGAATGGATACTACCAGCTAGTAAATCGAGGAAGATATGACAGTGAACGAGAGTTCATAAATGAGGCAGTTTCAGATTTCCTGGATGCATTTTTTCTCTCCGATGAAGGAAAGAGTTTCTACAGGGATAGCCTCGAAAGCCGTCTACCGGGCACAATCTCTCTCACGGTTGACTCTGCCTACCAAGAAAGTCCGGCCATCGCTGCGACATGGACCAAGGATCTATTCACTGGACGGCTTCATCTCGATCGGGACCCTGACGATTCGGCCACCATCGCAATACGTATCCATCTAGACGATCTTTGCGCACTCCTCCAGGGGGAGCTCGATATATGGGAATTGTCTGGCAGTCACATTTTGATTTCCCATCCTCTCGATATGCCGAACTATGCCATAACGTATCTTTATAATTATTTCGGCGAGCAAGTCAGTCAGGATTTAGCGATTAAATTCGTAAATTCCAAGCTGAATAAGGTAAAGTATGCAAATTGAAAATCTTGGCCACGAAAGCTGGCTCATCAGTACCCGCAAGGAATCCATTCTGATCGACCCATTGCTACGACATGAGTTCGGGAGATCATCGAAATATCGCTATCAAAAGCTTAGTCATGCGAATATTCCGACGGGCACCTTGGGCGTCGTCAGTGGGGTGATACTCACTTGCGACCATTTTCAGCATTTTGATAGATCGAGTTTTTTGCTTCTTCCTTCAGAAGTAGAAGTATTTATTCCTCAGACATTTTCGGAATCTGAAGCTCAATGGCTACGCGATCGTGGAGCATTGGTGAAACGGGTTCCGATCGGAATACCAGTAGATATCGGCAACCTGCAATTCCTCTTTGTGTCAAGTGGATCCGAAACGCCCCCATGGGATGCAAGAGTCTGTTCATTGATGGTAGCAGACTGCAACTGCCCGGAGCCAAAATGGATTTTTATTCAATCTGACACTGGAATTAACCGAAAAATTGGCAAGATGATTCCTCCGTCTTGGTTCAGAAAACCGGATCTTGTCGTTGTTACTTGTCACTACAGAGAGTATACCGAATCTGGCTATTCGTCCTGGGACAACTTCATATGCCCCCCACCATCGCTGGACGATCCGCGCGCCGCATTTGACTTGGTCAGTGCAGTACTACCGTTTGATATATCACCCTTGAACGTTGCCAGTCTTTACGCTGTTGCGGGTGGCGACTATGAGCGCCAGGACAGGCCGCTGCCATCCGCGAAGCGCGACAATGCGAGGCTGGCTCAACTCATGAATGACCTCGCGGTCAACTGCACAATCAGCGCGGCTACCGCAGGCGCGACATATTTCGTCGGCGATGCCTTGGAAGCCCGCCGGTCAAAACCAGTCTCGATAGCCCGAGCGGACAACGCACCGGCACCTTTCAGCGTCAGCGAACTGGACGATTATACGCCCCCAGCATCCGATCCCGCCATTTCTCGAGGCTTGGCTCACTTTGCCAAGGCACTGTTGTTGAGCGAACTCGGACATACCCTTCTATTTACGGATGAATACCTTGGTGTGAAGCTAGACACCAAGAGATTTGTTTTAAAAATTGTTAGTACATATAATACGACGACATACGAGTTCTGCTTTTCAAAATGTACATTTGTAATCAGCGAAAAGCCTGATGACGAATTACTCCAGAAACCAGCTGGCCTTGTTCTGGCAGCATCTGCTTTTCGCGATATTGTCATGGGAGTCGCCTCAGCGCCAGAGACTTGTAGCAATAATTCCCTGCAGTGGCACATTGGCCCCTTGTCGCATTCTCCACTTGGTCTACTTTATCATGCATTCTCCCCTCCAACTTTCAAACCAATTGGATAAAGAATGCATATATCACCTAAAATCAACACAGAATACGATGAAATTCATCCATATTTTCGGGTGATCAGGAACAGATCGTGTACGGAAACACAGAGAAAGGAGAAGATGAATCATATCTCTGAATATGCGAAAAAACAAGGATATGAGTTGGTGGAAATTATGTCAGAGACGTTCGAATCGTCTGTGGCAAAAATTCGTAGCAAAGAAACAATACATTTCGTCAAAAGCTTCCATTCCATCGATATATTTGATGCGGAACTCGTAGCACTATTTCATCTTCGTGATGCTCGGATTCCGGCCATTGTCGACACCCATCCGGATTCTCTTACAATATGCATATCCCAAGTGGATGGCACACCTATCTCCAACCTAACCGACATTAGTTCCATCTTTGAATTTCTTGCGGAGGCTCATAGCACGGGTTCGAAAAGCCTAATTGAAATGGCGCTGCGATCAACAGATCGGTATAGCCCGTTCCAACATTATTGCAGGAGACATGGCATTGCCACTGATTTTTCGTTCTGTATTGGCGACCACAATCCGAGCAACTATCTCGTGTCTCCCAGCGGTTTCGTTTCCAGAATTGATCTGGCAAGCTTTTCTATTGGGCTGCCATTTTCCTTAGATTTGCTGATGTGTTTCTGGAACTTATTTGACGTGTACGATTATTCTGATCCGTGCGTCGAATTTTTATTACAGCGATATATCAACCGTCGGCATCAATATCAAAGCGAGACTGAGCTTGTGAGAATCAGGACCGAGTTGGACATAGTCACTCGATTCTTCGACCTGCGTGCAACTACCTTCTCCGAGCACATTGCTCACCTGCGGGAGTATAAGTTAAACCGCGCCTTCGACACCTTGCCAGAGGCATCATCGTGAACTCGCTGCGTGGCTCTTCCCAATTCACGCTACAGCCCTTCTCGCTGCTCTACTGCGCGTTGAAGTGCGCTAGCTTCGCAGCCCAGTACGCGATTTTTTTTGTCATTGCCCTCCTGCTACGAGATCCCAGTGCACGCGCGTTGGCATTGATCGCCGCACTGGGCTCGGTGAGAATTGTTCTTGGCTGGGTCCTAGCTCGCTTGGTCGCCAGATCGATCACAATGGCTAGCGAGCGCCTGCACCATTCCGCCAAACTGCGCAAGCTTGGCGATGCGGACTACGCGAAGTCCCTATATCGATTCTTGCAACAGCGGTTGGATTTTACATTGGCACGAGAGGATCTTGCCGGGAATTTGCTTGGGATAGCTGTCGCGTTGTTGGCAATCGGATTTTGGATTAGCCTGCAAGCGTTAGGTGTTTTGATTGGTGTCGTTTTGATATGCGGGCTCGTTTTCGTACTGCAATGGCTTAGCGTATACGCGCTGACGCGCATCAATGAAACTGTCGAGAACCGAAATACTGAGTTCAACGAGCTTCTCGCCAAGAGACTCGGAGTGCTGGGGCTTGAGGATATGAAACAGACAAGCGCCGCACGCCTCGATGCTTTGAGTGGGCAGGAACGTCTTTGGCGTGCACTTGACTCAGGCATGAAAATTTCAGAGACCTACTTGGGCATACTTCTTAGAATTCTTCCCATAGCTGCGATAGGCGCGATTGGGATCATTCCCGGAATGTCACTCAGTGAGGCAAACATAGCCGTATTTTGGGTTTCGATGCCGCTGTTCACGGCACTTCTTGCAATCCCACGCGAGGTGCAAGCATGGAAAGCGATCAAGAGCGCTCAGGCGCATATTGATGCGGCGTGTAGCCCGCTTCCGCTTGGACCTTCATCGTTCGTTACCTTCAACGGCAAGGACACTATCTGGTCTGCATCGCTGGGCGTAAATCTGTTGGGCCGCGGTCCGCTGCGGTGCCGGCTTCTTCACAAGCTCGGGATGTGGGAGGAACTTGGCCTGGAAGTGCTGCCAAAGCCCTTTGAGAAGTTGCTGGCGCCCGACAGGCTGTCGGAGGGACAGAAGCAAAGATTGCTCCTGATCCGCGCAGTCTGCTGCGCCGTAGATCGAAATGTGCCGCTGAGTTTATCGACTGAACTAACTTCACTCGACCTCCCAAATAGAACGAAGGTCAAAGCGATTTTGGAGCAGCTTTCAACCGAAGGCGTGCTCAAGGTGTACGGTGCGGATGGAATCTCGCACGAGGGGTACTTGGAACCTTCAGAGCGTGAGAGCTATGTTGCCCCAACCCGAAGGGAAGCACCGTCCCCAGGTAGGACCGACAATACCCCTGCTATTCCAAGTTTCGTGCGCTGGTACTTTCCAGTCTTCATCGTCGCGGCCTATCTCGATGCGAATGTGGCACGCCTTATTGATAGCCATGGCTCATTGACCCGCGAAGCCATCTGGTCGGCCATAGGTGCCTTCGTGCTAGCGATAGTTGGGGGAATGGCGCTTGAGGACCATGTCAGGCGTAGAACATTCAGGAGTCTTTCACTCGCGATTTTTCGATCGTCTTCACCAAACACGGAGATCGAGCGGAGCGTGCCCGTTGATCTGGACATTGCGCAAGAAGGCTTCTCGTACTATCTTCACGATTTTACGTGGGCTCTTTCTGTATTTACGCTTTTCTCGGTTTCACTGGTTTTTTCGGCAGGCATGTTGGGGATTGGCTGCATAGCAGGTTTCGGCGCCCTCGTTTGGTTCTTTTACACGAATAACTACCGAGGAATTGTATTGGCAAGAGAGAAAATGCTGGAAGCAAGCCGGACATTTGTGATCACTATTCGTGACTGGGCATCGTTCGACCTGGCTACAGCTAGTCTAGGTCAAACTACGCGAATGAGGCGAATGAGGGCCGCTCTGGCGTTGCCATCGCTTCAGCGCTGGACCGACGCCAAGATACGACTCTATCTAAAAAAAGTGGAACTGGCGCTCCTGCTGGAGGCAACCTTCCATGTCCTTCTAGTGCTGTGCCTCAGCTTTATGCTACTCGCGAAGGGCGATGCTTCGCTCGCTGCATTCCTTCTGTCCGCACTCCTAGCGGTGGACAGGGAATCTCTCCGTCTCTTCGTGGCGGGCTCTGGCCTGCTGACCACGGCATCATCTTTTCAGGCAATTTCTAAATTACCGCAGGGAAACCGTATTCCTTGGGTGCGCTTTGAAAAAGATGAGGAAGGCATTCGACTTGCAGAAGCGCACTCCGTTCTTACTGGAATTCGTTATCCAGAGGTAAGTTTCAACTTCGGAGTCAACTGGGTGCTGGGACGTTCTGGATGCGGCAAGACGACCCTGCTGACCGAATTGTTTTGGGCGTTACATCATTGGGGGCATACCGTCGCGTTTTTTGGCAGACGCGAGATGAAGGAAATTTGTCAGGGGCGACGGGCGGACGCAGTGCTTCGTGAGATCCTCGAGAATCACCAGTGGCGATCCGGTGGCACGTTGATCCTGGACGAAGCTCTGGAGGAAATCAGGGAGGATGAGTTGGAAAGCATCTACCAATATCTTGACGTGTGGGGACGAGATCGTCGGGTCGTGATCCTGAACACCGACCATCGGACCTCGGCACAAACGCCAGGCTATAAATATGTGTTACAGGGGTAAACAATGCCACTTGAAACCGATTTATTTCAAACTCCTCTCTTGTACTTCCAGAGCGACATCATCGCAGAGAATGCAGCCGCACTTCGCGCAGCATTGCCAGATAACGGAAGATTGATTTTTTCGGTAAAATCATTTCCAGAAAAATCATTACTTGAATTATTGAAATCTCATGTCGATGGATTTGATATATCTAATAATTATGAAGAAGAATTATTGACACAAATTAATCCATCGCTCTTAAGCATAGTCGGACCATTGGCATCCACTGTTGCAGTGGATTCAATCCCAGGAAAATCTGTAATACTTTATCAGGATCAAGATGACGACGCGATATCCAACGGATCACATGGCCTACTTGGATTGCGAGTTCGCGTGACGGACTACTCTCAAACATCAGAAAATACGCAGATTTGCACTCGCTTTGGTTTTGGCCGTAACGAACTGCTTGAGAGGCTACGAAGTTCGGCTGATGACATTGCCTTTCATTTTCACGCGCCGGATCATCGGCTTATGTGTGTCTCACTTTTTTTCAGATTCTTCGAGAGTCTCCAACAGGCGGATTTCCCGCTGAATCGCGTACGGGTCATGAACATAGGAGGTGGCTGGAACACCTCAAATACAGATCGACTGCGAAGTGTCTGCAACTATATTGAGCGCTATGTGGCGGCGGAAATTCACATTGAGCCTGGAGCGGGATTGATTCATGACGCGGGAGTTGTCATTTGCAAGGCACTAAGAAAACATACGGTCGGCACTCAAAAATTTGTAACAATCGATGCATCACCGGAGCTCCATCTTAGGTGGAGCTTGCCTGCATTTCTCGATCAGGAGCGATACGGAGGAGACGATGAGATTCAACTCTGCGGTCCGACTGTCTTCGAGGGGGACACGGTGCCGATTCGCGGAAACTTCGGTGCAATCAAGTGCGGCGATTTCCTTGTCCTCTCCGGCTTGGTCAGCTACTCAGTCGGTTGGAACTGCACGTTCAATGGAATCCCCCGCATAAGCGTCTGCGTGGGGTAGTGGCGGCAGTACGCAAGCGGGCTGTCTTGGAATTGGCTAATTAACTCACGCGGCATAGTGGTCTGCTCGATGGTGACCGGGCGCACGCCGGCCTGCGCGGACATCGCCAGCGGCGCGAAGCAAGCCAGGAAGCTCAGCAGGATCTTGGACGTTTCATCGATGCCGAACCAGATTACGATCAGCGGCAGGTAGGCCAGCGGCGGCAGCCAGCGCAGGTGGCTGGCGATCCGGATCAGCACCTGAATCGTCTCGCGCGTGAGCGCCCCGATCGGCTCTCACGTCATATGTCATCCTATGATTTCGTCGCCATCGAAACAAGCAGGAAATCAGGAATACAGAGTTATCGTGCTTTAAAATGGAATAAATACGAAAATCTCTCGCACTGACTCTCGGATCTCCTTATAATATGTTGTATGACAACGTAACACAAAGAGCAGCCTGAGGCGCATACTAAAATCAAGAAGCCGCTCCGGCCATGATGTTCAAGCCGATAGATCATGATCACTGACTCACCCATCGACCTGATTGCCGACGTCCGCAATGCGGTCGGCGAAAGCCCGCTCTGGGATACGCAGACGCAATGCCTGTACTGGTCGGACATCCCCGCCCGGACGCTGTTCGAATGGCGCGCCGCTAACGCGGCAATCCGTACCTGGCAGTTGCCCGAAATGGCGGGGTGCATCGCCCCCGCAAGCGCCGGTGGCTTTGTCGCCGGCATGCAGAGCGGCCTGTTCCACCTGCAGCCACAGCCCGATGGCAGCATGGCCAGCCGCAGGCTCGCCAGCGTCGCTCACCCTGCCCCATCCATGCGATTCAACGACGGCCGGTGTGATCGGCAAGGCCGGTTCTGGGCGGGCACCATGCACCTCGACATGCATCCGGCGCAATCGATTGGCTCGGTGTATCGCTTCGACGCGCGTGGCCTGCAGCAGCAGATCGAGGGACTGATCGTTCCCAACGGGATGGCATGGTCGCCCGACGGACGGACGATGTACCTGTCGGACTCGCATCCTGATGCGCAGGCGATCTGGGCGTTCGACTACGATGTCGCGCACGGCGTGGCCAACCGGCGGCGCCTGTGGATCGACATGCGGCAATATCCGGGGCGCCCGGACGGCGCTGCGGTAGACGTCGATGGCTGCTACTGGATCTGCGGGAATGACGCAGGGGTCGTGCACCGCTTTACGCCAGAGGGGCGCCTGGACCGCAGCATCGCGCTTCCCGTGAAAAAGCCGGCGATGTGCGCCTTTGGCGGCGCCGACATGAAGACCTTGTTCGTCACGTCGATTCGCCCGGCTGATGCGTCGGTGCAAGCCGAGCAGCCACTGGCCGGCGGGGTATTCGCTATTCGCCCCGGTGTCGCTGGTATCGCAGAGCGCGCGTTCCAGCTGGCCGCGTGACGGGCCGATCTGGCTGCGGGCACGGCTAAAGCGGCAGGAGCCGGGCGGCGCGTGCCGCCGCCCGGCCGGCCACAGGCTTTACATCCTCCCCTTCCAGGGCACCAGCCACTTCTCCGTCTTGCGCATCAGCAGGTCAAAGGTATAGGCAATCAGGCCAATCAGCCCGATGCCCATGATCACCACATCCGTGCGCAGGAAGTTCGACGCGTTGAGCACCATCTGCCCCAGGCCCGAGGTGGCAGCCACCATCTCCGCCGCAACCAGCGTGGTCCAGCCAAAGCCGATGGCAATCCGCATGCCGGTCAGGATGTCCGGCAGCGCGGCGGGGATCACGACATGGCGGATCACCTGCCAGCGGTTGGCGCCCATCGAATACGCCGCGTTGATCTGCTCGATGGTGACCGAGCGCACGCCGGCCTGCGCGGACATCGCCAGCGGCGCGAAGCAAGCCAGGAAGATCAGCAGGATCTTGGACGTTTCATCGATGCCGAACCAGATCACGATCAGCGGCAGGTAGGCCAGCGGCGGCAGTGGGCGATAGAACTCGATCGGCGGATCAAAGACGCCGCGCGCAATGCGCGACACACCCATCATCACGCCGATCGGCACCGCCGTGACGGTGGCCAGCGCAAAGGCGCCGAACACGCGCACCATGCTGGCGCGAAAGTGCTCGGTCAGCGGCAGGCCGCCTTGCACATTGCCGTTCCAGGCATCGATAAACGCGTTGATGATGGCTTCCGGCGTGGGCAGGAACAGCGGCGGCAGCCAACGCAGGTGGCTGGCGGTCCACCATAGCGCCAGCAGCGACACCACGGTGATGGTGGAGATGCGTGAACTGGAACCTTCGCCCGGCAAGCGGTAGCCGGAGACGGCCTTCATGCGGCGCGCGGGCGGCTTGGCGGCCACGGCGGCGGTGCCCGGCGCGGGCTCGAGTCTTTGAGCAGAAGCAGACATGTCGGACTCCTCAGGGCGTGGCATGGATCAGGTTGACGATTTCTTCGCGGTACCGGATGAACTCCGGATCGGCCTTGACCTCGCGGGCGTTGCCGCAGGCAATGAAGCGTCGGGCGAAGGGGAGCTCATAGGTATGCGCGATGCGGCCCGGCGAGGGCGTCATCACGATCAGCCGCGTTGCCAGGAACAGCGCTTCCTCCACGCTGTGGGTGATGAAGAACACGATCTTCTGCTCCGCCGCCCACAGCTTGAGGATCAGCGCCTGGATCGTCTCGCGCGTGAGCGCGTCGAGCGCGCCGAGCGGCTCATCCATCAGCATCACCGCCGGATCGTTGGCAAGCGTGCGGGCAATGCCAACGCGCTGCTGCATGCCGCCAGAGAGCTGGTAGACCGGCTTGGCCGCCACTTTCTCCAGGCCGACCAGCGCCAGCTTTTCCTGGGCGATGCGCAGGCGCTCGGCGCGCGGCACGCCGCGCAGCCTCAGGCCCAGCGCCACGTTGTCCAGCACATTGAGCCAGGGCATCAATGCATGCTTTTGGAACACGACACCGCGCTCGGCACCCGGGCCGTGCACGGATTTGCCATCGAGGCGGATCTCGCCTTCCGAGGGTTGCATGAAACCGGCGATGCACGAGAGCAAGGTCGTCTTGCCGCACCCGGAAGCACCGAGCGCGACCACGAAATCGCCGCGCTCCATGGTGAGATTGACTTGCGACAGGGCCAGCGTATCGGCGCCACCGCGGCCGCCGTAGTTAACGCTCAGGTTGTCGATTTCGAGTTTGGCCATAGCTGCAAACTTCCTGAAAAGAGGATTCAAGGCCGCGCGGCCAGCGTCGCCCGCCGCGCGGCACTGGCAAATCAGGCCGGCGTCCTGGTGGCGAGGGCGCGCTTCACCCACTCCGCATTCACACCCGAGCCGTAGTCCGGCAACACGGTCTGGATCGTGCCCTGCTCCTTCAGGAATTGCGCCGCCGATTGCAGCGCCTTGGCCGCGCCGCCGCCCAGCCAGCGGGACGAGGCTTGCTCCTCCAGCGTGGGGAAACCGTACAGCGCCATGCTGGCCGGCACCGCCTCGGGCTTGGCGCCCGAGACCTTGGCCACCGCCTTCACCATCGGCGACTCCGGGGTCCACGCCGCCTTGTCCTGGCGATACTTGTCATCCGCCGCGGCCAGGATCTTGACGAACTTGACCATGAACTCGGGGTTCTCCCGCGCGAACTTCTTGTTGGCGATCATGCCGTCGAAGGTGGCCTTGCCGGTCTCGGCGGCGATCTTGCCGGAGGTCACCAGGACCTTGCCCGTTTGCTTGAGCTTGGCCAGCACCGGGTCCCAGATAAAGGTGGCGTCGATGTCGCCGCGCTCCCAGGCCGCGGCCACTTCGGGCGGCCGCATGTTCATGATCTTGACGTCCTTGGGATTGATCTTGGCCTGCTCCAGCGCCACCAGCGTGTGGTAGTGCGTGGTGGAGACAAAAGGCACGCCCACCCGCTTGCCTTTGAGGTCTGCCACGCTGTTGATATTGCTGCCGTTGCGCGCCACCATGGCCTCGGCCGCGTTGATGTCGTCAAGGATCCAGAACAGCTCCACGTCCAGCCCCTGCGACAACGCCGAGGCAATCGGCGAGGTACCGGCTTCGCCGATGGCGATCTGGCCTGACGCCATGGCGCGGATCACGTCGCCACCGCCGCCGAACTGGCGGAACGAGACCTTGTAGCCGGTCTGCTTCTCGACTTCCTTCATGTCCTGCGCATAGCGCCACGGCACCACCATATCCTGGTAGGCGATGACAACTTCCTTGGTCTGCGCGTAGGCGCCCGGGGCGACGACGGCCGCCAGTACCACGCTTGCTGCAAGCTGCTTGAACCAACGCATGATGAACCTCCTCAAGATGAACGGTGTGGTGTGCTGTGGCGGAGACCGCCGGCAGGGAAAGCCCGGCACCAGGACGGTGCCTGCTCGAGGAGGAAGAGGTGATAAGCATGAGGCATGCCAGTGTCTCCGTCTGGTTGGGACGTCTTTGCGTCCTCTCCTTTCTTAGCGGCGCTCTGCGCTTTGGCGAGTCGTCGCGGCGTGCACCAGGCGCTTTGGCAAGCAGCGCTGGGCAAGGTGTAACCGTATGGTAGAAAGCGGCCCGCCGCCGGGTTAGAGCCAGCGGGGACCAACTGTGGGTCCACATGGGCGCGCAGGTTGAATTTACGTCACTTTAAAGGGTATTTACTACCGTTTTTAGGTACACGGCATTCCGTTTATCGGATTTTCTTATTGACCATCGCTTAGTCTCATCCTACATTTCGATCCACGAACACTTTTCGGAACATTTGGTTCCGTTTTGATCGAAGACCGGAGACACCACACCATGAGCGAACATCTTCCCGAAACCCTCGCCGCAGGCACCCAAGCAGGCGCCACCACTACCGGCCCGCAGGAGATGACCCCGTCGGAAGCCTTTGTCGAGACCCTGGCCGCCAATGGCGTCACCGACATGTTCGGCATCATGGGCTCGGCCTTCATGGACTCCATGGACATCTTCGCCCCCGCCGGCATCCGCCTGATCCCCGTCGTGCACGAGCAAGGCGCTGGCCACATGGCCGACGGCTATGCCCGCGTCTCGGGCCGCCACGGCGTCGTCATCGGACAGAACGGCCCCGGCATCAGCAACTGCGTGACCGCCATCGCCGCCGCTTACTGGGCACATAGCCCGGTGGTCATCGTCACCCCGGAGGCCGGCACCATGGGCATTGGCCTGGGCGGCTTCCAGGAAGCCAAGCAACTGCCCATGTTCCAGGAGTTCACCAAGTACCAGGGCCACGTCACCCACCCCGCGCGCATGGCCGAGTACACCGGCCGCTGCTTCGACCGCGCCATGGCCGAGATGGGACCGACCCAGCTCAATATCCCCCGCGACTACTTCTACGGCCAGATCAAGGCCGAGATCCCCCAGCCCCAGCGCCTGGACCGCGGCCCCGGCGGCGACCAGCGCCTGAATGAAGCCGCCGAGCTGATCGCCAAGGCCAAGTTCCCCGTCATCATCTCCGGCGGCGGCGTGGTCATGGCCGATGCCATCGACGAATGCCAGGCGCTGGCCGAGCGGCTGGGCGCCCCGGTGGTCAACAGCTACCTGCACAACGACTCCTTCCCCGCCAGCCACCCGCTGTGGTGTGGCCCTCTCGGCTACCAGGGCTCCAAGGCGGCCATGAAGCTGCTCGCCCGCGCCGATGTCGTCATCGCCCTCGGCTCGCGCCTCGGACCCTTCGGCACCCTGCCCCAGCACGGCATGGACTACTGGCCCAAGCACGCCAAGATCATCCAGATCGATGCCGACCACAAGATGCTCGGCCTGGTCAAGAAGATCTCGGTGGGCATCTGCGGCGATGCCAAGGCCGCAGCCGTGGCACTGACCGAGCGCCTGGCCGGCCGCACGCTAGCCTGCGACGCCTCCCGCGAAGACCGCGCCGGACAGATCGCCGCCGAGAAGGCCGCCTGGGAGAAAGAACTCGACGAGTGGACCCACGAGCGCGACCCCTACAGCCTGGACATGATCGAGGAGCAGAAGCACGAGCGCACGCCCACCGGCGGACACTACCTGCATCCGCGCCAGGTCCTGCGTGAGCTGGAGAAGGCCATGCCCGAAGACGTGATGGTCTCCACCGACATCGGCAACATCAACTCGGTGGCCAACAGCTACCTGCGCTTCAACAAGCCGCGCAGCTTCTTCGCCGCCATGAGCTGGGGCAACTGCGGCTATGCCTTCCCCACCATCATGGGCGCCAAGGTGGCCGCACCCCACCGCCCGGCCGTGTCCTACGCCGGCGACGGCGCCTGGGGCATGAGCCTGATGGAGACCATGACCGCCGTGCGCCACAACATCCCGGTGACGGCCGTGGTGTTCCACAACCGCCAGTGGGGCGCGGAGAAGAAGAACCAGGTGGACTTCTACAACCGCCGCTTCGTCGCCGGCGAGCTGGACAACCAGAGCTTCGCCGAGATCGCCCGCGCCATGGGCGCCGAGGGCATCGTGGTGGACAAGCTGGAAGACGTCGGCCCGGCGCTCAAACGCGCCATCGACCTGCAGATGCACCACGGCAAGACCACCATCATCGAGATCATGTGCACCCGTGAGCTCGGCGACCCGTTCCGCCGCGACGCGCTGGCCAAGCCCGTGCGCATGCTCGACAAGTACAAGGACTACGTTTGAGCCAGTGAGTTAGCGGGCGCTTGGCCGGTGGCCGGAGGCAGCGCCCGCTGCTTCCGGCCATTTTCCATTCTGAGCGACCCCATCATGAAAGCGATCAACCGCATCATCGAGCGCGCCCGCGCCGAACCCAGGCGCATCGTGCTGTGCGAGGCCGAAGACCCGCGCATCCTGCACGCCGCGCAACGCGCGGCCCATGAGGGCATCGCGCGCATCGTGCTAGTGGGCGACGCGGCGCGCATCCGCCAGGCGGCCGCCAGCGAGGACATCGACCTGGCTGGCATGGACGTGATCGACCCCGCCACCTCCGCGCTCACGCCGTCCCTCGCGCAGAAGCTGTTCGCCCTGCGCGCGAAAAAAGGCATGACGCTGGAAGACGCCAGGCGCGAAGTGCTCAAGCCCCTGTGCTTCGCCAACCTGATGGTGCGCCTGGGCCATGCGGACGGCTCGGTGGCCGGCGCGGTGCACACCACCGCCGACGTGGTGCGCACCGCCATCCAGGTCATCGGCATTCACCCGGCGTTCAAGCTGGTATCGAGCTTCTTCCTGATGATGTTGTGCGAGCCGTTCCATGCATTGAAGGGCGGGCTGATTTTCTCCGATTGCGGGCTGGTGGTGGATCCCGACGCCTTTGAGCTGGCCGAGATCGCCATGGCCGCGGCCGACAGCGCGCAAAACCTGCTGATGGATGCCCCGCGCGTCGCCATGCTGTCGTTCTCCACCAGCGGCAGCGCCCGGCATGCCGCGGTCGATAAAGTGGTGCAAGCCACGCGCCTGGTGCAGGCGCAGCGCCCGGCGCTGGCCATCGATGGCGACGTGCAGCTCGATGCCGCCATCGTTGCCGAGATCGCCAGGAAGAAGATCGAGCACTCCAAGGTGGAAGGCCGCGCCAATGTGCTGGTCTTTCCCAGCCTGGAGGCCGGCAATATCGGCTACAAGCTGGCCGAGCGCGTGGGCGGCGCCAAGGCAATCGGGCCCTTGCTGCAGGGGCTGCAAAAACCAGCCAACGATCTGTCGCGCGGCTGCAGCGCCGACGACGTGTTTTACGTGATCGCCGTCACCGCCGTGCAGGCGCAAGCCGCCGCGCAAGCCCAGCCGGAAGCCCCGATGGCCGCATGCCAGCCATGAGCACGGACCACCTGCTGCCGCTGCTCGCGCTGATGGGCGCGGCAAGCTACTTCCAGACGGTGACCGGCTTTGGCCTGGGCATGATCGTGATGGGCGCGACCAGCGGGATGGACCTCGCGCCGGTCGCGACCGTTGCCACGCTGGTGAGCCTGGTGACGCTGGCCAACAGCGCCGTGGCGCTGCCCGGCAAGCTGCATCACATCGACTGGCACGCGGTGGGCGCCGCCACGCTCGGCATTCTGCCCTCCGTGGTGGCCGGCGTGCTGATTCTTGACTACCTGAGCAGCGCCGCCGCCGGCATCCTGCAATGGCTGCTGGGCGCGGTGGTGCTGTACGGCGGCGTTAGCGCCGCGCTGCGCCCTGCGCCGCTGCTGCGGCGCTCCGGCAACCGCAGCTTCTTTGTCAGCGGCATCCTTGGCGGCTTGCTCAGCGGCATGTTTGGCGTATCCGGGCCACCGCTGATCTTCCAGTTCTATCGCCAGCCGCTGTCGCTGGTGGAGATCCGCTGCGCGTTGATTCTTGTGTTCACCGCGACCTCCGTGACACGCACCTTGTTCAGTGCGTGGCAAGGGCAGCTCAGTGCCGACATCTGGATACAGGCAGCACTTGCCGTGCCGGTTGTGGCATTGACCACGATGGCAGCCCGGCGCTTTCCGCCACCGCTTTCGGCGGTGGCAACGCGGCGGATTGCATTTGGGGTGCTGGTGGTGATCGGGGGGTATTTGATGCTGCCGGGGCTGGTTGACCTGGTGACTTAGCCCGCCAGTCAGGGACCGCCCCCAACTTTTATCGGCGTACCCCCTTGTATTTTCCGCCAGGTGCGATATAGTCCTGCCCTCGCGTGCGGCTGTAGCTCAGTTGGATAGAGTACTTGGCTACGAACCAAGGGGTCGTGGGTTCGAATCCTGCCAGCCGCACCACCTGACACGAGTAGCAAACCAACGGCTTAGAGAACTTTGATCTCTAAGCCGTTTTTGCGTTTTGCCTGGCGCATCACGCACCGCCCGTAACACCGGCTCTGAACCGTCCCCCCGGTGCCGGCTGCCAAATTGACGCTGGAATTGGGCCCCGCTTACACTACGTCATCGATACCAGCATCGGCACCCGCTTGCCGGTCGGGACAGCGCAGATGACACCACACCAGCTTCGGTACTTCACCGCCTGCCACCCCGGCCCATTCGTACTGCTGCCGTTGCCCGAGAGCCGAACATGCGCATTCCGCCGCTGAAGTCGATCATCGCGTTCGAGAGCGTCGCGAGAACGAAGAGCGTGAGCCGCGCATCCGAGGAACTGGGCCTGACCGCGTCAGCGGTGAGCCATCAGATTGCCAACCTCGAAACCATCATCGGCCAGCCGCTATTCTTCCGGCAGGGGCGAGGACTGACGCTGACGCCAGTCGGAGAGCAATACCTGCGCGACGTCACAGGTTCGCTTGCGGAACTGAACCGCGCCACCGAGCGCGCGTCGAGCCAGGCGGAAGTCGACATACTCAGGGTGCATTCGAGCCCGAGCTTCGGCCTGATGTGGTTGCTGCCGCGACTGAAGTCGTTCCAGGCCGACAACGGCGACATCCAGCTGAATATCGCCTGCTCCTACGAGGATGTCTCATTCACAAGCGGCTACTACGACGTCGATATCCGCTATGGCTATGCGCACTGGCGGGACTTGCAGGTCAAGACATTGCGCAACGAATTCATCGCGCCCCTGGCCTCCCCCGAGTATCTTGCCAAACACCCCATACGCACGCCGGCTGACCTGCTGGGCCAGCGCCTGGTCTTCTCAGAGACGCCACTTGTCCAATGGCAGCAATGGTTTGCCAGGTTTGGTGTGTCCGGCGGCGAGCACCAGGCGTTCGACTTTTCCTTTGACCGCTCTTACATGTCGCTGGAGACCGCGGCACTGGGCATTGGCGTGGCGCTGGAAAGCATGCTGCTCGCGTCGGTCCAGATCGGCAAGGGAACGCTGGTGCCGGTCTTTGACCAGACGTATGCCGTTGAGGTGGGGGGCCATCACATCGTCTGCCCATCGCAGAACGCGGATCTGCCCCGAGTACAGCGCTTTCTCGACTGGATCGACCGGGAAATGAAGTAGCCCAGCCGCGTCATAGGTAGTCGGCAGTCTTTTTTATTGTGCAACGCACAATATCCTCATCTCCCGGAATCCAAACCCTCAACTGAAAATTTCTCAGCAATAGCTGAGACGGACTGCATTGATCGGCGCTGCCCGAGGCACGACACTCGAATCATCATTTCAACAGCCAGGAGACAAAGATGATGCTCGAGAACAAGGTTGTGATCGTAACCGGCGCCGCCTCCCCCCGCGGCATCGGCAGGGCAACGGCAAGCGC
>NZ_JBXANI010000054.1:0-19591 GCF_058801495.1 Cupriavidus sp. GW822-FHT03E04
CTTCTTTGCCGACGCAAAGAAGAGTGACCGGCAGCCCCCGCAGGGGGATGTCGTATGGCCCTTGGGTGCAAAAACCATCGCCGTACAAAGAAACAGCAGACCAACCCCGCAGGCAGATGTCGTACGGCCCTTGGCTACAAAAACCAACGCCGCAACAAATCCCTCCCAAACCCCACCCCTTGACATCCCCCCTCCCCCCTCCTATCCTCCCACCTAAATTCCCTAAGTAAGACTAACGTTCTATTCTACAGAACACAAAAACCATCCGCCGGTGCCGTGCACCACCCCAATCCGGAGACACAACACAATGAAACGCTTCCCCATCCGCGCCCTGCTGCTACTCGCAGTCCCCGCCCTGCTCGCCGCAGGCGCCATCCCCGCTGCCGCGGACACCTATCCGAGCCAGCCGGTACGCCTGGTGGTCCCTTTCCCGCCGGCCGGCGGGACCGACGTCATGGCGCGCCTGGTGTTCAACAAGGTGGGCATGACCACCCACTGGAACGTGGTGGTGGAAAACCGCGCTGGCGCGGGCGGCAATATCGGCATGGACGCGGTGGCCAAGGCCCGCCCCGATGGCTACACGCTCGGCATGGGCCAGACTGCCAACCTGGCGATCAATCCCACGCTGTACCCCAGGATGCCCTACGACGCGGTCAAGGACTTCACCCCGGTGGCACTGGTTTCCGCGCAACCGCTGGTGCTGATCGTGCGCAAGGACGCGCCGTACAAGAACCTGGCCGACCTGGTCACCGCCGGCAAGGCCAGGCAGCTCTCGATGGCGTCGGCCGGCACGGGCACTGTGGGCCACCTGACGGGCGAGATGTTCGCGCGCCGCACGGGCATCAAGATGCTGCACGTGCCCTACAAGGGCGCCTCGCCGGCGCTGACCGACCTGCTGGGCGGCCAGACCGACTTTTACTTCGCCACGCCGCCGATCGCGCTGCCGATGATCAAGGCCGGCAAGCTGCGCGCACTCGGCGTGACCTCGGCCAAGCGCCTGCCGCTGCTGGCCGACGTGCCGACCGTGATCGAAGGCGGCTATGCCGGCTTCCAGGCGGAGGACTGGAAGGCGCTGGTGGCGCCGGCCGGCACGCCGGCGGAGATCGTCAAGCGCGTCAACGAGGAGATCAACAAGGCCATCGTCCAGCCCGATACCATCGCCAAGATGCGTGAGGAAGGCAGCGAGCCGCGCGGCGGCTCCCCGCAAGACCTGGCCGCGTTCATCAAGGCTGAAAACACCCGCTGGGGCACCCTCGTGCACCAGTCCGGCGCCAAGGTAGAGTAACGCCTTCGCCGCTCGCCGCGGCCGGCTTCGCCACTGCGAAGCGCCGCGGCACCGACACCTCAAAGCCTCGCCATGCAAAAACCGCTACGCCATATCCGCGTCCTCGACCTCACCAACGTGCTGGCCGGGCCCTTCTGCTGCCACCAGCTCGCCCATATGGGCGCCGAGGTCATCAAGGTGGAAACCCCCGGCACCGGCGACCTGGCCCGCCAGCTGGGCGCCGACGCCGAGCTCAACAGCCGGCTCATGGGCGTGTCCTTCCTGGCGCAGAACCCCGGGAAGCGCTCCATCACCATCAACCTCAAGCACGCGAGCGGCAAGGAAGTCTTCCGCAAGCTGGTGCAGAGCGCCGACGTCCTGGTGGAGAACTTCCGCCCCGGCGTGATGGACCGCCTGGGGCTGGGCTTCGAGGCGCTCAAGCAGATCCATCCCAAGCTGATCTATTGCGCCATTTCCGGCTTCGGGCAGGACGGCCCGCTGTCGGACCTGCCGGCGTACGACCAGATCATCCAGGGGATGTCCGGGGTGATGAGCATCACCGGCGACCCGCAGACCGCGCCATACCGCGTGGGCTACCCGGTCTCCGACACCATCGGCGGCATCACCGCGGCCTTTGCCGTGGCCGCCGCGCTGGCGGATCACCAGCGCACCGAGGGTTACTTCATCGACGTGTCGATGCTGGAAGCCACCCTGGCCACCATGGGCTGGGTGGTGTCCAACTACCTGATCGCAGGCAAGACCCCGGCGCCGATGGGCAATGAGAACATGACGGCCAGCCCGTCGGGCGCGTTCCATACCGGCGAGGGCCTGATCAATATCGCTGCCAACAAGCAGGAGCAGTTCGAAGCGGTCTGCCGCGTGGTGGGCCGCCCGGAACTTGCCACCGACGCGCGCTTCGCGCAGCGCCAGGCGCGGCTGGCCAACCGCGCCGAACTCACGCGCGAGCTGGAGGCGGAGCTGGCGAAGAAATCCGCCGATGCGTGGTGGAAACTGTTCAACGAGGCGGGCGTGCCGGCCGGCCCGGTCTACAGCGTGCCGCAAACGCTGGATCACCCGCAGGTGAGCGGGCGCGGCATGATCGGTGAGTTTGCCGACGTGCCCGGCGTGGGCCGCGACATCCGGCTGGTGCGCACGGGCTTCAAGCTCAATGGCGAGGCCCCGTCGGTCGACACCCCGCCGCCGGAGCTCGGCCAGCACACCCGTGAGATCCTCGCCCAGCTTGGCTACGGCGAGGCGGATATCGAAACCCTGCAAAAGGAGCGCGCGGTATGAGTGAACCTACCAAGGCAAACACCGGCACCAATGACATCAACGAAGGCCAGCGCCTCTCCCAGGACTGGTGGCGCACCGAGATCATCGACATGCAGCCCGGCGAGATCCGCTACCGCGGCTATCCCATCGAGCAACTGATCGGCCAGGTGTCGTTCGCGCAGATGATCTGGCTGATGCTGCGCGGCGAGCTGCCGGCGCGCGGGCAAGGCGAGTTGCTGGACGCCGCGCTGATGTCGGCGGTGGACCACGGCCCGCAAGCGCCGAGCATCGCCATCGCCCGCATGGCCGCCACCTGTGGCGTGGGCCTGAACAATGCGATGGCGTCCGCCGTCAACGTGCTGGGCGATGTGCACGGCGGCGCCGGCGAGCAGGCGGTGGAGCTGTACCAGGATGTGGCACGCCGTATCGACGGCGGCGAAACCCAGGAAGCCGCGGTCAAGGCCGCCCTGGCGGATTACCGCGACAACCACGGCAAGTTCGTGTCCGGATTCGGCCACCGCTTCCATCCGCTGGACCCGCGCGCCCCGCGCCTGCTGGCGCTGGTGGACCAGGCCGCGGCCGATGGCGTCGTCTCGGGCCGCTTCGCCACCATTGCACGCGCGGTGGAGGCCGAACTGGGCGCGGGCCGCAGCAAGCCGATTCCCATGAATATCGACGGGGCCACGGCCGTGATCTATGCGGAGCTGGGCTTCCCGGCGCCGCTGGCGCGCGGGCTGTTCTGCCTGTCGCGCTCGGTCGGGATCCTGGCGCATGCCTGGGAGCAAACGCAGCAAGGCGGCCGCAACAAGGGCCCGATCCCGCGCCAGTACATCTGGACTTACGACGGCCACCCGCCCCGGGACGTGCCGACGGCGCAGGACTGATCCAGGCTCAGAGGCAACGCTACCGGCCCTAGCGGTCCTAGCGGCCAGGCACGTGGGCGGAGTCGCCCACGTCGCCGGGCACCGGGCGCGTGGACGGCGCCATCCAGGACGCCAGCGTATAGCGGTCCCGGCCAAACTCCTTGGCCGCATAGAGCGCCCGGTCGGCCGCCGCGAACAAGGCGCGCCATAACCCTTCCACCCCCGCCGCCCCGCCCCGCAGCTCGGCCACGCCGATGCTGACGCTGGCAAACGCCGCCGAGTCGCCGGGCAGCGCAATGCCGCGCACCTTTTTCAGGATCCGGTTGGCCAGCGCGGTGGCCTGGCCCTCGTCGGTATGCGGGCAGAGGATGCAGAATTCCTCGCCGCCGTAGCGCCCGGCCACATCGGAGGCACGCCGCGAGTTGTCGATAGCCTCGGCGATCAGCTTGAGCACGGTGTCACCGGCATGGTGGCCATGCCGGTCGTTGACCTGCTTGAAATGGTCGATATCGATCACCAGGCAGGACAAGGGCTGGCCGTGACGCTCCCAGGCAGCCACCAGGCTGATGGCCGCCTTGTCGAGCGCGCCCCGGTTGAGCAGGCGCGTCAGCGCATCGAGCCTGGCGCCGCTTTCATTGGTGGCAATGACCTGCTCCATCGCCATGACCGTAAACCCGAACAAGGCCAGCAAGGTGCCCACCAGCGGCGCCACCAGCAAGATCCCGTTGGCACTGCTGGCATAGAACGGTCCTGAGGCCACGTTGCCTGCCAGCCCGGCGGCGAATCCGGCCAGGTGCGTGGCCAGGTGAACGAGGCTGGCAATCACCACCAGGGGCGTGCCCACGCTGCGCCGGCCATCGTAGGCATGCAGCAGGGTGACGACCGTCAGCACCGCGACCAGGGCCAGGCAGCCGTAGCCGATCACATGCATGCGTGCCTGGCCGCCAGCCATGCCGGCGGCGCCAACCAGCGCCAGCGCTGCCACCGTCACGCCCACCGCGAGCGTGCGATCCCACGACGCCATGCCGTAATACACCCGCACGCCGCGGTAGATCAGCAGCCTGCCGGCGATAAAGGCAGCCGCCCCGCCCGCGCTGACGTAGACCAGCCTGGCCGAAGCGTTGGCCGCCAGCACCAGCCCGGCGGCCGACACCAGCAGATGCCCGAGCGCCCACAGGCGCCCGGCCGCGCTGGGCCGCAAGGCGCCGAGCAGGCCGGCTGAAATGGCCAGCGTGCTGGCGTACACCACCACCATGACGACGACAATCGTTTGCTGGTCTAACTGCACGGAATTCCTTTGAAGATGCCGTGTTGCCGGTGACGTTGACGGAAGGCTTCAGAGGCAGGCCCGGTTGCGTGGTCAACTTCGCAAAGGCGCATGATATCGCCACGGACGCCGACAGGGCCACCCCCGACAAGCCGGGCATCGTCCTGGCTGCCGGGCACGGCACAAGGAGCAAGGCGCAAACGCCGGCGAGCAAACACCACACCCGAACCGGTTCCGCACCGATCTGGGGCAGCTCAGGCGGGAAACGGGAACGTGCCCCCCAGCGCCAGGGTCAGGTCGCGGGCTGCCCGCAGGACGTGCGGGCGGAAGGCCTCGTCGAAGCGCGGCGTCGGGCAGGTCAGGGTCAGCGCGCCCTTGAGCTCGCCGTCCGGGCCAAACACCGGCGACGATACGCCGGCAATCTCCGGGAGACGATCCCCGACCATCGCCGCGACGCCCTCTTCCCGTATCTTCTGGTAAAGGTCCCCCCGCGCCCCGCTGAACGCGCGCAGCACGCGGCCACCGGCGCCGCGGTTGCGCGGCAGCAGCTCGCCCGCCTTGGCATGGTCGCGCACCGGCTGGGGCGAGTCGACGCGGTACAGGCACAGGCGGTGCTCGCCCTGCTCGACGTGGTAAGCGGCGCTTTCGCGCGTGGCCTGCACCAGCTGGCGCAGCACCGGCATGACGATGAGCTCGAGCGAGAACGAAGCCGAATACACCGAGTTCAGCCGCGCTACTTCCGGGCCTAGCCCATAGCGGCCATCGGTATGGCGCAGGATCAGCCTGGCATGCTCCAGCGACGCCAGCAGGCGCAGCAGCGTGCTTTTGTAGAGCCCGGTGCGCTGGGCCAGCTCCACCAGGCTCAGCGTGGTGTCGCCCAGGTGGAACGCGGAAAGCACGAACAAGGCCCGGTCTACGGCTACGGCGCCGCCTTCGGCGGCATGTTTGTCGGCTTCGGAGAGCTGGGCGGCTTTACGTGGCATGAAGGAAACAGGGCAGGAAAGGTCAGGAATGCGGGAATGCAGGAATGCAGGAATGCGGGAAAAAGCGGAGCGGCGGCGTGGCACAGGGCCGGCATCCCGTCGGCCGGGGAAAGCCAGCGGCATAGCCGCACGGAGTTCCACGGTACAGAACGGTACCAGCCTTGTCAATCGGTGCCACGAGCGGGTGTGGAGGGATGCCTCGCTGGCCAGAGGCCCTGCGGCGAAGCGACGCAGGGCCCGCGCGAAGCGTGCGGCCAAGCAATCCGGTGGCGGCGCCTGTCGCGCATTCACATTGGGCGCCGTCCTGCGTCAGTGATGATGGCCGCCACCATGGAACCCGCCCTGGAAGCCGCCGCGTGGCGCACCGACAAACGACCCGCGCGAGCCGCCATGGAAGCCGCCGCCCGGGCGCGGCAGGAACACGCGGTGCATGTTGTGCGCGTGATGAAAGCGGTCGACAAAGATAAAACTCGCGCCAAAGCCGACGCCAACCGGCGTCCAGTACCAAGGGTCGTAGTAGTAAGCCGGCTGCCCATACGCCACCGCGCCGCCCGAACTATCCACCATCTGCCAGGAGCCATCCGGCTGCAGGCAGGCCAGCCCCACCACCTGTTGCAGGTAGCCGTCGATCTCCACCTGCCCTGCCATCTGCTGGCAAGGCGACGAATAGCCATTCCATGCGTCCGCGGCCACCGCCTGCGCCGCCGCGGGCGCGCTCAGGCCGAGGCCGGCAAGTAACGCCGCCACGGCACCCAGAGCCTTGCTCATGATGTCATCCCGGGATCGAATGCCCGACGTTGCGATGCGCCGGGCTATTGCCCGAACCGCATCCCGCGGCACATCGGTTTGCCTGCCGGACCCGCTGGCACGCTTGCGCGGCGCGCGTTCCTGCATTCGGTAAACGGATCAGGCTCCCCGTTTATTCCATGCATTCCCGCTGCGTTCCGCGCTCCCTTGTCCCTTGTTATTGCCATGCCTGCGGATCGCCGCCCAGGCTCGCGCAGACATCGCCGGCGATGGCGCGCAGCCGCGCTTCGGCCAACTGGCCGGAGAGCGCATAGCCGGCCCCGCCGCTGACCCAGTAAAAGGTGCGGCGATCCGCCTGGCGCAGCACGCCAAGCGTGGCCAGGGCGGGCGCCGCCGGCGTGATGTAGAGCGTGAGCCGCTCGCCGGCCGGGTCCTGGTACATCAGCTGGGCGGCCGGGCCTGCCTCGCCCGCCAGCAGGCGACCGCCCAGCAGCGTGAAGCCGTATTCGTCCAGCGACGGAATGGTGAGCGTACGCGCGAGCCGGCGCGACAACCACGCGCGCAGGTGCGCCTGGTCGGCTGCCGCCACCTCGACCGGATGACGCTCTTCAGGCGCGAACACCACATAGGCGGCGTCGGCACGGCGCGCAAATGCGTTGGGGTCCGCGCTGGCGCCTGGCAGCCACGCCACGCCGAATGCAAGCGCCAGGCCAGCCATCACCCAGCCCGTGGCGGCAAGCGCACTGCGCCACCACGGCACGCGCGCCCGGACCAGCACGTAGCGCAGGTCCGCTGGCAGCGGGAACAAGGCCTTGAGCGCGGCGTTCTGCTGGACATAGTGCTCCGCCAGCTCCGCCGCCCGCGCGTCATGCGCGAGGGCCGCGCGCAGGGCCGCCCCTTCGGCCTCGGGCAATTCGCCGTCCACCAGCGCGCACAGCCGCGCCAGGTCGGGTGCAGGCTCGCTGGCGTTCGGGTCAGAGGCGGGGCCGGGGCCGCGGTCGTCGTTCATGGCGTGTTCCTCACCACCCTTAGCGGTACGTGCCGCTCGCCGGCGCCACCCGTGCCACCAGAGCCGCCGGCGCCATCGGCCAGCAACGCGCGCAGATGCTCGCGCGCGCGGGACAGGCGCGACATCACCGTGCCCAGCGGCACGTGCAAGACCGCGGCGGCTTCCTGGTAGCGCAGGCCTTCCAGCACGATCAGCAGCAGCACCTCGCGCTGCTCGATCGGCAGGCGGTACAGCGCACGCTGCACATCGCGCAGCATCAGCCCGTCGACTTCGCTGGCAGGGGCCGCCTGCCGCTGCCAGAGCGGATCGGCCGCATCCAGCGCCACTTCGCGGCGCCGGCGCAACTGATCGATGTAAAGGTGGCGCAGCACGGTCAGCATCCAGGCCCGGGCCTGGATGCCTGCGGGCAGCCGCTTGCCTTGGGCAAGCGCGCGCTCCGCGGTGTCCTGTACCAGGTCATCGGCCCACGCCGCGTCGCCGGTGAGCGCGCGCGCATAGCGCCGCAGCTGCGGAAGCCAGACCGCGATGTCGTCGCCAACGCTCACTGCTGACAGGACATGGGGGGCGCATCTGCAGGCATCGGGGCAGGGATCAATATCCCCTCGTCCCCATGCCGCCGGTGCCACTTGTGCCACTTGTGCCACTCGTGCCACTCGTGCCGCGGCTGCCATCGCGCGAGGCCGAGGCGCCGCCGGACCCGTCGCCACCGCCATCGGAAGAACAGGCCGCCACCGCCATCAAGGCTAGCAGCAGGGCAGAAACCAGGCGGAGCGCTTTCATGTTGGTCTCCTTGGCGGGCGGGCCGCATGGTGACGCCATCGGGTGATGCCGCCAATCGGTCCTGCCCACCCGAGTAAACGCGTGGCGCCCCGGTTTTATTCCGCAAAGCGGATGTTTTGCCCCCGCTCCCACGCAGCGCGCAGCATGGCCCACATCTTGGCCCGGCCCGTGCGGCGCACGATACTTCGAGACGCTTCTTGCTTTGTCATGCAAGTGATCTAGAGTGATGTGATGCACCATTTCGCCCGGCTGTGGCGGTGCCGGAAGGGCCACAGCGTGCAACGACACGATGCCGTGATCGCGCAATGGCTGGCATGAGTGCACTGATACGGGCTCGCATTCGGTTTGCGGAAATCACCTCCCCCTACCCTCTTCGCCTTTGTCCTGCCACGCCGCATGGCAGGGTCGGGCATCCAAGCTTTAGCGGCCTGTCCCGCACGCCGCGCGAGGCTTGCGGCCATCGCCGGCGCCCTGATCGCAGCGCCTATCCATAGCCGAATCCACGATAGCCGCCCGCCAGCCGGCAAGGCCGGGGCGGCGGTTGCTCACCTGCCAGGCGCCAACCGGGACAACGGTTGCCGGCGCACGGCTCCGATTGCCGTGCCGTGTAGCGGCTCTGCCTGTCCATGCCGGGTGGCCAGCGCGTGCGCGTGTTGTTTGTGCTTCTCGTCCACTTTCACCGATTCCGAGGTCCCTTCATGCGCATCGAGCGGGTTCCCTTTCGCCATATCAGTGCCGCGACGGTTGCCGTAATTCTTGCTGCATGCGGACAGAAGCCCGCCGCGCCGCCGCCGCAGACGCTGGAGGTCGGCGTCGTCACCGTCAAGCCGGCCACCGTGCCCGTCACGTCCGAACTGCCGGGCCGCACCAGCGCGTACCTGGTCGCGCAGGTGCGCGCGCGGGTCGACGGCATCGTGCTGCGCCGCGAGTTCACCGAGGGCGATGAGGTCAAGCTGGGCCAGCGCCTCTACAAGATCGACCCAACGCCCTACATTGCCGCGCTCAACAACGCCAAGGCCGTGCTGGCGAAGGCACAAGCCAACGTGGGCACGCAGAACGCACTGGTCCAGCGCTACAAGATCCTGGTGGCGTCCAACGCCGTGAGCAAGCAGGACTACGACAACGCCGTGGCCGCGCTGGGCCAGGCCGTGGCCGACGTGGCATCGGGCAAGGCAGGGGTGGAAACCGCGCAGATCAACCTGGGCTACACCGATGTCGTGTCCCCCATCAGCGGACGCAGCGGCTTGTCGCAGGTCACGCCGGGCGCCTATGTGCAGGCCAGCCAGGCCACGCTGCTGACCACGGTGCAGCAACTGGACCCGGTCTACGTCAACCTGACGCAATCGAGCGTCGAGGGGCTGCGGCTGCGCCGCCAGATCCAGGAGGGCCGCCTGCAGACCACCGGCGCCAATGCCGCCAAGGTCACGCTGCTGCTGGAAGACGGACGCGCCTATCCGCAGCCCGGCAAGCTCCAGTTCACCGACGTGAGCGTGGACCAGAGCACGGGATCCGTGACGGTGCGTGCGATCTTCCCGAACAAGGATCGCGTGCTGCTGCCCGGCATGTTCGTGCGCGCGCGCATCGACGAGGGCGTCAACGACAAGGCCATCGTCGTGCCGCAGATCGGCGTCACGCATGACGCGAAGGGGCAGGCCGTGGCGCTGGTCGTCGGCCAGGACAACAAGGTGACGCAACGCCAGATTGTCACCACCGGCACCTACGGCAGCGGATGGGTGGTGGACAGCGGCCTGCAGCCGGGCGATCGCGTGATCGTCAATGGCGTGGAAAAAGCCAAGCCGGGCATGACGGTCAAGCCGGTCGAAGCCCAGGTACCGGCGCAGCCGGCCTCCGGCGCGCAGGCCATGCCTGGCGCCGGCGCGCCAGCGGCATCGGCGCCTTCCGCAGCATCGGCAGCAGCGGCCGCGCAATAACCGGGAGCCAGCTTCATGGCAAAGTTCTTTATCGACCGGCCGATTTTTGCGTGGGTGATCGCGATCATCCTGATGCTGGCCGGCCTCGCCGCGACCACCACGCTGCCCATTGCCCAGTACCCCACGATTGCCCCGCCGGCCGTGCAGATCAGCGCCACCTACCCCGGCGCTTCCGCCAAGACCGTCGAAGACACCGTCACGCAGGTGATCGAGCAGCAGATGAGCGGCCTGGACCACCTGCTGTACCTGTCGTCGACCAGCGACGACTCCGGCACCGCCACCATCACGCTCACTTTCGCGGCCGGCACCAACCCGGACATTGCGCAGGTCCAGGTGCAAAACAAGCTGCAACTGGCCACCCCGCTGCTGCCGCAGGCCGTGCAGCAGCTGGGCACCAAGGTCACCAAGTCGAGCAGCAGCTTCTTGCTGATCCTCGCCTTCGTGTCCAAGGACGGCAGCATGGGCCGCTACGACCTGGCGAACTACGTGGCGTCGAAGGTGCTGGACCCGGTCAGCCGGATCGACGGCGTCGGCACGGTGACGCTGTTCGGCTCGCAGTACGCCATGCGGATCTGGCTCGACGCGACCAAGCTGAACAACTACAGCCTGACCCCGATCGACGTCAAGAACGCGGTGGCCGCGCAGAACGTGCAGGTCGCTGGCGGCAGCCTGGGCGGCACGCCGTCGGTGCCGGGCCAGATGCTGCAAGCCACCATTACCGAGGCCACGCTGCTGCAAACCCCCGCGCAGTTCGGCAATATCCTGCTCAAGGTGAATACCGACGGCTCGCAGGTGCGCCTGAGGGATGTGGCGCGCATCGAGCTGGGCGGCGAGAACTATAACTTCGACACCAAGTACAACGGCCGGCCGACCGCGGCCTTCGGCATCCAGCTCGCCACCGGCGCCAATGCGCTGGCCACGGCCAAGGCGGTGCGCGCCAAGATGGCCGACCTGCAGCGCTACGCACCGCAAGGCGTGGTGGTGGAGTATCCGTACGACATCACGCCGTTCATCACGCTGTCGATCGAGGAAGTGATCAAGACGCTGATCGAGGGCATCGTGCTGGTGTTCCTGGTGATGTACCTGTTCCTGCAGAACCTGCGCGCCACGCTGATCCCGACCATCGCGGTGCCCGTGGTGCTGCTGGGCACCTTCGCGGTGATGTCGGTGGTTGGCTTCTCGATCAACACCCTGTCGATGTTCGGCATGGTGCTGGCCATCGGCCTGCTGGTGGACGATGCGATCGTGGTGGTGGAAAACGTCGAGCGGGTCATGGCCGAGGAAGGCTTGTCGCCGCGCGACGCCACGCGCAAGGCCATGGAGCAGATCACCGGCGCGCTGGTGGGCGTGGCGCTGGTGCTCTCGGCGGTGTTCGTGCCGGTGGCATTCTCCGGCGGCTCGGTGGGAGCGATCTACCGGCAGTTTTCACTGACCATCGTTGCCGCCATGGTGCTGTCCGTCTTGGTGGCCCTGATCCTGACGCCGGCGCTGTGCGCTTCCATGCTCGAGCCGATCCCGAAAGGCCACCACGATGAAAAGACCGGCTTCTTCGGCTGGTTCAACCGCACCTTCGCCAGGAGCCAGAAGAAGTACCACGGCGGCGTGGAGCACGTGATCCGGCGCTCGGGCCGTTGGCTGGTCATCTACCTGATGGTGATCCTGCTGGTGGGCTTGCTGTTCGTGCGCCTGCCGAAAGCCTTCCTGCCCGAAGAGGACCAGGGCACCATGTTCGTGCTGGTGCAGGCACCCGTGGGTTCCACGCAGGAGCGTACCGCCAAGGTGCTGCTGGATGTGCAGGAGTACCTGCTCAACAGCGAGAAGGAATCCGTGGAAGCGGTGCTGACGGTTAACGGCTTCAGCTTTGCCGGCCGCGGCCAGAACTCGGGCCTGGTGTTCGTGCGGCTCAAGGACTTCTCCCAGCGGGAGTCCGCCAACCTGAAAGCACCCGCTTTGGTCGGGCGGATTTTCGGGCACTTTGCCGGATACAAGGACGCCAACGTGTTCCCGTTGAACCCCCCTTCCATTCCGGAACTCGGCACGGCCGCAGGCTTCGACTTCGAGTTGCAGGACCGTGCCGGCGTGGGCCACGAGAAGCTGATGCAGGCGCGCAACATGCTGCTCGGCATGGCGGCCAAGGACGCGCTGCTGGCACAGGTGCGCCCGAACGGCCTGAACGATACGCCGCAGTTCAAGGTCGACATCGACCGCGAAAAAGCCAATGCGCTGGGCGTCAGCGCCGCCGACATCGACCAGACCTTCTCGACCGCCTGGGCGTCGTTATACGTGAACAACTTCCTCGATACCGACAACCGGATCAAGAAGGTCTACGTGCAGGGCGAACCGAGGTTCCGCATGAACCCGGAGGACCTGAACGCCTGGTACGTGCGCAATGCGACTGGCACGATGGTGCCCTTCGGCGCCTTCGGCTCGGGGGCGTGGATCTTCGGGTCCCCCAAGCTCGAACGCTTCAACGGCATCCCGGCGGTCGAGATCCAGGGCTCGGCGGCAGCCGGCAAATCGACCGGCCAGGCGATGAACGCCATGGAAGCCATCGCGCAGAAGCTGCCCGACGGCATCGGCTACGAATGGACCGGCTTGTCGTACCAGGAGCGCCAATCCGGCTCGCAGGCGCCACTGCTCTATGGCATCTCGATCCTCGTCGTGTTCCTTTGCCTGGCCGCGCTGTATGAGAGCTGGTCGATCCCGTTCTCGGTGATCATGGTGGTGCCGCTGGGGATTTTGGGCGCACTGCTGGCCGCCACCCTGCGTGGGCTGGAGAACGACGTCTTCTTCCAGGTCGGCCTGCTGACCACGGTGGGGCTGTCGGCGAAGAACGCCATCCTGATCGTGGAGTTCGCCCGCGACCTGCGCGACCAGGGCATGAGCACCGTCGACGCGGCGGTGGAGGCGGCACGCCTGCGCTTGCGCCCGATCCTGATGACATCGCTGGCCTTCATCCTTGGCGTGCTGCCGCTGGCGCTCAGTAATGGCGCCGGCTCCGGCAGCCAGCATGCGATCGGCACCGGCGTGATCGGCGGGATGCTGACCGCCACCTTCCTCGCGATCTTCATGATCCCGATGTTCTTCGTCGTGATCGGCAAGTTCAGCAAGACCAAGCACAAGCCCGGGTCGCCGCCTGCGCCCGTCCCGTCCGGCCATGCGGGCGGCGGCAATGACGATGGCAGCGATAGCAGCGATGGCGACGCCGGCACGCCTGGCCAAGGACATTGAGATGCCCAGACTCGCACTGATCGCCGCCGCCACCGCCATCCTGGCTGCCGGCTGCACGCTCCAGCCGCGCTATGAGCGCCCCGCCGCCCCCGTTGCCCCCACCTTCCCGGCCGGCGGCGTCTACGACGCCCAGCCGGACGCCGCCAGCGCCACGGCCAGCACGCCGGCCCCGGAGATCGGCTGGCGGGACTTCTTTGCCGATGCGCGCCTGCAGCGCTTGCTGGAACTCGCGCTCAAGAACAACCGCGACCTGCGCGTGTCGGTGCTGAACATGGAGGCGGCGCGCGCGCAGTACCAGATCAGCCGCGCCGGCCTGTTCCCGGCCGTCAACACGCTGGCCTCGCAGAGCCGCTCGCGCACGCCGGAGAACCTGTCCTTCCTTGGCAAGACCATCTCCGGCGAGTATTCGGTGGGCCTCAGCGCGTCGTGGGAAATCGACTTCTTCGGCCGCATCCGCAGCCTGAACGACCAGGCCCTCGCGCAGTTCCTGTCGCTGGCGGAAAACCGCAGGGCGGCGGAGCTGGCCTTGCTGTCGTCGGTGGCGAACCAGTACCTCACCATGCTCAGCTACGACGACGCGCTGGCCGTCACGCGCGCAACGCTGGTGACGGCCGAGGAGTCTTTACGCATCACCAGCCTGCAGTTTGACGTCGGCACGGGCTCGGAGCTGGCCCTGCGCCAGGCCGAAGGCGTGGTCGAGCAGGCGCGCGCCAACCTGGAAACGGAAAGCCGGTTGCGCGCGCAGTCCGAGAATGCACTGGTGCTGCTGGTGGGCGAGCCGCTGCCGGATAACCTGCCGCCTGGCCTGCCGCTCAACAGCCAGGCCTTGCTGGCCGACATACCGGCGGGCTTGCCGTCCGACCTGCTGACCCGGCGCCCGGACATAGCCGCCGCGGAGCAATCGCTGCGGGCAGCCAATGCCAACATCGGCGCGGCGCGCGCGGCGTTTTTCCCGCGGGTGACGCTCACCGGCAGCGCGGGCACGCTGTCGCCCACGCTGGGCGGCTTGTTCAAGCCGGGCTCCGGCGCCTGGTCGTTCGCGCCACAGATCACCTTGCCGATCTTCCAGGGCGGCCAGAACATCGCCGCGCTGGACCTGGCGCAGGTACAGAAGCGCATCGAGATCGCCACCTACGAGAAGGCCATCCAGACCGCCTTTCGGGAGGTGTCCGATGGCCTGGCGGCGCGCGGCACCTTCGACAACCAGATCAAGGCGCTTGAGCGCTTCACCGGCTCGCAAGAGCGGCGGCTGGTGCTGTCGGACCTGCGATTTCGCAACGGGGTGGACAGCTACCTGAGCGTGCTGACCGCGCAGAACGACCTATACAGCGCGCAACTGCTGCTGATCAACGCCCGGCTGCAACGGCTGACCAACCTGGTCGATCTCTACCAGTTCCTCGGCGGCGGCTGGATCGAGCGCGCGGGCGACACGCCCCGCCCCTCGGACGCGCCGCTCGACTACAGCGCGAACGCGCCAGGTCCGGCGGCCGCGCCGTAGCGTGCCCGATGTGTGTCCGCTGCGGGTCCGCAGCGGGTCCGTCAGGCCAGCCGCTGGCAGCTATACGCCTCGGTCCGGTAGGGAAACGCCACGCTGGCCTTGCCGGCCAGCGCCGGGCTGCCGTCGATCACAGCCAGCAGCCGGGCGCGCACCGCGTCCTGCTCCGCGGCCGGCAGCGAGGCAATGAAGCTGACCGACATGACCCGGTCCACGATCACCTGCTGCGCGGGGCCAACGTGCTCGTAAGGCAGGCTGGCCAGCCCCAGCTTGCCGAAGCCGCTGGCCGGGAACACCTTCTTCCAGTCACCCTTGTAGAAGCGCGGCGCGTCGCCCTCGAGCGGGGTCATGATGGCGGTCAGCTGCGCCACCCAGTCGACCGACTCATCGCGCACGTTCCACACCAGGCCGAGCTTGCCGCCCGGGCGCAGCACACGGCCGATCTCGGCCATGGCCGCGGCGTTGGCAAACCAGTGGAACGCCTGCGCGCAGACCACCGCATCGACACTGGCGTCGGGCAGCGGGATGGCCTCGGCCGTGCCCGCCAACGCCTGCACGGCGGGCAAGGCGGCGCTTAGCTGGGCGCGCATCGCCGCCACGGGTTCCACCGCGATCACGCTGGCGCCGGTGGCCAGCAGCAGGCGGCTGAACTTGCCGGTGCCGGCGCCCAGGTCCAGCACCGTCTTGCCGGGCTGCAGGCCGAGCTCCGTCGTCAGCCAGCCGCCAAGCGCGCTCGGATAGTCGGGGCGCCCGCGGGCGTAGGTATCGGCCTGGCTGGAAAAGCCCTGGGCAGCGGCGTGGTGGATGTCGGTCATGGTTGCGCGTCTCTCGTCTCTCTCGTGCGTTGGACAGGCACTCCGGAGCCAGCCCCTTGCCGCAGCGGCCCTGGAGTGGAGGAAGGAAGTGGAACTAGAACGAAGGCACCGGGTTCTCGCCCTGGCTGACCTGGTACTTGCCGTCCTGGAAGCGATAGCGCACCACCGCATCCAGCGATTTGCGCCGCGGCTTGGCCGCGCCTCCCGGTACTTTGACCTCCTGGCCCCGGAACGTCACGGTCAGGTCACCCGGCGTGTCCGCGCCAAGGGCAAATGCCGGTTTGCCCTCTACCGCATAGCAGACCTGCTCGCCGGCGTCCTGGCTATCCGCGCCGCGTTGCGCGAGCACGGCGGACTTGCCTGACAGCGCCTCCTCGCATGGCTCGAGCGCGCCGGAATTCTCCGCGCTCATGGCCTCGCCGGCCAGCAGGGTGGAGATCTGCCCCGGCGCCAGGCGATAGAACGACGCCCAGCTGCCGCAATAGCCTTGCCAGCAACCGCCCCAGGTCAGGGTGAGCGCAAAGTCCGTGGCCGATATCTTCGCGATCGAGGACTCGCCGAGCGAGCCTTGCCCGCCTGAGAAGTCGTAGCCATCAACGCGCCGGCTGAGCCGCCAGCCGCCGGGGCTTTCGCCACTGGCCGTGGCATCGCGCGTAAAGAAGTACGCGCCCAGCCAGGCACCCGCCGCGTGGCTATTGTTGCGCGTGCCGCCTTCATCCACCACCATGCCCTCGGTCAGCATCACCGCATGGGTGTCGTCCAGCCGGATCACCTGGATCGGCTTGACATCGATGGTGCCCTCCACCAGCGGCGCCTCGCCCGTGCCCTTGTAGTCCGGGTCCGGCAACGCGGCGCGCACCACGCGGCCTTTGTCGTCGTCGCGCCAGGCGGGAAAGGCCAGCAGGATCAAGGCCTCGCGCTTGAGGGTGTCGGCCTGCGCCACCGCGGCGGAGGCCGGCGCGGCCTGCGCGGACGAAGCGCCAGCCGCCGCGGGCGGGGCCTCATGCCGCGAGCAGGCGGACAAGCCGAGGCAAAGCGCCAGGGCCGGCGCCAGCATCCGCCTGGCAATACGTCGGGAATCCGCAGAGGCGGCACGAAGCGAGCAAAAAGTCATGTTGACGGCGGGCGCAAGGGCCGCAGCTGCGCGGCCAGGGATAGGGAGGCAAAGCGGGAGGCAAAGCGAGAATCACGAACTGCGGGAACCGTGGCAAATGGCCACGCGGATGCCGCGCACCGCACTATCCGCGAGCCGGTCCGCGCCGTCAAGGCGGGCCGGCTGCCATCCGGGCCCTCAAGCCGGGGCGTCGGGTGTAGTGGCGGAGCCCATGGCGGCCTCCAGCGCGGGCAGGTTGCCCTCGCCGAAGCCATGGTAGTTGTCGCGCTGGACGATTTCAAAGAAGAACTCGCCGGCCTCGCGGCGGGCAAAGGCTTGCAGGAAGGCCTCGCGCGTGCCGTCGGCGCGCAGCGCGCCGTCCACCAGGATGCCGTAGCGCCGCAAGGCCGCCAGATCCAGCCCGTGGCCCGGCACGCGCGCGTCGACAGTGTCGTAGTAGGCCGCGGGCGGCTCGACAAAGCGCACGCCGTTGCGCGCCAGGGCGGCGGCGCTGGCCACCAGGTCGTCGGTCGCCAGCGCAATGTGCTGGATGCCCTCGCCATGATGCCCCGACAGGTAGTGCTCCATCTGGTCGTGGCGCTGCGTGCCTTTCTCGTAGATCGGGATGCGGATCAGGCCGCAGGGCGAAAGCAGCACGCGGGAATCGCTCGCGACATGCCAGCCGGCATTGACCTCATGGATCTCGCGAAAGCCCAGCACCTTGCGGTAGAAATCGAGCCACTCTTCCAGATGCCCGGGGTCGACCGCCTGCGTCACGTGATCCACGCGGGCCAGGCCGGCGCCAGCGGTAGTGGCGGCAGTATCCGTGGCGGCATGCGCCAGCGCGCGGAAATCCACGTCGTAGATGGAGATGTCGCCCACGTCGCCGGGCCGCCCCTCCTTGCCGCGCCAGCGGTCGATAAAGTAGATGATGGATCGGCCAATGCCCTGGATGGCCGGGATATTCAGCTCCATCGGGCCGACCGTGCCGGCCTCGAACGGCCATGCGCCGGCATCGACCGCGCGCGCGAATGCCGTGGCGGCATCGTTCACGCGGATGCCGACCGCGCAGATCGAGAGGCCATATTCGGAGGCATAGCGGGTGGCGAAGGAATCCGGCTCCGCGTCAACGATGAAATTCATCTCGCCCTGGCGGAACAGCTTCACGTTCTTGTGCCGGTGCTGGGCAATGGCATGAAAGCCGAAACGCTCGAAGGTACGCCCAAGCGCCGCGGGATCGGGGGACGCAAATTCGACGAACTCATAACCCATGATGCCCAGCGGGTTCTCCCAAGGCTGGAAATCGTCGGCGCGCGGCGAAAAAACGTCTGCCGGTCGGCTCATGTCTGCTCCTTTTTATGTGGTCCGTGGTGGCTGCGGGTGTTAGCCATCATAGCAAGGGCCATGGCTTCGCTCTAGCCCGGCGCCGTGCCCCGCCGTGGCGCCGTGGCGGGGTCGGCCAGCGGCAGCCGAAGCGTAGCCGGCGCCCCGCGCGCCAACAATGGGAGCGCCCCGGTCTGTCGCGCTATTCGTGCGCCAGCGCGCGATGAACGCACCAATCAGGGGTAAACCCTTAGCTTTGATGCCTTCCCCGCAAAATGGTCTCATCCACCGGGGCAAACCCGAATTTCGCCCCATAAGCGCGCACATACGTACGTCTATCGCGCATAGTGCGCATTACACCTCTTGGTTCGCCTCATTTCACCCTTTAAGCTTGCGCTACCCACCTCGCTTCCACCTTGCGGAACAGACGGCAACAAGTAGAGCAACAGGCAACACGGACACCACCATGATCGACGGCAAGACCATCCTCATCGCGCATATCGGCTACCCCACCGAGTCCTTCAAGGCGCCGATGATCTACAACCCCTGGTTCGCGCAGCGCGGCATCAATGCCGTCGTGGTGCCCATGGGCCTGAAAGCCGAGCACTTCGCCGATGGCTTGCGCGCGCTGTTCCGGCTGACCAACCTGCGCGGCGCGCTTATCACCATGCCGCACAAGGTTTCCACCATGGCGCTGGTGGATGCGCTCACCCCGACGGCCCGCATCGCCGGCGCCTGCAACGCGGTACTGCTGCGCGACGACGGCACCCTGCTCGGCGATCAGTTCGATGGCGCGGGCTTCGTGCGCGGCATCCAGCGCAAAGGCTGCCAGCTGCAGGGTGCCAGCGTGCTGGTGTCCGGCTGCGGCGGCGTGGGTTCGGCCATTGCCGCGTCGCTGGCCGGCGCCGGGGTGGCGCGGCTAGGCCTGTTCGATGCGCGCGACGCCTCGGCGCAGGCACTGGCCGCGCGGCTGCAGGCGCACTACCCGCAATTGCAGGTCGGCACCGGCTCGAACGATCCTGCCGGCTACCAGCTGGTGGTCAATGCCACGCCGCTGGGCATGAACGAGGCCGATCCCCTGCCCTTCGACGTCAGCCGCATCGACCCGCAAGCCTGGGTGGGCGAGGTCGTGATGAAGACGGAGTACACGCCTTTGCTGCGCGCGGCGCTGGAGCGCGGCTGCCAGGTCCAGGTGGGCACCGACATGCTGTTCGAGATGATTCCCGCCTATCTTGAATTCTTTGGTTTTGGCACGGCCACGGCCGAGGAACTGCGCGCCGTTGCCAGGATCGCCTATTGAGTGTTTGCCATTCGCGCGGTTTTCACTGCAAATTCAATGGCTTAACTGCTTAACTGCTTAACTGCTTAAAGTCAAAGGCGGTTTCACCTCCCCTGCGGGGAGGCGACCTACTTTCTTGTCTTGCCAAGAAAGTAGGCAAAGAAGGCGCGCCGGATGGGGCGACTACCCCCTCGGGCTTCGGCGAAAAGAGCGGCCGGGACCCAAACTCGCATCGCCTT
>NZ_JBXANI010000055.1:0-19320 GCF_058801495.1 Cupriavidus sp. GW822-FHT03E04
GTGCCCACCACGAAACCAGAGGGGGGTGAAGCAAGGCGCCGCTCGCGCCGGTACGGCAGGGCATCAAATGGCCGGGCGCCCGCCGCCAGAGACAAAACCACGAAACCACCGAGGCAGGCAGGATAGTGGTGCTACGCACCGCGAACGGCAGATGCTCGAACGCTCACCGAGCAAAGCGATCAGGGGCACCACCACGTGACCATTGGGTCATGCAGTAGCGATGACCTCCAAGCCGGCATGGCAAAGGCCAGCCTACACTCCGGGCCGTACGACGAAACCACAGCCCCACATAAGCCTGATTGCTCTGCCCCCGGCAGGGTCGGCTTTCTTCTCGTTAGTCTTCTTTGCCGACGCAAAGAAGAGTGACCGGCAGCCCCCGCAGGGGGATGTCGTATGGCCCTTGGGTCCAAAAACCATCGCCGCTCAAAGAAACAGCAACCAACCAAGCAAGGGCGATGTCGTACGGCCCTTGGGTCCAAAAACCAACACCGCCAGAAAACACCCCAACACCACCCCCTATACCCCCCCTAAATCCCCCAAAGTATCCACATCCCGAAACGCCCCCTCATCCTCAGTCAGAATCCTCATCACCGGCTGCGTCTTCAACAACGCCCGCGCGCCTTCATCCCCATCAAGCTTCAGCAGGGCATCCCGCCACGCGGACCCGAATCCAACCGGATGCCCACGCCGTCCGTCGCGCCACGGTGCGGCAATCGCGTCACGTGTCGTGATCGTCAACGCCACCGCGCGCACCAGCTCGGCCGGCAGCCACGGCATGTCGGCCAGCGCCACTACCCAGCCGCTGGCGCCGGGCGTGGCGGCCACCGCCGCAGCCAGCGCGGCGCCCATGCCGGCCTCGGCTGCTGCCGTCTCCAGTACCCGGCAGCCGGCAGCTTGCAATTCGGCTGCCAGCGCGGCATTGCCCGGGCGGATCACGGCTAGCGTGCCGGGCAGCACGGAGACCAGCGTGCGGGCGCTGCGGGCGGCTACGGTGTGGCCGTCGGGCAGCGTGGCCAGGAGTTTGTTGCGCTGGCCGGCGGGGTCGAAGCGGCGGCCGTAGCCGGCTGCCAGCAAGATGCCGGTGGGGGGCTCGGCAGTGTGGATGGCGCCGTTGATGGGGCCCGTCAGCGGGCTGGTCACGGGGTGGGGCTGCAGGTGCTGCCTTCGTTGGCGGCCAGTTCGCGCGCGGCCTTGGCGCCTTCTACCTGGAGGATGTCGGGCAGCGAGACGTGGTTCTTGGCGGCGACGACTTCGGCCAGGATCGAGATGGCGATCTCGGGGGGCGTGCGGCTGCCGATGTAGATGCCGACCGGGCCGTGCAGCCGCGCGAGCTGCAGGTCGTTGAGGTCGAACTCCTTGAGCCGCTCGCGGCGCGCCTGGTTGTTGCGGCGCGAGCCGAGGGCGCCGACATAGAAGGCGCGCGTGCGCAAGGCTTCCATCAGGGCCAGGTCGTCGAGCTTGGGGTCGTGCGTGACGGCGATCACCGCGCAGCGCTCGTCGAGCTTCATGTCGGTCACGGTGTCGTCCGGCATGGTGCGCACCATGGTGACGCCGGGGATGTCCCAGGTCTCGGTGTATTCCTCGCGCGGATCGCACACGGTGACCTGGAAGCCCAGGCCAACAGCGATCTGGCTCAGGTACTTCGACAGCTGTCCCGCGCCAATCACCAGCATGCGGTAGCGCGGCCCGTGAATGGTGAGCAGGGTGGCGCCGTCGAAGGCAAGGCCGTCGGTGGCCTCGGCCGGGCCCAGGGTGGCGCGGCCAGTTGCCATGTCGAGCGTGCGGGCTACCAGCTTGCCGCCTTCCACGGCGGCCAGCAGTTCGTCCAGGTGGCTATCGGCGCCGAGCGGCTCGGTCACCAGTTCGATGGTGCCGCCGCAGGGCAGGCCGAAGCGGTGCGCTTCCTCGGCGCTGATGCCGTACTTGACGGCTTCGGGGTGCGCGCCGGCAATGCCTTCGCGCCGTACCCGGTCGATGATGTCATCTTCGATGCAGCCGCCCGAGACCGAGCCGACCACCAGGCCGTCGTCGCGCACGGCCAGCATGGCGCCTTCCGGCCGGGGCGAGGAGCCCCAGGTTCTGACTACCGTCACCAATAGCGTGCGATGGCCTTCGGCCTGCCACTTCACACTGCTTTTCAGGACTTCGAGATCCACGCTGTCCATGATCGTTTCCGCTTCGTTTCACCGTTTTGTTCATCGGGCGCGCTGCCTTCACCGGCCGCCGCTCCGTCCTTGGCGACATTGTCATCCGTGCCTGGCTCGTCACCCTGCGCGCCGGACCCGCTCACCGCCGCCGTGAAGCGGTCGAAGAAGGTATCGGCCATCTTGCGCGCGGCAGCGTCGACCAGGCGCGAGCCGATCTGCGCGATCTTGCCGCCAACCTGGGCGTTGACCGTGTAGGTCAGCACCGTCGCGTCGCCTTCGGG
Source organism: Cupriavidus sp. GW822-FHT03E04 (assembly GCF_058801495.1). Lineage (NCBI taxonomy): Bacteria > Pseudomonadati > Pseudomonadota > Betaproteobacteria > Burkholderiales > Burkholderiaceae > Cupriavidus > Cupriavidus sp. GW822-FHT03E04. The sequence goes on from NZ_JBXANI010000055.1 coordinate 2,429, forward strand.
GGCCAGCGTGACGGCCGCGGTGCCTTTGCCGAAACCGGCGACCCCGCCTTGTCCGTCGAACTGGATGGTGTAGCTGTCGGGCGCCTGGATGTCCTGCAGGGCCATGCGCCCCTTGAAGCGCGCCTTGACCGGGCCCACCGCGGCGGTCAGCGCCACCAGGTAGGCGTTGTCGCCGTCAGGCTCGATGCTCTCACATCCTGGGATGCATTGCTTGAGCAGCGCCGTGTCGTTCAGGGCTTCCCAGGCGGTTTGCTGCGCTACCGGCAGTTGCCGCGTCTGTGTCATTTCCATGGTTGGGGCGTCTCCTTGGTGTCCTTCATGTTTTTAATGTCTGCGGGCCTCGGCGCCGCGGGAAACGCGGGCATGGCCAGGGTGTCGCGCGCGGCCAGCATGGATTCGAGCGCGAACAGGCTGTCCAGGTTGTGCGCCGAGCGCAGGGCGTCCACATGCGGCAGGATGGCTTGCACGCCACGTGCCTGCGGCACGAAGCCGGCATAGCGCAGCAGCGGGTTGAGCCAGACGATGCGATGGGCGAAGCGGCGCAAGCGTGCCATTTCGGCGTCTAGCAGGTCGATGTCTTCATGGTCGAGCCCGTCGGTGACCAGCAGCACCGTGGCGCGTCCGGACAGCGTGCGGCGCGCCCACTGGCGGTTGAAGGTGGCCAGCGCGGCACCGATGCGGGTGCCGCCGGCCCAGTCTCGCACCTGGCCCGTGATGGCGCCAACCGCTTCGTCCGGGTCGCGCTCGCGCAGCCAGCGGGTGATGTTGGTCAGCCGGGTGCCGAACAGGAACACAGACAGCCGCTCGCGCGATTGCATCAGCGCATGGCAGAAGTACAGCACCGCGCGCGAGTACTGGCTCATCGAGCCGGAGATGTCGAGCAGCAGCACCAGCGGCGGGCGGCGCTCGGCGCGGCGGCGGTATTTCCAGCGCAGCCATTCGCCTTGCTGGCGTACCGCCAGCCGCGCGCTGGCGCGCAGGTCGGCGTACGGCCCGCTGGCGGCGGCGCGCAGGCGGCGCGTGCGCTCGGTGGCCAGGCGCGCGTGGCGCGCGCGGATCATGTGCTGCAGCGCGCGCCATTCTTCCGCGCCCAGGGTTTCAAAGTCGCGCTGCGCCAGGCGCTCCTGCGCGGAGAAGGTGAGCGGCGCGGTAAAGCGTTCGACATGGTCCTCGCCACGTCGGCCGGACTCGGGCGGGCGCTGGGCGGCGAGCGCGTCGGCCAGCCGGTTGTTGCGCGGCGGCGGCGGTGCGCCGGCATCCACGCGCGGCAGCAGCAGGGCGCGCAGCTTGCCCTCCCAGTCCGGGTCGCGCCAGAACAGGTCGAAGGCGGCGTCGAACAACAGGCGCTGATCGGGCCCGCTCACCATCAGGGCCGCCATGGCTGCGCGCACCTCATCGCGCCTGCCGATGTCCACGTATTGCAGCGCTAGCAGCGTATCCACAGCCTGTGCGGGCGACAGCGCAAAGCCGGCATCGCGCAGCAGCCGCACGAAATGCGTGACGTTGCGCGCCAGCATGGGCAGCGTGCCGGCGGGTGGCACGGTGGCCAGCGGAGCGTCCGGATGGAGCCGGGGCATGGCTCAGGCTCCCGGCGCCCGGCTGGCGAGCAGTTCGGCCACGGTGGGGCCATCGACCCGGGCCAGGTCGTCCTGGTACTTGAGCAGCACGCCCAGCGTGTCACGCACCGATTGCGGATCGAGCTCACAGACGCCCAGCGCGGCCAGCGCGCGGCACCAGTCGATGGCCTCGGCGATGCCGGGCGACTTGAACAGGTCGATGCCGCGCAGCCGGTGGATGAAGTCGATGGCCTGGTGCTGCAGCGCGGCGGCGGCCTCGGGGGCGCGCGCGGCCACGATCTGCAGTTCGCGCTCGCGCTGGGGATAGCCCATCCATTGGTACAGGCAGCGGCGCTTGAGTGCGTCATGCACCTCGCGGGTCCGGTTGGAGGTGACGATGATGAGCGGCGGCTGCTCGGCCCGGATCACGCCGATTTCGGGGATCGACACCTGGAACTCGGACAGCACCTCCAGCAGGAAGGCTTCGAAGGGCTCGTCGGCGCGGTCGATCTCGTCGATCAGCAGCACGCGCGGGATGCCGGGCGCGGCCGGGTCGGGCAGCAGGGATTCCAGCAAGGGGCGCTTGAGCAGGAAATCGTCGTGATACAGCGATTGCGTGTCGGGCCGCTCGCCGCGCGCTTCCGCCAGGCGCAGCGCCATGATCTGGCGCGGGTAATCCCATTCGTACAGCGCGCTGGAGGCGTCGAGCCCCTCGTAGCATTGCAGGCGCAGCAAGCGCGTGCCGAGCGCGTCGGCCATGGCCCGCGCCAGCGCGGTCTTGCCCACGCCTGGCTCGCCTTCGAGGAACAGCGGGCGCTGCATGCGCAGTGCCAGGTACAGCACGGTGGCGGTTTCGCGATCGGCGAAGTACTGCTGTGCCTCCAGCAGGGCAGCGGTTTGATCGATGGACTGGGGAAGCATGGGTGCTAGCCGGTTGGCTCCCCTCTCCCACCACGTGGGAGAGGGGCTGGGGGAGAGGGCGGGCGTGCGCTCGAAGTGAACACGCCCGGCTTGGCGAGTGCCGGCGCTTTCGCTCCGGCTTTCTCCCTTATCCCTTCAACGCCTGCTCCACCGCGCGCGCCGCCAGCACCGGGATCAGGTGCGCACGGTACTCGGCGGAAGCATGCAAGTCGGTGTTCAGCTTGCTTGCATCCACCACCACCGCGCGTGCTGCCGCCGGCGTGAAGCTGGCTGCCAGCGCCTGCTCCAGCGGTGCGCTGCGGAACACGCTGTCGGCCGCGCCGGTGACCGCGACCCGCACGACCTTGCCGAACTGCGCCACCATCACGCCCACCAGCGCGAAGCGCGATGCCGGGTTGCGAAACTTGATGTAGGCGGCCTTGTCCGGCGTGGGGAAGCGCACGGCGGTGATCAGCTCATCGGGTTCCAGCGCGGTTTCGTAGAGGCTCTTGAAGAAGCTATCTGCGGCGATATTGCGGCGGTCGGTGACCACCGTGGCGTTGAGCGCGAGCACGGCCGCTGGGTAGCAGGCGGCCGGATCGTCGTTGGCGAGCGAGCCGCCCAGCGTGCCCATCGCGCGTACCTGGCGATCGCCGATGCCGTCGGCCAGCGCGGCCAGCGCGGGAATGCGCTTGCGCACGTCGGCGTTGGCCGCCACGTCGGCATGGCGTGCCGCCGCGCCGATCACTAGCTCATCGTTCTCGACACGGATATCCGCCATGCCGGGAATGCGGGCTACGTCGATCAGCGCGGATGGCGCGGCCAGGCGTAGCTTCATCGCGGCCAGCAGGCTCTGGCCGCCGCCGAGGTACTTGGCGTCGGGGTCCGCCTTGAGTTTGTCCACGGCCGCCTTGGTATCGGCGGCGCGTTCGAAATTGAATGCGTACATGATGTGCCTCCGATCTCAGTTAGGGGCCTGCGCGTGGCGGATGGCCTGCCACACGCGATGCGGCGTGGCGGGCATCTGGATGTCGTGCACGCCAAGCGGCGAGAGCGCATCCACCAGCGCATTGATGAAGGCCGGCGGCGAGCCGATCGCGCCGGCTTCGCCGCAGCCCTTCACCCCAAGCGGGTTGTGCGTGCAGGGCGTGCCCTTGGCGGTCTCAACCGTGAAGTCCGGCAGGTCGCTGGCGCGCGCCATGGCGTAGTCCATGTAGGAGCCGGTCAGCAACTGCCCACTGTCGTCGTCGTACACGCACTGCTCCAGCATGGCTTGGCCGAGGCCCTGGCCGATGCCGCCGTGTACCTGGCCTTCGACGATCATCGGGTTGATGATGTTGCCGAAATCGTCCACCGCGGTGAACTTGATCACCTTGCTCTCGCCGGTGTCCGGATCGACTTCCACCTCGCAGATGTAGGCGCCCGACGGATAGGTGAAGTTGGTCGGGTCGTAGAAGGCGTTTTCGTTCAGGCCCGGCTCCAGCTTGTCGAGCGGGTAGTTGTGCGGCACGTAGGCGGTGAGCGCCACCTCGCCGAAGGTCTTGCTGCGGTCTGTGCCGGCCACGCTGAACGTGCCGTTCTTGAACTCGATGTCGGCGTCCGAGGCCTCCAGCAAGTGGGCCGCGATCTTCTTGGCCTTGGCTTCGATCTTGTCGAGCGCCTTCATGATGGCCGAGCCGCCTACCGACAGCGAGCGCGAGCCATAGGTGCCCATGCCGAACGGCACGCGGCCGGTGTCGCCGTGCACCACTTCCACGGCATCCAGTGCAATGCCGAGCCGGTCCGCCACGATCTGCGCGAAGGTGGTTTCATGCCCCTGGCCATGGCTGTGCGAGCCGGTGAAGACGGTCACGGTGCCGGTCGGGTGGACACGGATCTCGCCGACTTCGAACAGTCCCGCGCGCGCGCCCAGCGCGCCGGCGATATTCGACGGCGCCAGCCCGCATGCCTCGATGTAGCAGGAGTAGCCCAGGCCGCGCAGCTTGCCGCGCTGCTTCGCTTCTTCACGACGCGCGGGAAAGCCTTTGACGTCAGCGAGTTCCTGCGCGCGTGCCAGGCACGGTTCGTAGTCGCCGGTGTCGTAAGTCAGGCCGACCGGGGTGGCGTAGGGGAAGTCGTGGATGAAGTTCTTGCGGCGGATTTCCGCCGGGTCCATCTTCATTTCGCGCGCCGCGGCTTCCACCAGCCGTTCCACCACATAGGTGGCTTCCGGGCGGCCCGCGCCGCGGTAAGCATCCACCGGCGCGGTGTTGGTGAACACAGCGCGCACTTCGGCATAGATCGCCGGCGTGGTGTACTGCCCGGCGAGCAGCGTGGCGTACAGGATGGTCGGCACGCTGGACGCGAAGGTCGACAGGTAGGCGCCCATATTGGCGGTGGTGTGCACCCGCATGGCCAGGAACTTGCCGTCGGCGTCCATCGCCAGCTCGGCCTTGGTGACGTGGTCGCGGCCGTGCGCATCGGTCAGGAAGGACTCCGAGCGTTCGGCGGTCCACTTGATCGGGCGCTTGATCTTCTTCGACGCCCAGGTCAACGCTACGTCTTCCGCGTACAGGAAGATCTTGGAGCCGAAGCCGCCGCCCACATCCGGCGCGATGATGCGCAGGCGCGACTCCGGCAGGCCAAGCACGAAGGCGCCCATCAGCAGGCGCTCCACGTGGGGGTTCTGGTTCGATACATAGACCGTGTAGCTGTCGTCCTGCCGGGTGTAGCTGGCATTGACGGCGCGCGGCTCGATGGCATTGGGGATCAGCCGGTTGTTGATGATCTCCAGCGTGGTCACGTGGGCGGCCTTGGCAAAGGCGGCGTCGGTGGCGGCGCGGTCGCCGTGGCCCCAGACATAGCTGGTGTTCTCGGGCACGTCGTCATGCACCAGCGAGGTGGCCGAGGCAGCGTGGGCGGTGTTCACCACGGCGGGCAGCTCATCGTATTGCACGTCGATCTTCTCGGCGGCGTCCTTGGCTTGCTGCAGCGTTTCGGCGATGACCAGCGCGACCTGGTCGCCCACGTGGCGGGCCTTGCCCTGCGCCAGCACGGGGTGCGGCGGCTCCTTCATCGGGCTGCCGTCGATGCTGTGGATCAGCCAGCCGCAGGGCAGGCCGCCGACCTTGTCGGCCGCCACGTCGTCGCCGGTGAAGATGGCGACCACGCCGGGCGAGGCGAGTGCTTCGGTCTTGTCGATGGAGACGATGCGGGCGTGCGCGTGCGGCGAGCGCAGGAAGTAGCCGTAGCTTTGCTGCGGCAGCACGATGTCGTCGGTGTATTGGCCGTTGCCGGTGAGAAAGCGGTAGTCTTCCTTGCGCTTGACCGAGGCGCCGATCAGGTGTTGGTTGTGCTGGTTGTCAGGTGCGTTCATGGCGGTCCCCTTATTCAGCGCTGACGCCATGCATCGCGGACTGGCCGTCTTGCACCGCGCGCACGATGTTGTGGTAGCCGGTACAGCGGCACAGGTTGCCGTCGAGCTGCTCGCGGATGGCGGCGGCGTCGGCATTGGGCTGCTGCGTGACCAGGGCGATGGCGCTCATCACCATGCCGGGCGTGCAGAAGCCGCACTGCAGGCCGTGGCAGTTGCGGAAGGCTTCCTGCATGGGGTGGAGCTGGCCCTCCGGGGCGAGCCCTTCGATGGTGGTAATGCTGGCGCCATCCGCCTGCAGCGCCAGCATGTTGCACGACTTGACCGCGCGGCCGTCCATGTGCACGGTGCAGGCGCCGCACTGGGCGGTGTCGCAGCCGACATGGGTGCCGGTCAGGCGGAGTTGTTCGCGCAGGAACTGGACGAGAAGGGTGTGGGGTTCTACCTGCGCGTCGACGGCGCGGCCGTTGACGGTCAGGCGGATAGGAATCGCCATGCTTGTCTCCATGTGGGTGGACACGTGCACGACCAATCCCTGAATCCCGAAAAAACTGCGCGGGACTGGCCACGACGCGTTACTGCCGTTTGTTGGGTACGGCTATTTCGTGATGTTGGTACTGCGGTGCTGCGGTGCTGCCCGTCAATGCCTGACAATGGCCTGGCAATGCCGTGCCACGAACGTTTGGCCACGACATGCTCTAACAGTTAATCACAAATCTCCGGCGCATGCCATGCGGGTTGCCCCTTCGCCACCTGGCGCTGCCAGAGGGTGCGGACGGCGTCGGGCGCGGGCGTGCAGGATGGCGCTGCTAGAATGGCCCGCCGTCCGGCCGCCACACCGCATTCACCTCGCTCCGGCACCAGATCTCTCAATATGGAAGGCTTTATCGACTGGCTGTTCGAAACCGTTGCCCTGCCCAAGGTGGGCTTGCCGGCTATCTTCGTGGTCAGCCTGGTGTCGGCCACCTTGCTGCCCCTGGGCTCGGAGCCGGCGGTCTTCGCGTATATCAAGCTCAATCCGCATCTGTTCTGGCCGGCCATCGTCGTCGCCACGCTCGGCAATACCGCGGGCGGCGCCATCGACTGGTGGCTTGGCTACGCGGCCAAGCTGGCCGTGGTGCGCTTGCGCAAGCGGCGCCAGCAGCGCGTGCACGAGGAGGAGCACGCCGAACACCGCCGCCATCCCCGCCAGCCGCGCAAGCCGTCGCTGGATGCGCGCTACTTCCGGTGGATGCGCCGGCTGGGGCCGCCGACCCTGCTGGTATCGTGGCTCCCCGGAATTGGTGATCCTTTGTGCACTTTAGCCGGCTGGCTCCGGTTGTCATTCTGGCCGAGCCTGGTTTACATGGCGATTGGCAAGTTTCTGCGCTACCTTGCCATGACGATTGCCCTGCTCTGGATCCCGGATAGTTTCTGGCACGGCATCGCAGCCAGCCTCAAAAGCCTGTTCTAGCTAGCGCCTCTCACGGCACGGCAAGGGTAAGGCAACCCTTGCCCAAGCAAGGTTCTGCCATGTTGCGGTGCGGCGAAAGCAGGCCTTGAAGTACAATTGCCCTTTAAAGACGATCCGGCGCACCGTCCCCGTGCGCTACAGGAAGCGGTCCCCTCCCCATGAACGCCCCACTCGTGCTCGATGCCAAACTCGCCGCGCAGGATGCGCCTGCGCGCCTGCGAGAGATCCCTTATAACTACACGTCATTCTCGGATCGCGAGATTGTCATCCGGCTGCTAGGCGAAGAAGCCTGGCGTATCCTGGCCGAGCTGCGCGGCGAACGCCGCACCGGCCGCTCCGCCCGCATGCTGTACGAAGTGCTGGGCGATATCTGGGTGGTGCGCCGCAATCCCTACCTGCAGGATGACCTGCTGGAGAACCCCAAGCGCCGCCAGATGCTGGTTACGGCACTGCACCACCGGCTCTCCGAGGTGGAAAAACGCCGTGCCGCCGACCGTGCCGAGCACGCCGAGCCGGCCGCCGAGGACCGCTCCCACCGGGTCGAGCAGCTGGTCAGCTTTGCCAAGCAGGCCATCGAGGACTTCAAGCAGGAGTTCGCCAACGCCTATGACCTGCGCAAGCGCACCCAGCGCGTGCTGGGCCGCATCACGCAGAAGGACAACATCAAGTTCGACGGCCTGTCCCGCGTCTCGCATGTGACCGACGCGACCGACTGGCGCGTGGAATATCCCTTCGTGGTCCTCACCCCGGACACCGAGGAAGAGATCGCCGGCATGGTCAAGGGCTGCTTCGAGCTGGGCCTGACCATCATCCCGCGCGGAGGCGGCACCGGCTATACCGGCGGCGCCGTGCCGCTGACGCCGATGAGCGCGGTCATCAACACCGAGAAGCTGGAACAACTCGGGCCGGTCGAGCAGACCGACCTGCCGGGCGTGTCGCACAAGGTCGGCACCATTTTCTCCGGCGCTGGCGTGGTGACGCGCCGCGTGGCGGATGCGGCGGACAAGGCCGGGCTGGTGTTCGCGGTCGACCCGACCTCGATCGATGCCTCCTGCATCGGTGGCAACGTGGCCATGAACGCCGGCGGCAAGAAGGCCGTGCTGTGGGGCACCGCGCTGGATAACCTGGCCTGGTGGCGCATGGTGGATCCGGAAGGCAACTGGCTGGAAGTCACGCGCCTGGACCACAACCTGGGCAAGATCCATGACGTGGCGGTCGCCACCTTCGAGCTCAAGTGGTCGGACGGCAACCGCGCGCCCGGCGAAAAGCCGCTGCGCACGGAAACCCTGGCCATCGAAGGGCGCAAGTTCCGCAAGGAAGGCCTGGGCAAGGACGTCACCGACAAGTTCCTGGCGGGTCTGCCCGGCATCCAGAAGGAAGGCTGCGACGGCATCATCACCAGCGCGCGCTGGATCCTGCACCGCATGCCGGCGCATGTGCGCACCGTCTGCCTGGAGTTTTTCGGCCAGGCGCGCGACGCCATTCCGAGCATCGTGGAAATCAAGGATTACCTCGACGCCGAATCGCGCACCCCTGGCGGCGCCATCCTGGCCGGCCTGGAGCACCTGGACGAGCGCTACCTGCGTGCGGTGGGATACGCCACCAAGAGCAAGCGCAACGCCTTCCCGAAGATGGTGCTGATCGGCGACATCGTCGGCGACGACCAGGACGCGGTCGCCCGCGCCACCTCGGAAGTCATCCGCATGGCCAACGGCAAGAGCGGCGAAGGCTTCGTCGCGGTCAGCCCGGAAGCCCGCAAGAAGTTCTGGCTGGACCGCTCGCGCACCGCCGCCATCGCCAAGCACACCAACGCCTTCAAGATCAATGAAGACGTGGTGATCCCGCTGCCGCGCATGGGCGAGTATACCGACGGCATCGAGCGCATCAATATCGAGCTGTCGATCAAGAACAAGCTCCAGCTGACCGATGCGCTGGAAGCCTTCTTCGCGCGCGGCAACCTGCCGCTGGGCCGCAGCGACGACGCTAACGAGATCCCCAGCGCCGAGCTGCTGGAAGACCGCGTGCAGCACGCGCTGCAGCTGCTGCGCGAGATCCGCTCGCGCTGGACCTACCTGCAGGACCACCTGGATACGCCGCTGGCCACCGCGCGCGCGTCGCTGATCGGCCACGGCCTGGGCCTGCTCGGCCAGGCTTTCGAGGCGCGCCTCGAGCAGCAGCCGGATGCCACCGTGTTCCACCTGCTGCAGGACCGCACCATCCGCGTGTCCTGGAAGAGCGAAGTGCGCGCCGAGCTGCGCAATATCTTCAACGGCGGCGAGTTCAAGCCCATCCTCGACGAAGCGCAGAAGATCCACAAGCAGGTGCTGCGCGGCCGCGTCTTCGTGGCGCTGCACATGCACGCCGGCGACGGCAACGTGCACACCAATATTCCGGTCAACTCCGACGACTACGACATGCTGCAGGACGCCCACCGCGCGGTGGCCCGCATCATGGCGCTGGCGCGCTCGCTGGACGGCGTGATTTCCGGCGAGCACGGCATCGGCATCACCAAGCTGGAGTTCCTGACCGAGGACGAGATCGGCGAATTCCGCGAGTACAAGCAGCGCGTGGATCCGCAGGGCCGCTTCAACAAGGGCAAGCTGTTGCCCGGCGCTGACCTGCGCAATGCCTATACGCCGTCGTTCGGGCTGATGGGGCATGAGTCCATCATCATGCAGCAGAGCGATATCGGTGCCATTGCCGACAGCGTCAAGGACTGCCTGCGCTGCGGCAAGTGCAAGCCGGTGTGCGCCACCCACGTGCCGCGCGCCAACCTGCTGTACAGCCCGCGCAACAAGATCCTGGCGACCTCGCTGCTGGTGGAGGCCTTCCTGTACGAGGAGCAGACCCGCCGCGGCATCTCGATCAAGCACTGGGACGAGTTCTCCGACGTGGCCGACCATTGCACGGTCTGCCACAAGTGCGTGACGCCGTGCCCGGTCAAGATCGACTTCGGCGACGTGTCGATGAACATGCGCAACCTGCTGCGCAAGATGGGGCAGAAGAAGTTCAATCCCGGCACTGCCGCGTCGATGTTCTTCCTCAACGCCACCAACCCGCAGACCATCAACATGACCCGCAAGGTCATGATCGACTGGGGCTACAAGGCGCAGCGCCTGGGCAACGACGTACTCAAGAAGTTCGCCAGGAAGCAGACCGCGCATCCGCCCGCCACGGTGGGCCGCGCGCCGGTGCAAGAGCAGGTGATCCACTTCATCAACAAGAAGATGCCGGGCAACCTGCCCAAGAAGACCGCGCGCGCGCTGCTAGACATCGAAGACAACGAGATCGTGCCGATCATCCGCGACCCGAAGCGGACTTCGCCCGAGACCGAGGCGGTGTTCTACTTCCCGGGCTGCGGCTCGGAGCGGCTGTTCTCGCAGGTGGGCCTCGCCACGCAAGCCATGCTGTGGCATGTGGGCGTGCAGACCGTGCTGCCGCCGGGCTACCTGTGCTGCGGCTATCCGCAACGCGGCAACGGCCAGTTCGACAAGGCCGAGAAGATGGTTACCGACAACCGGGTGTTGTTCCACCGGGTCGCCAACACGCTCAACTACCTCGATATCAAGACCGTGGTGGTGAGCTGCGGGACCTGCTACGACCAGCTTGCCGGGTATGAATTCGACAAGATCTTCCCGGGCTGCCGCATCATCGACATCCACGAATACCTGCTGGAGAAGGGCGTCAAGCTGGAGGGCGTGACCGGTACGCGCTATATGTACCACGACCCTTGCCACACCCCGATCAAGACCATGGACCCGACCAAGCTCGTCAACGAGCTGATGGGCGGCAATGAAGGCGGCGGCAAGATCGAGAAGAACGAGCGTTGCTGCGGCGAGTCCGGCACGCTCGCGGTGTCGCGCCCCGACGTTTCCACCCAGATCCGCTTCCGTAAGGAAGAGGAAATGACCAAGGGCGCGGACAAGCTGCGCACCGACGGCTTTGTGGGCGACGTCAAGATCCTGACCAGCTGCCCGTCCTGCCTGCAGGGTTTGTCGCGCTACAAGGAAGACGCCACGGTCACGGCGGACTACATCGTGGTGGAGATGGCCAAGCACCTGCTGGGCGAGAACTGGATGCCGGACTACGTGGCCAAGGCCAACTCGGGCGGCATCGAGCGGGTGCTGGTGTGATGGGGGAGGCGGGGGCGGTGCCACTGGTTTTCTCCCTTCTCCCGCTTGCGGGAGAGAGGGGAGCCAACCCTGGGTATTTGACTGACGCCCTCGGAGTCCCGGGAGCGCCCGCATGAACCTCGTCCCCAACTGCCCGCTGTGCGAGACCGACGGCGGCGAACTGGTCTGGCGTGGTGAGCGCGCCCGGGTCATCCTGGTCGAGCATGAGCGCTTTCCCGGCTTCTGCAGGGTGGTGTGGAATGGCCACGTGGCCGAGCAGACCGACCTGCCCGAGGACGACCAGGCCTGGCTGATGCGGCTGGTGGCGCGGGTGGAGCGCGCGGTGCGCGAGACCATGGTGCCCGACAAGGTCAACCTGGCCGCTTTCGGCAATATGGTGCCGCACCTGCACTGGCATATCATTCCACGCTACCGCTGGGACACCCATTTTCCCGAAGCCGTCTGGGCGGCTGTGCAGCGCGAGCCTGATGCTGAGCGCCTGGCCGGCCTTGCGCAGCGCCTGCCGGCGTTGCGTGCGGCCCTGGCGAAACTGGACGAAGCAGGCTGACGCCTAGCGTAGCCGTGCCCGTGCCGTGCTGGCATTGCTGTCGGTTTTTTTGAATTTCCGGAACCAGCCGGGCAGCGCCGTCTTCTAACACCCGTTGTCTTCATTCCCACAAGAGCGGGGCCGGTGGATCTGCCATGGCCCGCTTGCGCGAAAGGTGCCATGTCCACACCGACTTCCGTTACTGTTCCAGGCCCGGCCGTGCCGGCCCGTGCCCTCAAGATCCAGAGCCGCCTGCGGGTGGCCGAGACGTGGGACCTGATCAAGCCTTACTGGAAATCCGAGGACCGCAAGGCCGGCCTCGGGCTGCTGGCCTTCGTGGTCGCGCTCAATCTCGGCATCGTTTATATCAACGTGCTGCTCAACGAATGGAATCGCGTGTTCTACAACGCGCTGGAGCAGCATGACTACACCTCCTTCAAGGCGCTGCTGATCCGTTTCTCCTGGATCGCCGGCTTCTTTATCGTGGCGGCCATATCCCGGCAGTACTACACCATGATGCTGCAGATGCGCTGGCGTACCTGGATGACCGACCGCTTCATGGACCACTGGCTCAGCCACCAGGCTTACTACCGCATAGAACAGACGCACGCCACGGACAACCCCGACCAGCGGCTTGCGGACGATCTGCGCTCGTTTACCGATGGCGCGCTGTCTCTCTCGCTCGGGCTGCTCAATTCGGTGGTGACGCTGGTGTCTTTCGTCGGCATCCTGTGGGCCGTTTCGGGGCCGATCAGCTTCATGCTGGGCGGCACCGAGATCACGATTCCGGGCTATATGGTGTGGTTCGCGGTGGGCTATGCCGTGATCGGTTCGCTGATTGCCCACGTGGTGGGCCGGCCGCTGATCGGCTTGAGTTTCCAGCAAGAGCAGTACGAGGCGGATTTCCGTTTCATGCTGGTGCGCTTGCGCGAGAACAGCGAGCCGGTGGCGCTTTACCGGGGCGAGCCTACCGAGCAGGCGGGCCTGCGCTCGCGTTTTGACCGCATTCGCGCCAACTGGAAACAGTTGATGCGCTATACGCGTCGCCTGACCTTTGTCAGTTCCGGCTACGGCCAGTTCGCCATCATCTTTCCGCTGCTCGTGGCCGCGCCGCGCTACTTCGCCGGCAAGATGACGCTGGGCGGGCTGATGCAGGTGAGCCAGGCCTTCGGCCAGGTGCAAGGTGCGCTGTCGTGGTTCGTTGACAACTATTCCACGCTGGTCGGCTGGAAGGCTGCAGCCAACCGGCTGATCGACTTCCGCGATGCCATCCGGGTGGCGGAGCGCCAGGACCAGGAGCACACCGGCGTGCGCGACATCGAGGTGGTCCAGGCTGGCACCGGTACCGATTCCGGCGGCATCCGCATCGACACCCTCGCGCTGGCGCTGCCGGTGCGCACCGGCAACGGCGGCGAGATCCAGCAGCGGCCGCTGGTGGCGCCGTTCTCGCTGCGGATCGCACCCGGCGATCGCTGGCTGGTCAGCGGCCCCTCGGGTTGCGGCAAGAGCGTGCTGTTCCGCGCACTGGCCGGGATCTGGCCCTACGGCAGCGGCACGGTGGCCATGCCCGGCGCGGCTCGCATGCTGTTCCTGCCACAACGCAGCTACCTGCCGATCGGCTCGCTGGCTGATGCGCTGGCTTATCCCGACGCCGGCACCGTGCATAGCCGTGAAGCCTTGCAGAAGGTGCTGCGCGAAGCCCGGCTCGGCGCCCTGGCCGAGCAGCTCGACGTGTTCGATAACTGGTCGCTGCGGCTGTCGCCGGGCGAGCAGCAACGCCTGGCCTTTGCGCGCGCCCTGCTGCAAAAGCCCGATTACCTGTTCCTGGACGAGGCCACCAGCGCGCTCGACGAGGAAACGGAAAGCGCGATGTACCGCCTGATGGTGGACTCCCTGCCCGGCGCGGCGATCATCAGCATCGCCCACCGCAGCACGGTTGCCGCCTTCCATGGCAAGCGCCTGCGCTATGTCGCGGCCGACGGAGCGCACTGGGAGGCGGAGCACAATGGGCAAGGCGAGGCGGCTGCGGTAAGCTATCGGGTCGTACACGAAGCGTAAAGGCCGGTGTGGCCGCAACCTGCGGCTCGCCCACAGCCGCGCGCCACCCATCATGGCAGGCCTTGAAAAAGATACTCCCCATCCCACCGCCCTTACCGTGCACACCCAGTCGCGCGTGCTGGAGGTGGGTTTTGACAACGGTTCCAGCTTCCGGCTGCCGTTCGAATACCTGAGGGTGAACTCACCCTCGGCCGAAGTGCAGGGCCACGGTCCGGGCCAGGAAGTGCTGCAGACCGGCAAGCGCGACGTCACCATCGCCGCGGTGGAGCCGGTCGGCAACTACGCCATCCTGATCCGTTTTTCCGACGGCCACGATACCGGCATCTATTCCTGGGAACTGCTTTACCGCCTGGGCGCCCAGCAGGACGCCATCTGGCAGTCCTACCTGGAGCGGCTGGAAGCGGCCGGCGTCGATCGCGACGCCCCCATGGTGGCCCCCGGCGGCCATGCCTGCGGCAGCCATTGAGATTGCGTGCCCCCGCGGGCCATTACTGAGTTCTGGAGCGAGTTATGAGCGAGACCCACTTCGGGTTCGAGAAGGTCAAGGAAGAAGAGAAGGCCGGCAAGGTAGCCGAAGTCTTCCATTCGGTGGCCAACAAGTACGACGTCATGAACGACCTGATGTCCGGCGGCATGCACCGGCTGTGGAAGATGTTCACCATCGCGCAGGCCGGCGTGCGGCCTGGCTTCAAGGTGCTCGACATCGCCGGCGGCACCGGCGACCTGGCCAAGGCCTTCGCACGCCAGGCCGGGCCCACCGGCGAGGTCTGGCTGACCGATATCAATGAGTCGATGCTCCGGGTTGGACGGGACCGCTTGTTGAATAAAGGCATCGTCGTCCCCACCTGTCTCTGTGATGCCGAGCGGATTCCGTTCCCGGACAACCACTTCGACCTCGTCACCGTGTCCTTCGGGCTGCGCAACATGACGCACAAGGAGGTGGCATTGTCCGAGATGCGCCGGGTGATCAAGCCGGGCGGCAAAGTCATGGTGCTGGAGTTCTCCAAGGTGTGGAAGCCGCTGGAAAAGGCCTACGACATGTATTCGCTGAAGTTCCTGCCGTGGCTGGGGCAGCGCGTGGTACAGGATTCCGATAGCTATCGCTATCTGGCCGAATCGATCAGAATGCATCCAGACCAGGCTTCACTTGTACGTCTTATGGAACATGCGGGCCTGGAGAATGTCGAATACTTCAACCTGACGGCGGGAGTGGTGGCACTCCACGTCGGGCGAAAGTACTAGACTGATATAGGCTCAAAGAAAAATGAGCGAACTTAACAGGGGAAGCACTGATATGTCGCTATTTCGCGCAAAATTCATGGCGGGTGTGCTGATTGGCACGCTTGCCCTCGGCATGGCGCTCGACGCCAATGCCAAACGCCTCGGCGGGTCGCGCAGCATCGGCAAGCAATCGTCCGGCGTGACGCAACGCCAGCAAGCACCGGCACAGCAATCGCCGAACCAGACGCCCGCGCAGCAGGCGCCGGCCCAGCAAGCCGCGCCCGCAGCGGCCGGCGCCGGCGCAGCTGCTGCTGCGGCGCCCAAGCGTAACTGGGGTGGCATGCTCGGCGGCATCGCCGCCGGCCTGGGCATTGGCTGGCTGCTGTCGCACTTCGGCCTGGGCGGCGCCGCCATGGGCTTCCTGTCCAACCTGATCCTGATCGCCCTGGTGGCATTCGCCGCAATCTGGCTGATCCGCAAGTTCCGCGGCGGCGCCAAGGCGCCGCAGCAACCGGCCTATGCAGGTGCGGCAGCCGGTGCCGGCAGCGGCTCGGGTAACGGATTTGGTGGCAGCAACGAACCGGTCCTGCGCCAGCAAGTGCCGGTCGGCGCACCCAACCCGGTGATGCCTGCGCCCGGTTCCGTCGCCTCGATGCAGTCCGCCGCACCGGTGATGGCTGGCGCCGCCGTTGGTGCAGCCGCAGGCGCGGCCCAGCCCTGGGGCGTGCCGGCCGACTTCGACACCCAAGCCTTCCTGCGCAATGCCAAGATCTACTACGTCCGCCTGCAGGCAGCCTGGGACGCCGGCAATCTTGAAGACATCCGCGAGTTCACCACGCCGGAAATGTTCGCCGAGATCAAGATGGACCTGTCCGAACGCGGCGCCGAGGTCAACAAGACCGACGTGGTCACGCTGGAAGCCGAACTGCTCGGCATCGAAGACAGCCCGGCCCAGCATCTGGCCAGCGTGCGCTTCTCCGGCATGATCCGCGAAAAGGCCGGCGATCCGGCACAGCCTTTCGCTGAAGTCTGGAACCTGGCGAAGCCGGTAAGCGGCCCCGGCGGCTGGCTGCTGGCAGGGATCCAACAAACTTCCTGAGTGCAGGGAGTGCCTCGCCGGCAGGTCCAAGGCCGGCAGGTGGCATAGAATGGAGGCCCACGTGAAAACGTGGGCTTTTTTTGTTTGTTGGGTGGGGGGATTCTGTTGTTTGACTTGGAAGTTAAAGTCAAAGTCAACGGCAGTTTCACCCCCCTGCGGGGGGCGACCAACTTTCTTGTCTCGCCAAGAAAGTAGGCAAAGAAGGCGACCCGGATGGGGCGAAAGCCTCCTCGCCGTCAGACAAAAAGAGCGGCCGGGGGCCAAACTCGCATCGCCTTAAGGCGATACTCAAACATGGCCCCCTCTTTTCCGCTCTTTTTGCCTGCCGACGAGGCGCCCCATACGGGCTAGGAAAACCTTGACGGCTCGCTTCGCATCGCGGGACGGTGTTTGCCGCCCCACGGGCGGAAAACACGGCTACAACCTGCAAGGTTTGAGTCGACTATTGGTTTGTGTCGCTCTCCCGCTTGCGGGGGGCGGGAGAGAGGGCAGGCCGATCCGCCAAAGTAACGATTGGTAGCCGTGTGGCCCGCCCGCAGGGCGGGCCACACCCCAGCGCGATGCGAAGCGAGCCGTCAAGGTGTACCAAGGCCG
>NZ_JBXANI010000056.1:0-18926 GCF_058801495.1 Cupriavidus sp. GW822-FHT03E04
GCGCCTTTTTTGCCTACTTTTTTGGCAAGACAAAAAAGTAGGTCGCCGCCCCGCAGGGGTGGTGAAACTGCAGTTGCCTTTGACTCTCAGCTTTTGACTTTGAAGTTAAGCAGTTGCACATACAGTTGCACTCACAGCCCCCCAAGTTACCGCAAAATCACACCCCTCCGTACTAACCCTAATCCCCCCATCCCCCTTCATCCCACTGACAGGCTTTCGACAGCGTTTGATATCAAACTGAAAGCCATTTGACAGCGTAATGACAGCCCCCCCGGCGCAAACTTGCCGCCGTTAGCAGCACCCCCAAAGACCAAGCCCAGCCAAGGCTATTTCCCAGAAAAAGGGGAAGCCGCCCCCATCTGGCGCCCGATCAAAATCAAGCCACCGGAACCAACCGGCGGCAACTGCGAGAGACACCAGCAACATGTCAAGCTCCCCCTCCCAGCAACACGGGTTCCGCACCGTGTTCCGCGTTGTCAGCGGCAACTTCCTGGAAATGTACGACTTCATGGTGTACGGCTTCTACGCCGCCGCCATCGCCAAGACGTTCTTCCCCAGCGGCAACGAGTTCGCCTCGCTGATGCTCTCGCTCGCGACCTTCGGCGCGGGCTTCCTGATGCGTCCGCTTGGCGCCATCATCCTGGGCGCGTACATCGATCACCACGGCCGCCGCAAGGGCCTGATCATGACGCTGGTCCTGATGGCGCTCGGCACCCTTCTGATCGCCTGCGTGCCGGGCTATGCGTCGATCGGCGTGGCCGCACCGTTGCTGGTGCTGGCGGGCCGGCTGCTGCAGGGCTTCTCCGCCGGCGTTGAGCTGGGCGGCGTGTCGGTGTACCTGGCGGAAATCGCCAAGCCCGGCAAGAAAGGCTTCTACGTGGCCTGGCAATCAGCCAGCCAGCAAGTGGCGGTGATCTTTGCCGGCCTGCTTGGCGTGGTGCTGCACTCGATGCTGTCGCCGGAGGAAATGGGCGAATGGGGCTGGCGCATTCCGTTCCTGATCGGCTGCCTGATCGTGCCGTTCCTCTTCCTGATCCGCCGCTCGCTGGAAGAAACCGAAGAGTTCAAGACCCGCAAGCATCGCCCCAGCATCAGCGAGATCTATCGCTCGATGATGGAGAACTGGCGCATCATCGTGGCCGGTTGCATGATGGTTGTGATGACAACGGTGTCGTTCTACATGATCACCGCATACACGCCGACCTTCGGCAAGACCGTGCTCAAGCTCGATGACGTCGACAACCTGATCGTCACCATGTGCGTGGGGCTGTCCAACTTCATCTGGCTGCCGCTGATGGGCGCCTTGTCGGACCGCGTGGGCCGCAAGCCGCTGCTGGTGATCTTCACCATCCTCACATTGCTCACGGCCTATCCGGCGGTGTCCTGGCTGGTGGCGGAGCCGTCGTTCAGCCGCCTGCTGATGGTCGAGTTGTGGCTGTCCTTCCTGTACGGCAGCTACAACGGCGCGATGGTGGTGACCCTGACCGAAGTGATGCCGCCCGCGGTGCGCACGGCGGGCTTCTCGCTGGCGTATAGCCTGGCCACGGCCCTGTTCGGCGGCTTCACGCCGGCCATCTCGACCTACCTGATCCACAGCACCGGCAACAAGGCCGCGCCCGGCCTGTGGCTGATGTTTGCCGCTGCATGCGGGCTGATTGCCACGCTGGTGATTTTCCGCGGCGGACGGCAGCATGCCTACGTCGAGCCCGCGGCCAAGGCTGCCTGAGGTTCACGAGGGCGGCCCTGCTGGGGTAGACTCGCAGCTCCGGCAGGGCGGCTGCGAACACCGCGGCTGACATCGCGCGGCAATATGACGGCGCCAACATCACTAATCGGCGCCCGCGCGCGGCCGGCAACGCGGCTCCCCGCGCTTGGCTATCGGGCTCTTTGAGAATATCAATTAGCCCCGCCCTCCGGGGATGACGCATAATCCATGTTCGTTGCGCGGCAGCCTGGCCTTATCCGTTGCGGATGGCCCGGCTTGCGGCGCGAGCGTCTCTCTTCAACCGTATCCAGGAGCAGTCTATGAAGACCGTTGGTGACAAGATCGAAGCCTTCCACGTCGTCGGTGTCAAGCCGGGTTTCAACAACCACGAAGAGAACGGCCAGTCGGCCTTTGAAGACATCACCGAAAAGTCGTTCGAAGGCAAGTGGAAGATCATTTACTTCTACCCGAAGGACTTCACCTTCGTGTGCCCGACCGAAATCGTTGCTTTCGCCAAGCTCAACGGCGACTTCGCCGACCGCGACGCGATCGTGCTGGGCGGCTCGACCGACAACGAATTCGTGAAGCTGGCATGGCGCCGTGAGCACAAGGACCTGAACAAGCTGGACCAATGGCAATTCGCCGACGTGACCGGCTCGCTGATCGACCAGCTGGGCGTGCGTGACCAGGCTGCCGGCGTCGCACTGCGCGCTACCTTCGTCGTCGATCCGGACAATGTCATCCAGCACGTGTCGGTGAACAACCTGAACGTCGGCCGTAACCCGGACGAAGTGCTGCGTATCCTCGACGGCCTGCAAACCGACGAGCTGTGCCCGTGCAACCGCGCTGTTGGCGGTGCCACGCTGTAAGCTGTCGACCAGCTGACATGCTGCACAAACTGCCGGTGAGAGATTGCCGGCGATTTGTGACGATCTGCGCGCCGGGCTTTGGCCCGCGCCTCAAAACCCGCCATGGCGGGTTTTTTGAGACCTCACCGATAGGAGATTTGTATGGAATTCCTCAGCACGATTAAAGGCCTTATTCCTGACTACGCCAAGGATATCCGCCTGAACCTCGACGGCACCATCGCCCGCTCCTCGCTCGAGGGCAACGATGCGGTGGCCGTGGCGCTGGCCGCGGCGTTTGCTGCCAAGAGCCGCGTGATCGTCGACGCGATCCGCAACGCGGGTGTGCTCTCGCCCGAGGAAACCAATGCCGTGCTCACCGCCTCCGCGCTGATGGGCATGAACAATGTCTGGTATCCGTTCGTGGAAATGGCCGACGACCAGGATCTCGCGACGCAACCGGCCGGCCTGCGCATGAATGCATATGCCACGCACGGCGGCGTGGACAAGCGCCGCTTCGAGATGTACGCGCTGGCCGCGTCCATCGTCGGCAAATGCCATTTCTGCATCAAGTCGCACTATGCGCTGCTCAAGAACGAGCAAGGCATGACCGCGCAGCAACTGCGCGACGTGGGCCGCATTGCCGCCGTGGTCGTGGCAGCTGCCAACGTCATCGCGGCGGAATAAGACCGTATCGAGGCCTTGCGGGTGGCACGCGCCGGCCCGGCACGGCCCGGCATGGTGCTTCCGGTACTTCCCCGAAAGCCCCGCGGCGCAAGGCCGGCGGGGCTTGCCCAGCATGCCGCGCGCGTCAGCGCAAGCCTGTTGCCCACGCGCCAAGTCGGTAATTCACTGACTGCATTTGTGCACCGAAGGGCCTACAATCCAGCAAGGTCACAGCCTTTGCCCCCTCTGCCATGAGCACCCTTCCTTCGCATACCTCCCCCCGCTTTCACTACCGCCTCGCCACCGTGCAGGACTGGGGCGACATTGCCGCCGTGACCCAGCAAGCCTATGGCCAATATGAGCTGGAGATCATGGAGGACTGCCGCGAGTCCTTCCAGCAAGGCATGAAAGCCGTGCTGGCCGCGTCGACTTCGGAAATGGAATGGTGGGTGGCGGAAACCGATCACGGCATCAGCGGCGCGGTGTTGTTCTGCCACCCCGGCGCCACGTTGCAGGCGCTGGACGGCAGCACCATCACGCTCGCCTTGCCGGAAGCCCGGCTGCTCGCGGTCAGCCCGCAGGCACGCGGACTGGGCCTTGGCCGCACGCTGATGCAGGTCTGCATCCAGCGCGCGCGCGATATTGGCGCCGGCGCGCTGCTGGTGCGCACCATGCCGGAAATGAAATCCGCCAACCAGCTGTGCCAGCAGATGGGTTTTGTCAAACGCACCGAAGCCGGTGCGCGCTCGGGCCCGATGGCCCGGCTGATCGACTACCTCTACGCGCTCCCGCCCGAAAACGCTAGCGCAACCGGAACGGCCGCAAGAAGCTGAGCGCCCACAGCGCCCAGCCCTGCAACAACTCCGCACCAGCCCCGCATCAATCCTGCGGGGAGACGATCGTGCCGCGCCAGATCAGCACCACAGCTTGCGCAACGATACCTTCCTGACGCCCCTCGAAGCCCAGCTTCTCATTGGTCTTGGCCTTGACGTTGCAGCTGGCGGCGGCCAAGCCCAGGTCCTCCGCCAGGTTCGCCACCATGGCGCCGATATGCGGCGCCAGCTTCGGCGCCTGCGCGATCACCGTCGCATCCACGTTACCGATTTCATAGCCTGCCTCGCGCACGCGCCGCGCGGCCTCGCGCAGCAGCACACGGCTGTCCGCTCCAGCAAAGCGCGGATCGGTGTCGGGAAAGTGGCGGCCAATGTCGCCCAGGCCGGCCGCGCCGAACAGCGCATCGGTGATGGCGTGGAGCAGCGCGTCCGCATCGGAATGGCCCAGCAGGCCGCGGTCATGGGGAATGTCCACGCCGCCCAGGATGAGCTTGCGGCCCGGCACCAGCGCGTGCACGTCATAGCCTTGGCCGACGCGGATATCGAATGGGGTCATGGGAGCAATTCTCCTTCAGGATCGGAACGGGGGATGGATAGGAATGGATAGGGATCGGTGGGGATGGCTGGTAATGCACGAGGATGACGGTCAGGGCTTGCCAGCACCCTCGCCCAGCAGCAACTCGGCCAGCGCGAAATCCTCGGGGTAGGTCACTTTGAAATTGCGCAGCGAGCCATTGACCAGGCGCGGATGCAGACCCAGCCGCTCGATCGCGCTGGCCTCGTCGGTCACCACGGCGCCCGCGGCCAGCGCTTCCTGCAGCGCCTGTCGCAAAACACCCAGGCGGAACATCTGCGGGGTCTGCGCCTGCCACAAGCCCTCGCGCGAGACCGTCGCGCCGATGCGCACCACCGCCGCCGACTGCCCGCCGGGGGGCGCATCGGCGCGCTTGAGCGTATCGGGCACCGGCACCGCCAGGATGCCGCCGATGGCTGCGTCGGGGCCGTCTTCGTCTGCGCCGTCGCCCTCCACCGCGCGTACCAGCGCGTGGATCATGGCGGGCGTCAGGCCCGGGCGGGCCGCATCATGCACCAGCACCCAGTCGCGGTCCGTGGCGCCGAGTTGCGCCAGGTGATGCAGGCCAGCCAGCACCGAGGCATGGCGCGTATCGCCACCCACGAAGGCAGTGTCAAAACGCAGGCCGGCAAACGCCGCCACGCCGAAGCGGGACTCCAGCGGCATATCGTCGGGCGCCAGCACCAGCGCGGTGGCGCTGATGGCATCGCAGGCGGCAAAAGCGGCGAGCGCGTACCAGATCATCGGCCGGCCGGCCACGGTCTGGTATTGCTTGGGCAGGCTGCCGCCCGCGCGGCTGCCGGTACCGGCACAGGGGATGAGGGCAAATCGGCGAGCAGACACGGATAGCGTGAGGGACAAGGTGAGCGCCATGCCAGGAGCATGGCGCAAGGCTTCGGGGCCCCTGCCATGGCAGGGGAGCGGGAAGCGCGGCATTGAAAACGCGGATTCGGAGCGCATTCTATAATACGGCCTTCGCTCGCGGACATGCGGGCGTCGATCAGCGCGAGCGCCCGCCGGGCGCCGCATGCTTCGCCCACTCCCCGCCCGCGATGCCGGCGGGGTGTCGCTGTTGCATCGCCGCGCTCTTTTAGCCCCGCAACGCCTGAAAGCCGTCAACAAGCCAGCCCGTACCCGATGCCTGAAGCCAATCGCCCCGCCCCCTTCGCCAACCTCCCCTTGGTCAAGGCCGGCCAGCGCTATACCGTGTCCGGCCTGCCCGGCTCCGCCGACGCCCTGGCGCTGGCCGCCTACGCCAGCCAGCACCGCGAGCGTGTGCCGATGCTGGCAGTGGTGTGCGCCAACGCGGTCGACGCGCAGCGGCTGGCCGAGGAAATCCCCTGGTTCGCGCCGGGCCTGCGGGTGCGCCTGCTGCCCGACTGGGAAACCTTGCCCTACGACAGCTTCTCGCCGCACCAGGATCTGGTTTCGGAGCGGCTCGCCACGCTGCACGACATCCAGGGCGGCCAGTGCGACATCATGCTGGTGCCGGCGCAGACCGCGCTCTACCGGCTGGCGCCGCCCGCCTTCCTGGCGGCCTACACCTTCTTCTTCAAGCAGGGCGAGAAGCTGGACGAAGCCGCGCTCAAGGCGCAGTTCACGCTGGCCGGCTATGAGCATGTCAGCGCCGTGATGCGGCCCGGCGAGTACAGCGTGCGCGGCGGCCTGATCGACCTGTTCCCGATGGGCTCGCCGCTGCCGTACCGGATCGACCTGTTCGGCGACGAGATCGAAACCATCCGCGCCTTCGATCCCGACACGCAGCGCAGCCTGTACCCCGTGAAGGAAGTGCGCTTGCTGCCGGGCCGCGAGTTCCCGCTCGACGACGCCGCGCGCACCGCGTTTCGCGGCCGCTGGCGCGAACTGTTCGAAGGCGACCCGAGCAAGTCGACGATCTACAAGGACATTGGCAATGGCGTGCCGTCGGCCGGCATCGAGTACTACCTGCCATTGTTCTTTGAAAGCTCGGCCACCGTCTTCGAATACCTGCCCGCCAACAGCCAGCTCGCCTTTGCCGGCGATGTGCCGGACGCCATCCACCGCTTCTGGGCCGACACCACGCAGCGCTACAACTTCATGCGCCATGACCGCGAGCGGCCGCTGCTGCCCCCCGCCGCGCTGTTCCTTTCGGAAGAGCAGTTCTTCGCAGGTGCAAAGCCGCTGGCGCGGCTCGTGCTGCAAGGCACCGCTACCGGCGACACCGTGCCGCTGGCTGAGTCCCTGCCCGATGTCTCGGTCAACCGGCGCGCGGAAGACCCGCTAGTCAACCTGGAAGCGTTGCTGCTGAAAAAAGACCGGCGCGTGCTGATGTGCGCGGATTCCGCCGGACGGCGCGAAACGTTGCTGCAGCTGTTCGGCGAAAGCGGGCTGCGCCCGCAGCCGATCGATGATTACGCCGCCTTCCTGGCGGGAGATTCGCATTTCTCCATCGTGGTGGCGCCGCTGCAAAGCGGCTTTGCCGTGCCCGGCGCGCAAGGCATCGAGCCGCTGGCCTTTGTCACCGAGGCCGAGCTGTATGCCGGCACCGCGCGCCGCACGGGCCGGCGCAAGCAGGAACAGGCCAGCGCCGTCGACTCGATGGTGCGCGACCTGGCCGAGCTCAAGATCGGCGATCCGGTCGTGCACAGCGAGCACGGCATTGGCCGCTACCAGGGCCTGGTCTCGCTGGACCTGGGCCAGGGCGAGGAGGAATTCCTGCACCTGGACTACGAGAAAGGCAGCAAGCTGTACGTGCCGGTGCACCAGTTGCATGTAATCTCGCGCTACTCCGGCGCCGATCCGGACACCGCGCCGCTGCACTCGCTGGGCTCCGGCCAATGGGACCGCGCGAAACGCAAAGCCGCGCAGCAGATCCGCGATACGGCCGCCGAGCTGCTCAACCTGTACGCGCGCCGCGCCTTGCGCCAGGGCCATGCCTTCGAGCTCACGCCCAGGGACTACGAGAAGTTTGCCGAGAGCTTCGGCTTCGAGGAAACGCCGGACCAGGCCGCAGCCATCGCCGCGGTGATCGCCGACATGACCTCGGGCAAGCCAATGGACCGGCTGGTGTGCGGCGACGTGGGCTTCGGCAAGACCGAAGTCGCATTGCGCGCCGCCTTCGTCGCGGTCATGGGCGGCAAGCAGGTGGCCATCCTGGCGCCCACCACGCTGCTGGCCGAGCAGCATTTCCAGAATCTGTCCGACCGCTTCGCCGAATGGCCGGTGCGCATCGTGGAGTTGTCGCGCTTCAAGACCAAGAAGGAGATCGACGGCGCCATCAAGCAGATCAACGACGGCACCGCCGACATCGTGATCGGCACCCACAAGATGCTGTCGGACGACGTCAAGTTCCAGCGCCTGGGGCTGGTCGTCATCGATGAGGAACACCGCTTTGGCGTGCGCCAGAAGGAAATGCTCAAGACCCTGCGCGCCGAGGTCGACGTGCTCACGCTGACCGCCACGCCGATTCCCCGCACGCTGGGCATGGCGCTCGAAGGCCTGCGCGACTTCTCCGTGATTGCCACCGCGCCGCAAAAGCGCCTGGCCATCAAGACCTTCGTGCGCCGCGAGGAAGACGGCGTGGTGCGCGAGGCCATCCTGCGCGAGCTCAAGCGCGGCGGCCAGGTCTACTTCCTGCACAACGAGGTCGACACCATCGAGAACAAGCGCGCCAAGCTCGCCGAGCTGGTGCCGGAAGCGCGCATCGCGGTGGCGCACGGCCAGATGCACGAGCGCGAGCTGGAGCGCGTAATGCGTGACTTCGTGGCACGCCGCGACAACATCCTGCTGTGCACCACCATCATCGAGACCGGCATCGACGTGCCGACCGCCAACACCATCCTGATCCACCGCTCCGACAAATTCGGCCTGGCGCAGCTGCACCAGTTGCGCGGCCGCGTCGGGCGCTCGCACCACCAGGCCTATGCCTACATGCTGGTGCACGATGTCGAAGGCCTGAGCAAGCTGGCGCAGCGCCGGCTCGAAGCCATCCAGCAAATGGAAGAACTGGGCTCGGGCTTCTACCTGGCCATGCACGACCTGGAAATCCGCGGCGCGGGCGAAGTGCTGGGCGACAAGCAATCGGGCGAGATCCACGAGATCGGCTTCCAGCTCTACACCGACATGCTCAACGCCGCCGTCAAGTCGCTCAAGGCCGGCAAGGAACCGGACCTGATGGCGCCGCTGGCCGTGACCACCGAAATCAACCTGGGCACCCCGGCCCTGCTGCCCAGCGACTATTGCACCGATGTGCACGAGCGCCTCTCGCTGTACAAGCGCCTGGCCAATTGCGAGACGGCCGAGCGCGTGGACGATATCCAGGAAGAGCTGATCGACCGCTTCGGCCGCCTGCCGCCGCAGGCGCAAGCGCTGATCGAGACGCACCGCCTGCGCATCGCGGCGGTGCCGCTGGGCGTGCGCAAGATCGACGCCAGCGACGCGGCCATCAGCATGCAGTTCCTGCCCAACCCGCCGATCGACGCCATGAAGATCATCGAGCTGGTGCAGAAGAACCGCCATATCAAGCTGGCAGGACAGGACAAGCTGCGCATCGAGGCCAAGATGCCGGATGTGGCAGTGCGCGCGCAGACCATCAAGCACACCCTGCGCCAACTGGCCTGAATGGTCTGAATGGTCTGAATGGCCTGATCATTGCTCCACAGTACCCCGTTTGCGGCGCGCCGCCGCCGCGGCGGGCCACGATGGTGCACCGTGCATGGACCGACGAGCCAGCACGGTGTAGCATCATTTACTTAACACGTTACCCAAAGCCAACCGCCATGCAAGCCGATACCCTCAGCAAGCCTGCCGATGCCGCAACCCGCGGCAGCGCGCTCGACTGGACCCAGCGCCTGGTCAGCTACGACACCACCAGCCGCCACTCCAACCTCGGCCTGATCGAAGCCGTGCGCGATCATTTCCTGGCCAAGGGCCTGCGTCCCCACCTGAGCTACAACCCGCAGGGCGACAAGGCCAACCTGTTCGTCACCGTGCCCGCCGCCAACGGCAGCACCGATGGCGGCATCGTGCTGTCGGGCCATACCGACGTGGTGCCGGTGGACGGCCAGAACTGGACCACCGACCCGTTCAAGCCGGTGATCCGCGATGGCCGCCTGTACGGGCGCGGCACCTGCGACATGAAGGGCTTCATCGGCACCAGCCTGGCGCTGCTGCCCACGCTGCTTGAGGCCAGGCTGCGTGAGCCGGTGCACTATGCGCTGTCCTTCGACGAAGAGATCGGCTGCATGGGTGCCCCCTACCTGCTGGCGGAACTGCGCGAACGCGGCGTGACCCCGGGCGGCTGCATCGTCGGCGAGCCCACCAGCATGCGCGTGATCGTCGCGCACAAGGGCATCAACGCCTACCGCTGCTGCGTCAAGGGCCAGGCCGCGCATTCGTCGCTCACGCCCAAGGGCGTCAACGCCATCGAGTACGCCGCCCGCCTGATCTGCCATATCCGCGACATCGCCGACGAGTTCAAGGCCAACGGCCCTTACGACCGCGACTTCGATGTGCCCTTCACCACGGCCCAGACCGGCACCATCCACGGCGGCATCGCGCTCAACACCATTCCGGCGCTGTGCGAATTCGTGTTCGAATTCCGCAACCTGCCGGGCGTCGATCCGGAAGCCATCTTTGCCCGCATCCAGGGCTACGCCAACGACGTGCTGCTGCCGAAAATGCGCGCCGAGCATGCCGACGCGGGCCTGACCATCAACAAGATCGCCGCCGCGCCCTCGCTCGACGTGGCCGAGCAGGCCGCCATCACGCAACTGGTGCGCGCGCTGACCGCCGACCGCGACGTCAACAAGGTCGCCTACGGCACCGAGGCCGGCCTGTTCCAGCGCGCCGGCATCCCGGCCGTGGTGTGCGGCCCCGGCGATATCGAGCAGGCCCACAAGCCCGACGAGTTCGTCGCACTGGACCAGCTCGCCGCCTGCGAAGCCTTCCTGCACAAGGTGGTCGACAGCCTGCGCGTGAACTAAGCCGTTTTCCTCGTTTTCCTCGTTTTCCGTTGTAGCCGGCCCGCTAAACCTGCGGGCCGGTGGTTGCGTCATGTCCAAAAAATAACCCGGAGACACCATGACAGCAGTATCGGCAAGCGGTAGCAGCAACAGCGGCGCGGCAGCATCGGCAGCGCCCGCCTCGCGCCATCCCTGGCGCGCGGTGATCTCAGCCTCGATCGGCAATGCGCTGGAGTGGTTCGACCTGGTCGTCTACGGCTTTTTTGCCGTCACCATCTCCGCGCTGTTCTTTCCCAACCACGATGAAAACACCTCGCTGCTGCTGACACTGGGCACCTTCGGCGTGTCGTTCTTCATGCGGCCGCTGGGCGCGGTCGTGATCGGCGTCTATGCCGACCGCAAAGGCCGGCGCGCCGCGCTGACGCTCTCCATCCTGCTGATGATGGTGGGCACGCTGATCATCGCGCTACTACCCACCTATGCCGCGATCGGCGTCATGGCGCCCATCGGCATCGTGGCAGCGCGCATGATCCAGGGCTTCTCGGCTGGCGGCGAATTCGGCAGCGCCACCGCCTTCCTGGCCGAGCACGCGCCCAACCGGCGCGGTTTCTACTCCAGCTTCCAGGTCGCCAGCCAAGGCCTGACCACCCTGCTTGCCGCGGGCTTTGGCGCGGTGCTCACCACCACGCTCACGCCCGACCAGATGCAATCCTGGGGCTGGCGCGTGCCCTTCCTCTTTGGCCTGCTGATCGGCCCGGTGGCGTACTACATCCGCCGCCACGTCGACGAAACCCCTGAATTCCTCCAGGCCGAGACCACCGAAACACCGCTGCGCGACACGCTCAGCCACCAGAAGGAGCGCCTGCTGCTGGCCATGGGCGTGGTCATCGTCGCCACGGTGTCGACCTACCTGGTGCTGTACATGCCCACCTACGCGGTCAAGCAGCTCGGCCTGCCGCCCTCGGCGGCGTTTGCCGCCACGCTGGCCACGGGCGTGGTGCAGATGCTGTTCGCCCCGCTGGTCGGGCACTGGTCGGATCGCTATGGCCGCATCCCACCCATGCGCCTCGCCGCGCTGCTGTTGCTGGTGTCGATCTGGCCGCTGTTCTGGCTGCTCAGCCACTATCCCGGCTTCAGCGTGATGCTGGCGGTGCAGGTGGTGCTGGGGCTGATGATGACGCTGTACTTCGGCGCGCTGCCCGCGCTGGCGTCGGAGATCTTCCCGGTCAAGACACGCACCACGGGCCTCTCGCTCTCGTACAACATCGCGGTGACGCTGTTCGGCGGGTTCGCGCCCTTCATCCTGACCTGGCTGATCGGTGCCACCGGCAGCAAGCTGGCGCCGAGCTTCTACCTGATGGCCTGCGCGTCGATCAGTCTGGTGGCGCTGGCCCAGACGCGCGCGCGCCTTGGCATCCGCTAGCCGCGCATGCGTTGGTTTTTTCATCCCGTTCCATCACGAAAAAATAAAAAAGGAGTCTTCATGGCAGCACGCCAAGCCCGTTCCCCTGCCGCGCTGCGCGCCGGCGTTTCCGCCCTCGCGCTGGCCGCCGGCCTGCTGTGCCTGGCACCCGCCGCCGCGCAGGCGCAAGCCACCGGCAGCGAGAGCCTGCAGGCGCAGATCGAGACCCGCGCCAAGGCCGTCGAAGCACAGCTGATCGCCTGGCGCCGCGACATCCACCAGCATCCCGAACTTGGCAACTATGAAGTCCGTACCTCCAAGCTGGTGGCGGACCATCTGCGCAAGCTCGGCATGGAAGTGAAGACGGGGGTCGCCAAGACCGGCGTGGTGGGCGTGCTCAAGGGCGGCAAGCCGGGCCCCGTGGTGGCGCTGCGCGCGGACATGGATGCGCTGCCGGTGAAGGAGCGCGTGGACGTGCCCTTTGCCTCCAAGGCCAAGGGGCAGTACCTGGGCAAGGAAGTGGACGTAATGCACGCCTGCGGGCACGACACCCACGTCGCGATCCTGATGGCCACGGCCGAGGTGCTGGCCGGCATGAAGGACCAGTTGCCCGGCACGGTCAAGTTCATCTTCCAGCCGGCCGAGGAAAGCCCGGCGGATTTCGAGCCCAACGGCAGCAATATGTGGGGCGCCAAGCAGATGGTGGCCGAAGGCGTGCTGGACAATCCCAAGGTGGATGCCATCTTCGGCCTGCACGTGAGCAGCGGCATCGAGTCGGGCAAGCTGGCCTGGCGCAGCGGCCCGTCGATGGCCGCCGCCGACCAGTTCTGGATCGACGTCAAGGGCCGCCAGACCCATGGCGCGCGCCCCTGGGGCGGCATCGACCCGATCGTGGTGGCCTCGCAGATCGTGCTCGGCCTGCAGACCATCCAGAGCCGCCAGGTCAACGCCATGCTGGAGCCTTCGGTGATCACGGTTGGCACCATCCACGGCGGCAACCGCATGAACATCGTGCCGGAGAAAGTCGAAATGATGGGCACGGTGCGCACCTATGACGAAGGCATGAAAAAGGACATCCATGCCCGCATGAAGCGCACCACCGAAGCCATCGCCAGCAGCGCCGGCGCCGAGGCCACCTTCAAGGTCGTGGAGCTTTACAACGCCACCGTCAACCAGCCCGCGCTGACCGACAAGATGGCGCCCACGCTCAAGCGCGTGGCCGGCGATGGCAACTGGATGATCGCGCCCAAGGCCACGGCGTCGGAGGATTTCTCCTTCTATCAGGAGAAGGTGCCGGGGTTGTTCTTCAACCTGGGCGTCACGCCCAAGGGCGTGGACGTGGCCAAGGCAGCATCCAACCACTCGCCGGAATTCTATGTGGATGAGGCCGCGCTGGTGAATGGGGTCAGAGCGCTAGCTGGTCTGACGGTCGACTATATGACGATGGCGCAGCGATAAGGGGGATTGCCGGGCAGACGATGATCGGAGGTGATCTCGTCTGTCTGGACCGCAGTTATGGGACATGACGGCCTCGGCCAGTCATGGCCATCCAGCTATGCATGGCCGGATGACTGAACTGGCGGCCTCTCCGGCCATCCACGCTTGCATGGGCGAACTGCCGAAGCGGCCCGACAACGGTCATCCTGTGCCAACAATCGGCATGCAGTTGCGGAAATCGTCCTGAAGCCGGCAGCCGGGATCCCCATCTTCTCCGGCATCTTCTCCGGCATATGCCGAACTGCAGCTCTAGTGGGAACCTGGTTGGGAATGGCCTCCCTGCTTAGCGTCGTGCCAAGCAAGCACAGGAACTTCGAGGCAAGATGCTGCGGCAGACTAGCTGGAGCGGGTTAGGGAAATCAGCCGCGAGCAAACATTGGTGAACTGACGCTTGCCAGTGCCAATGCACTGGCGCACTCCTGAACAAGGGGAGCCAGTGCCTCCATGCGCTCCTTGGTCATTCGCACCGATGGGCCTGCAATGCTAACGGTGCCGATAGGCTCGCCACCGTTCTGTCTCCGGACTACTGCCGCCAAAGCGCTGGTGCCAGCTTCGTAGGCGTCGAAGACGACCGCATAACCTCGTTGCCGCGTCTGCTCCACCTGCTCCATGAGCGCGCGCAAAGTCTGCGGTGCGCTCGGACCCATCTCTCGAGCGCGCTCCATACCCTGTAGGGCAACCAACTCCAGTGCGCGCTCCTCACTCACGGCCGCAAGCCACGCCAATCCGTTCGCGGTAGCCGGCAGATACACGTCCAGACCAGCATCCGGGTCGTAACGAAGACCGGAATGCGAGCCTTGGGCCTTCGCGACCCAAATCAGCTGACTGTCTTCGATAACGGCGAGCCGCGCCAACTCCCCGCTGGCTTCGGCGAGATCGTCCAGCAGGGGCTGCGCGACATCGGCAATGCCGGTGGCAGCCAGATAGCCGAGGCCCAGCGACGCGAGCTTGACCGTCAGCATGTATTGAGACTTGCTCTGGTCGTGTTTCACGTAACCCATCTCCTTGAGCTCACCCAGCAGACGGTGCGTCGCCGTCCGCGGGATGTCCAGGCGGTCGGCAATCTCAAACATCGGCAGCCCGCGCACATGGCGGGCGAGTAATTCGAGGATGGATAGAGCGCGGTCGCGGACTGAGGCCATAAGCGTTTCCTTGGGGGATGGACGAATTGGTGAAATGCTAACCCAACTGGGATCCAACTCCATCCCGCACTACCCCAAGAGTAAGGGTAAACACCTTTATTGGAATCAACATCCATTTGGTATCGTATTCCAAACAAGACCGCCGCGGCACTGCCGTCGAATCTTCCAGGGATACGCCATGAAACTTGCCATCGACTCCTATTGCTTTCACCGATACTTCGGCGAGGTTTACCCTGGCATCGAAGATGATCCCGGTTCACGCATGACCATGCGGGGCTTTCTCCAGCGGGCAAGCAGCCTCGGCGTGGACGGCGTATCGCTTGAATCCTGCTTCCTGCCAAGCCTGACTCCCGAGGCTGTGAGCCAGTTGCGCGAGGACCTGGACGAGCGCGGACTGGAGCGGGTGTGGGCTTGGGGGCACCCGAGTGGGCTCCAATCGGGCGATGCGCCGGAAGAAGTTGAGGATCTCAAGCGTCACACCGAGATCGCTGCGGCGATCGGTGCCAAGGTGATGCGTATCTGCTGTGGCGGCCGTCGCACGCGACCGGCCGAATGGGGCACGCACAAGGGCAAATTGGTCCCATTGCTGCGCAACGCGATAGCGCATGCCGAGCAGCACGGTGTCGTGCTCGCCATCGAGAACCACATCGACTTTCTGGCCGACGAACTGGTCGAGTTGATCCAAACCATCGACTCCCCCTGGCTGGGCGTTTGCCTGGACACCGCCAACAACCTGCGCATGCTGGAAGACCCGATGGTCGCGATTGAGAAACTGGCCCCCTATGCACGCGCCACGCATGTGAAAGATGTCGCTGCCAGAAGTGGCAATCCCCGAGAGTTCGCCTTTTGGCCGAGCGTTCCCCTCGGCAAGGGCCTCATCGACATTCCGCGAACTTTCGACGTGCTGCGCAAGCACGGATACACCGGCCTGCTCGCGCTGGAAATCGACTATCTGCATCCCGCCTTTGGCGGCGACGAACAGGCCATCGCCGACAGCCTCGACTACATGCGCGGCTTGCTCTAGACGTCGCCCCGCCCCGCCGGGCGCATTGGAAACGTTGCCCTCTACAAAATAACGGAGACATTCATGAAAGCGCCCAGTCAGATCAACGTCCAGGAGTTTTTGGACTCCAGGCCATTCGGCTCTTTTCACTGGAAGATCCTTCTGCTGTGCTTGACCATCCTGATCCTCGATGGATTCGACATCGTGGCAATGGGCTTTATTGCGCCCGCCCTCGTCGCGGACTGGAAGATTCCGCGCGAGGCGCTTGGACCGGTACTGAGCATGGGGCTGTTCGGGCTGGCGATTGGCGCGCTGACGGGGGGCCCGCTAGCGGACCGCTTCGGCCGGCGCAAGGTCATTATTGGCGCGGTCTTCTTCTTCGGCCTCATGAGCCTGGCATCGGCGTGGTCCCCAAA
Source organism: Cupriavidus sp. GW822-FHT03E04 (assembly GCF_058801495.1). Classification (NCBI taxonomy): domain Bacteria; kingdom Pseudomonadati; phylum Pseudomonadota; class Betaproteobacteria; order Burkholderiales; family Burkholderiaceae; genus Cupriavidus; species Cupriavidus sp. GW822-FHT03E04. The sequence goes on from NZ_JBXANI010000056.1 coordinate 16,026, forward strand.
CATCGCGGTGCTGTCGGTCCTGCGATTCCTGACCGGTCTGGGCCTCGGCGCATCGCAACCAAATGCTGCGACGCTGGTCTCCGAATACGCCCCGAAGAAGTACCGTTCACTGATGGTGACAGTTGTCTACTGCGGCTTCACGCTTGGCGCCGCAGGTGGTGGCTTCCTTGCCAACTATCTGATCACGACACATGGCTGGGCGTCGATCCTGGTCGTAGGTGGTGTGGTGCCGATCGCCTTCGCGCTGTTGCTCTGCTTCCTTCTGCCCGAGTCCGTGAAGTTCTTGGCTGTCAGGCATGGCGGTCATGGCGAACTGCTGCACATTGTCAACGCGATTGCTCCTGAGACGGCCGACCCGGCGACCGAGTTCGTGACGCCTGAACGTGAACATGCGGGCAAGAGTGCCATCAAGCTCATTGTCTCCAAACCGCATGCGGCAGTGACCCTCGCCCTGTGGGCCGGGCTATTCATGAATCTCTTGACCGTCTACTTCCTCAACAGTTGGCTGCCGATCATGGTCAAGGACGACGGCTTCACGCTGGCCGACGCGGCGCTTGTCGGCGCCATGCTCCAAGTCGGCGGCACGCTCGGCAACATTGTCATCGGCTGGGAAATGGATCGATTCAACCCGCACAAGGTCATGATCGGGACGCTGCTCGGCGCAGCATTGTTCACGGTGGCGATTGGCTCTCAGCATCATAGTGTCGATATGCTGATGGGGCTGGTCTTCCTGCTTGGCTTTTGCATCAACTCGGCCAACACGGGCTGGACTGCGATGGCTGCGGGCTACTACCCGACGGAAATGCGTGCGACGGGGACCAGTTGGATGACGGGCATCGGCCGGTTCGGTGCGATCTCCGGCGCGTCCCTCGGCGCAGTACTACTGGCCCTGAAATGGGACTTCGGCCAGCTCTTCATGGCCCTGACCTTTCCGATTGGTATCGCGATTGCGGCGGCCTACATCAAGGGGCGGCACAACGCCACGAACACGATCGCACGCAAGGCGCCTGCAATGTGAACCGGCACTTGCCTCGCCCGCCAGGGTCTTCGACCGAGGCGTCTCACATGTCAGCCAAATCTTCTACACGGCCCGATCGCCGGAGACTGAGTCATGACGCAATCTCTTTTGATTCCCAGCCCACAAGGCACAACACGGCTATTCGCGGTGTTGGGCGATCCCGTTGGGCAGGTGCAGGCCCCCGTGCTACTGAACCGCCTCTTCCTGGAACTTAACGCGGACGCGGTCACGATTCCCGTGCACGTCAGACCGGGACAGTTGAAGACCGTGGTCGAAGGGCTCAAGCGCATGGAGAACCTCGACGGGATTGTGGTCACTATCCCGCACAAGTTCGCCATCTGCTCGCACGCCGACCGGGTCAGTACGACGGTCGGGTTGGCAGGCTCCGCCAACGTCCTGCGGCGCGATCCCGACGGCAGTTGGTTCGCCGAGAACTTGGATGGCTTGGGATTCGTGCAGGGCCTGCGCGCGCAGGCGCACGAACCAGCCGGCAAACTCGTCGCACTTTTCGGCGCTGGAGGAGCGGGGGCAGCAATTGCCACAGCGCTCGTTCAAGCGGGCGTCAGACGCGTGATGCTGACCGACACATTGGCGAGCAGGGCCGACGATCTGGCCGACCGCTTGAATGCATACAAGCCAGAGGTAGCGATTTCTTTGGCGAACCCGACTTTGAATGACGTGGACATGGCGATCAATGCAAGTCCGGTCGGACTGAATGCGCACGATCCCGTTCCGTTCCCTATCGATGATTTGCCGCGGCATGCGATCGTTACCGACATCATCATGAAACCGGCCGAAACCCGACTGCTCAAGTGTGCGGTCAAACGCGGGCTCAAGACGCACCCCGGCATTCACATGCTAACGCCGCAAATCCAACTGTATGCCGAGTTCTTCGGTGTAACGAGACCCGTTCACGGCAATTGTTGATTCGAATGGCGGGTCGTCGCGGTACTTCGCGGCCTTCCTGAGCGGGTGCGGCGCATCGGTACCGATTGCAGATAGCATCCGCACAAGTAGGTCCATGCCGCGACGATCTGGTCAGGGGTACCAGGAATTCATCTGCGGCGCTCATGGCCGGGACTCGACGCTCCAAAACGCGATGTCGCAGTGCGATGCATTCGGCCTGCTGCCCTCGGAGGCCGCGGCCGAAATTGCCACCCTCATCGACGCCGTGAACGCCTGGCAGGAACACTTCGCGCAGGCCGGCGTGACAGAGCGCGACATGGAGAGCCTGGCCGAGCGCATCGACGGCGAAGCGCTCCTAAGCCAACGCGCCGGCTTCGACCAGGCCCGGTTTCAGTTCACGCCGGCCAAGAGAAAGCGAGCAAGCCCCTTCCGGCGCACTTGAAATCCTCGCACGACACACCAGTCCCTGCCCAAGCGCGTGGTACCAACTGAAGCCGTTCGATGCGCGGCTCGCGTTCTGTCGCCTGCGGGATCGAAGTAGCCGCCTGGGGATGCGCTGGGCATGGTAGCAGGGATGGAGACAATGTGCGGCACGCATCCGGAGGGCCAAAATTGGTCAGAGAACAACGGCTGCAAGCAGCTAAGCGTCGGTTTTTTCTGCCATCTCAAGTGCATCGCCTACCTCAACTTCACGACATCAGGTATGGCACTCATGGTGCCTAGCGTCCAGAATGCTCCGTCGCAAACCCGGGCATTGGGATGCTTGCCAGGAATAAAAATGCATAGCGGAGTTTGGACGGCCCCGTTCAGCGGGTAAGCCCAGCGATATATGCCGAATGTCTGTCTGGTGCACGGGAACCGACATGTCGCGCACAGTGCATAGTCGCCCGCTTCGGGTCAAAGGACTAAACCGCTCGCGCGGTAACCCTCCGGCCCAGCGCAAAGTGACTCAACCGCCAGCGCTGTTTCCTATGTTG
>NZ_JBXANI010000057.1:0-16014 GCF_058801495.1 Cupriavidus sp. GW822-FHT03E04
GACACTGTCCCTCACCACTTGTCCGGCCAATCCTTGCGCATCCGCGCGGAACACCGTGCGCAGCGATTCGTGCCGCGCCACCAGCGCTGCGAAGCTCTGCCGCAGCGCCACGTCGTCCAGGCGGCCACTGGCCCGCAGCCCGCCTGCCAGATGGTAGGCGGCACCGTGCGGGTTCAGTTGCCACAGGAACCACTGGCGCGATTGCGCATAGGACAGCGGCTCGGCCGTGTGGCGCGCGTACGGGACAATTGGCAGTCTCGCCGGCGTCAGCCCACGCGCGATCATCTTGCGCAATACGGTCTGGCGGACGTCCGGCGCCAGCGCCGACAAGCGGCGGGCGATGGCCTCCATCTCCGCCGCATTTTGCGTTTCCACGGCGCTCATCGGGTGCCCTCTGCCTCGGCCAGGATGTCCTCCATCGAAGCCAGCTCGTCGCGGCCCGTCTCCGTCAGCGCTTGCACCCTGGCCGTCAGTTCACGCAACGTGCCCGCTTCAAACAGTTCGCGCAGCGGCATATCGACCGACAACTGCTGCCGGATGCGGGCGGTAACCTGCGTGGCTAGCAGGGAATGCCCGCCCAGGTCGAAGAAGTTGTCGTCCAGTCCCACGTGCTCCACCTTGAGGATGGCCTCCCAGATCTGCGCCAGTGCGCGCTCGGCCGCGTTGCCGGGCGCGACGAAGGCGGGGCGCAGCCCCGTCTCGCCCAAGGCCAGTAGCGCCTGGCGGTCGACCTTGCCATTGGGCATGGCCGGCATGCGCTCTACCACGACGATACGGGCCGGCACCATGTAGGCGGGCAGGCACGCGCGCAGTTGCGCCTGCAGCGATTCGGCCAGTGCCGCCGCGCCAGCGCTGTCCACGTCGCTATCGGCCCTGACATAGGCCAGCAGCCGCGCCCCAAGATCCGCCTCATCATGGATCAACGCCACCGCCTCGCGCACCGCCTCGTGGGCAAGCAGGCTGGCCTCGATCTCGCCTAGTTCGATGCGGTGGCCGCGCAGCTTGACCTGGTTGTCGATCCGGCCAAGATACTCGATCTCGCCATCCGGCCGTTGCCGCACCAAGTCGCCGGTGCGATAAAGCCGCTCGCCGCTCGCGAACGGATCGGCGACGAAGCGCTGAGCCGTCAGGCCGGGCCGTGCGCGGTAGCCGCGGGTGATGCCGTCGCCGCCGATATACCACTCGCCTGGCATGCCGACGGGGCATAGTGCCAATTGCTCGTCGAGCACGTAGCCGCGCATCGATGGTATGGCACGGCCGATGGGAATGCGCGCCGCCACCATGCCGGGCACGACGCGAAACGCATTGGACCAGACGGTACCTTCGGTTGGCCCGTACTCGTTGACCAGCGCGGCATCGGGCACGCGGCGGCGGTGTGCCTGGACCAGGCCGGCATGGCAGGCTTCGCCCGCGACCACGGCGCAGCGCAGGCTGTCGCCGTCTTCCAGGCTGTCCAGGACCTGCTGGTAGAACGAAGGCAGCGCCAGCAGATGGGAGACCCGGTGCCGCGCGACCATCTGCGCGATGCGCACGGGGTCGCGGTGGGTGTCTTCGTCCGGAAGCACCAGCGTGCCGCCCTGCCCGAGCGTCCAGAAGATGCCTGCCACCGAGCTATCGAACGAGAACGAGGACAGCAGCAGGAAGCGCGAAACCCGCTCGCGGTAGAAGGTCGAGCGGGCCACGGTGGAGGCCACTGCGTTGGCATGGCTGACCATCACGGCCTTGGGCCGGCCGGTCGAACCCGAGGTATAGATCAGGTAGGCCAAGTTACCGCCGGTTACCGCCGGGCGCGCCGTGGACGGGATGGCCGCCTTGTCCCCGGATTCGTCGTCCACGCACAGCAGGTCCAGCCCGCGTCCGGCCCACTGCGCGCGCTCGCCGCGCCCGAGGATCAGGATCTGGATCTGCGCGTCCTCCAGCATCAGGGCAATGCGTTCGGCCGGATAAGCGGGGTCGAGCGGCAGGTAGGCGGCACCGCTTTTCATCACCGCCAGCATGGCGATGATGGCATCGGCCGAGCGACCCAGATGTACACCGATGACCTGTTCGGCGCCGGCGCCACGCGCCCGCAGGCGGCGTGCCAGCCGGCTGGCGCGATCATCCAGCTCGGCATAGCTCAGCCGCGCGTCGCCGCAGGCCACGGCCAGCGCTTGCGGTTCGCGCGTGGCCTGTGCCTCGAACAGCTGGTGCAGGTTGGCGCTGCGCGGTGCGCCGCAAGGCTGGCCGGCGCCGCCGAGAATCTGCGCGCGCTCCGTTTCACCTAGCATGGACCTGGCGTGCCAAGGCAACGCAGGATTGGCGCTCACGCCCTCCAGCAAGGTGGAGAACTGGCGCATCCAGGTGCGGAGTGTTTCCGGCGCGTGGGCGTCCGTGGCCGTCCAGCGCAGCGTCCACCCGCCCGGCGCCTCGATGCAGGCGCAATGCAAGTGCGCGTTGCCCGGGTCCGTGTCGACGCGCGTACAGGTCCAGCCACCGGGCAGTCCGGCGAGGCGCAAATGGGCGAATGCAAGCCCCTGTCGCAGCTTGCCGTTGCGTGCCAAGCTGTCGAGGAACGCGCCGGCGTCGAAGCACTCGTGCCAGGATTCGGCAGCTTCGAGCCGCTCGGCCACCGCCCGCACCAGAGCGTCCACGCTGGCGTGGGGATCGATCCGCGCGGATACCGGCAGTTGATTGACGAAGCAGCCCAGCGCACCGGCCAGTTCGTCCGCCCTGGCAACGCAGTGCCAATCGAAGGACACCTCATCGGTTTGCGCGATGCGCGCCACGAATCCCGCCCACAGGCCCGCCATCACCTTGTCGGAAGGCAGCGCCAGGCGTCGCGCCAGCGCGGTCACCGCGTGGACGGCCGCAGTGCTCAGGGCCAGCGTCTGCGTGGCGCCTGCGTGCCCGGCCGCCTCGTTTTCGAAAGGCAGGCGCAAGGCGGCGCCGGCGCTGGCTGCCTGCGCCTGCCAGTAGCGCGCGCCCTCCTGCCCGACATCGCTGGCGAACAGCTCGCCCTGCCAGGCGGCATAGTCGGCGTACTGCAGCACCTCGTCGCCGGTTGCCGGCGGCACTGATGACGCCGATGACGCAAGGCAATGCTCAAGGCAGGACGACATCAGTGCCTGCATGGCAGCCGCGTCCAGGCTGCCAGCGGGCGCAGCCAGCGCCACCCGCATCCGGCCCGCCGCGGACGTGGCCAGAGCCACGCCCAGCACCGGTCCGTCCTGCAGGCGTAGTGCCGCGCGCGCGGCGTGCATCAGCTGCTCGTCATCGGTGGCATCGGCCACATCTGCCAAGGGCCACGCGGGTGCCAGGCCAGGCATCACGGACTGCAAGGGATAGTGCAACCCCGCGACCGGACGGTACACCGTGCGCAGGATTTCATGCCGGGCGACCAGCCGGTCGAGCGCGCGGCGCAGTGCTGCGGGCGGGCAACCCTGGGCTGGCCCTTCGGCCAGCATCACCGTGGCCGGCGCGGCGCGTCCCGCATCCGGCACGTACGCTCCGCACTGTTGGGACGATAAGCCATAGCCTGCGAGTTCCTTGTCATGCGCGCTCATGCCGCACCTCCCAGTGCCAGTTCGGCACCACGGCAGGCCTGCGCCATGGCCACCATTACCCGGCGCGGCCCGCCGAAGGGCCCGCGCCCGTGCAGTGCCAGCATATTGTCGAGCATCAGGACATCCCCCTTTTTCCAGGGAAACTGCACCATCACGCTGCGGTATTGCGCCTGCAGGTGCTCGATGAACTCGGGCTCGATCGGTGTGCCGTCGCCATAGAAGGTGTTCTGCGGCAGGTCCTCGGCGGCGAATTCGCTGCGCAGTTGCGCGCGCACCACCGCCGGCAGGGTGAGTTCATGGAAGAAGGTGCCATGGTTGAACCACACCGCCTCGCCGGTGCCGGGATGACGCATCAACGCGGGCCCCACCTGGCGCGTGCGCAAGCGGTCGCCGCTCTTCCACTCCACGGTGATGCCCACGCCCTGGCAGTAGGACTCCACCGTGGCGCGGTCCGAGGTCTGGAACACGGTCTGCCAGGGCAGGCCAAAGCCTTCGCCGTAGTTGCGCACATACATAATGCCCTTGCGCTCGAACGCGGCGCGCACTTCCGGGCGGATGCCGCGCAGCAGCCTCCGGGTGCTGCCGATCGGGGTTTCACCGCCCGTCAGCGCGGGCGTATCGCAATACAGGAAGAGATGCAGCGGGAACACCGGCGAGTAGGAATGCTCGTTATGCGGGAAGATACTCTCCTGCGCGGGGTAGTCGGTCGAGGTGTAGACATTCAGGTCTTTGTGGATCTGGGTGCGCGGCGAGGCGCGGAACTTGTACTCCAGCGCGCCGCCGGAGACGCCGTCGATGCAGCGGTTGAACTCTTCGGCGCTCGCCACCGCGAAGCCGCGGAAGAGAATGGCGCCGTGCGCCAGGAGGCGCCGCTGGATGTCCTCGCGATGCGTGGCGGCCCACTCTGGAAAACGGACACCGGCGAGCTCTGGCTCGCACAGCGCCGGCAGGTCATCGGATTCGAACATGCGCTGCCAGCGCACCAGCTCCGCGCTGGCGCCGGCAACGGTCTGGCGCCGCACGCTGCCAAGTTTCGGCCTACCTGTGGTCATGGTCACGATAGCTACTCCTGTTCCTATTGCTGCTTTTGTTCGATGTCATGGAGGGCTTGGCTTACCGCGCCAGCGGCGCGGTACGCGGTTTCAGGCCGGTGCGCAGCCCGGCCAGCCGCCGCGCGCGCGCCTGCGCCTGTTGCGCGCTGGCCGCGTGCCGGCTCTGCGCCGCCACGGCGCGCAGTGTCTCGAGGCGCGCGGCGGGGTCGGCGATGCAGGCACGCAGCACGGCGACGATCTCTTCGCCGAGGCTGTCGATGGTCTGGTCGTCAAACACTTCGCGGTCATATTTGAGCGTGAGTTCGATGCGCTCGCCGGCCGCGGCGAAGCCCGCGATCAGGTCCAGCTCGGCCTCCTTGGCGCCCACCGGGTGGTCGGCGACCGCCAGCCCGGGCAGGGCAAATGCGGTCGCGGCATCCTCCTGGTAGAGCACCTTGACCTGGAACAGCGGCGCGCGGCCGCTGCGCCGGCCCACGCGCAGTGATTCCACCAGGCGGTCAAACGGCAGGTCCTGGTGGTCGGCGGCGTCCATCACGGTGCCGCGCAACTGCACCAGTAACGCCGCCAGCGTCGGCGGCGTTGCGCAATCGACCGGCAAAGCCACCTGGTTGACGAAGAAGCCGACTAGGCCTTCGGTCTCCTGGCGGTTACGGTTAGCCATGTCGGTGCCAACAAAAAACGCCGGCTGGCCGGAGCGCTGTGCCGTAACCAGGGCGAACGCGGCCAGCAGGACCATGAACGGCGTCGCGTGGTGCGCGTGGGCAAGCTTGCGCACGGCCACGGACAAACCGGCATCGAGGGACCTCACGGCAATGCCGCCGGGATACGCGCGTGCCGCCGGCAGGGCCTTGTCAGCGGGCAGCGCCAGTGCCGGTACGTCCGCCAACGTGGCCCGCCAGTACGCCAGTTGCCGCGCCATTTCACCGCCGTCCAGCCAGTTGCGTTGCCGGGCGGCGAAGTCAGCGTACTGCAGAGGCAAGGCGGGCAGGTCCGGGTCCTGGCCCGCCTGGCGTGCGGCGTAGGCATGGACGAACTCCCGCATCATCACGCCGATGGACCAGCCATCCGTCACAATGTGGTGCATCACCACCACCAGGATGTGCGCGTCGGGCGCCAGGCGCAGCAGGCTAACCCGCAGCAAAGGGCCCTGCTCCAGTGCGAACGGCTTGCGCGTCTGCGCTTCGATATGCGCGCGGGCCTGTTCGGCCCAGGCCGCTCCTTGACAAGCCAGGTCGGTGATCTCCACCTCAGGTTCGAAGGGCGCGCGGATGCGTTGCCATCCCTGCCCGTCCTGCTCGCAGAACACCGTGTGCAGGACCGCGTGGCGCGCGACCAGATGACCGAAGGCAAAGCGCAATGCCGTCAGGTCGAGCTCGCCGTCCAGGCGGAAAGCCGCCGGGATGTGGAAAGCCGCGCTCTGCGGATCCAGCTTCCACAGGAACCACAGCCGCTGCTGGGCATGGGACAAGGGCCGCAGATCGCCGCCCGCTGGCATGGGGGCAAACACGGGCCCGGCATGCGCGGGCATGTCGCCCGCCTGCTGTGTGCGCAGCGCCGCGGCGAAGCGGTGCAGCTCCGGGAATTCGAACACCTGCCGCAGCGGGAATGCCAGGCCCAGCGTCTTCCTGATGCGGGAGGCCACCTGTGTGGCCAGCAGGGAATGGCCGCCGAGCGCAAAGAAATGATCGTTGCGCCCGACGCGCGCGACGCCCAGCACCTCCGACCAGATCGCCGCCACGGCGGCTTCCCTGTCGCCTTGGGGCGCTTCATAGGCCTCCGTGCTGCCGGCATCCGGCGCCGGCAGCGCGTTGCGATCCACCTTGCCGTTGCCGTTCAGGGGCAATGCGGCCAGCACCACGATCGCGCTGGGCACCATGTACTCCGGCAGGCTGGCGCCAAGCCGGGCACGCAGCGCTTGCGCGTCGAGCTCGTCGCCGTGGGCCGAGACATAGGCCACCAGCCGCGCGCCCGCCGCCGCGACGCTGGCCACCACCACCGCTTCGCGCACCTCGGGTTGCCTGAGCAGATGCGCCTCGATCTCCCCAAGCTCAATGCGAAAGCCCCGGATCTTCACCTGGTGATCGATCCGTCCGAGGTATTCCAGCTGCCCGTCCGCCCGCCAGCGCACCAGGTCGCCAGTACGGTACAGCCTGCCCCCCTCGCCGTCAAAGGGATCGGCCACGAAGCGCTCGGCCGTCAGCGCAGCCCGCGCCGCGTAGCCGCGCGCCAGCCCCGCGCCGCCCAGGTAGAGCTCGCCGGGCACGCCGGGCGGCACGGCTTGCAGGCTGTCATCCAGCACCAGGAGCCGGGTGTCCGCGATGGCCCCGCCAACGCCGGGCGCATCGCCCTGTACGCGCGCGGCGGCCGACCAGATGGTGGCTTCGGTCGGGCCGTACATATTCCACAGGTCCACGCCGAGCGCCTTCAGGTCGCGCGCCAGGTCGGGTTGCAGCGCCTCCCCGCCGCACAGGCCCTTGAAGCCGCGCAGGGGCGTCCGCGGCCAGCCGCCGGCACGCAGCATGCGCCAGCCCGCCGGGGTGGACTGCAGCGCGGTGGCGCCGCTGTCCTCGACCAGCCGGGCCAGCGCCGCGCCATCGCGCGCGGTGTCCCGGCCGGCCAGCACGATACGGGCGCCAACGGTAAGCGGCAGGTATAGCTCCAGCGCCGCGATGTCGAACGACAGCGAGGTCACGGCCACCAGCGTATCGTCGGCGACCAGGCCCGGCGCGCGCTGCATGCTCAGGAGGAAATGGCTCAGCGCGTGGTGACGCACCATCACCCCTTTGGGCCGGCCGGTGGAGCCGGAGGTGAAGATGGCATAGGCCAGGCTGTCGCCATGGACCGGCACGGCGGGGTCGTGGACGGGCCCCGCGCCAAGGTCCAGCGTGTCGAGTTCAAGCGTGGGCAATCCTGCCGGCGCCGCTGGTACGCCTGCGCCCTGCGTGAGCAGCAGCCGGATGCCGCTGTCCTGCGCCATATACGCCAGCCGATCGGCCGGGTAGGCCGGGTCGAGCGGCACGTAGGCGGCGCCCGTTTTCAGGATGCCCAGCAAGCCCACCACCATCTCGATCGAGCGCCCTGCCGCGATGCCCACCCTGGCTTCCGGGCCAATGCCCAGCGCGATCAGGCGGTGAGCCAGCCGGTTGGCGCGCGCATTGAGCTCGGCGTAGCCCAGCGCCTGTGCGCCAAACACCAGCGCCGTGGCCTGTGGCGTGCGGCGCGCCTGCTGCTCGATCAGCTGGTGCACCGGCAGCGCCTCGGCGTAGCGCTGCGCGTTGACGCCCCACTCCCGAAGCTGGCGCGCCTGTGTGCTGTCCCGCAAGTCGATGTCGCCCAGTGCCTGCCCGGGGTGGCTGGCCAGCGCCTGCAGCAGGATCAGGTAGTGATCCGCCAAGCTCGCGATGGTGGCTGCCTCGAACAATTCCCGCGCGTAGCTGAAGCTCGCCACGAGCTGGCCGCCCGGTAGCTCCGCCGTGTCCAGCGTCAATTCGAACTGCGCGGCCTGGTCGCCCAGCGCATAGCGCTCCAGCGCCAGCCCAGGCAATTGCGCCAGTGCCCGGTAGTCCTCGCGCTGGTGGTTGTACATCACCTGGAACAGCGGGCTATGGCCCAGGCTCCGATCCGGCTGCAGGGCCTCCACCAGTTGTTCGAAGGGCAGGTCCTGATGCGCCTGCGCGCCCAGCGCCGCTTCCTTGGTCTGGCTCAGCACCTCGGACAACGTCATGCGCCCGTCGAGCAAGCCACTGAGCACCTGGGTATTGACGAACAGGCCCACAACGCCCTCGGTTTCTACGCGGTGGCGGTTGGCCACCGGCACGCCCACGCGAATCACTGGCTGGCCCGTGTAGCGGTACAGCAGCGTTTGCCAGCCGGCCAGCAATGCCATGAACAGGCTGGCGCCTTCGGCTTGCGCGCGCTGGCCCAGCGCCTGCACCAGACTGGCCGGCAGCGCCATCTCGTGGCGGGCCACGCGATAGCCACCGGGGCGCCGCGGATGGTCGCTGGCAAGTTGCAACACCGGCTGCGACGTTCCCAACCGGGCCTTCCAGTAGCCGAGCTGGCGCTCGCGTTCTCCGGCTTCGAGCCAGGTCCGCTGCCAGGCGGCGTAGTCGGTGTACTGGATCGGCAAGGCCGGCAGCACAGGCTCCTGCCCTTGCAGCCGCGCACGGTATTGCGCCACAAATTCGTCGACCACCAGCTGCATCGACCAGCCGTCCGACACGATGTGGTGCATCACGACTATCAGGATGTGCTCGGCGGCCGCGACACGCAGCAGCGCAACGCGCAGCGGCGGCGCCCCGGCTAGGTCGAATGGCGTCTCGGCCAGCCCCCGGGCTTCCTGCCAGGCACGCGCTTCACGCTCGCCGGCCGGCAGCGCCGCAAAGTCGGTCAGGGATACCTCGGGCATGTGGTGTGGCAGCACCTGTTGCGTGGCTACGCCCTCGGCGTCCGCGGGGAACACCGTGCGCAACGCCTCATGGCGCGCCACCAGCGCGGCAAAGCTGCCGCGCAGGGCGTCCAGGTCCAGCGCGCCTTTGAGCCGCAGCGCCCCCGCGATGTGGTACGCCGTGCTACCGGGATCCAGTTGCCACAGGAACCACTGGCGTGCCTGCGCGTAGGACAACGCCAGCGGCAAGGCCCGTTGCGCGGCATCGAGGACCGGCATGGCCGCTGCCGGCACCGGCGCGGAACCGTTGGCCGGTGCCACCGACGCAGCCAGCGCAGCCACGCTCTGGCGCTCGAACAACTGCCGCGGCGCCAGCTTGATGCCAGCCTTGCGCGCGCGGGCCACCACCTTCAGGCTCAAGATGGAGTCGCCACCCAGCGCGAAGAAATTGTCATCGCGGCCAACGCGCGGCAGGCCCAGCACTTCGGCCCAGATCGCCGCCAGGGTGGCTTCGGTCTCACCTTGCGGCACGGCATAGGCGAGACCGCCAGCCAGCTCAGGCACCGGCAGCGCCCTCCGGTCCACCTTGCCGTTGGCGTTCAGGGGCAAGGCTTCCAGCACCATGATCGCCGCCGGCACCATGTACTCGGGCAACCGTTCCCCGAGCGCATGGCGCAAGGCTTCGCCATCGAGGCTGGCACCGGCTGCCGGCACGACGTAGCCATGCAGAATGGTCTGGCCGTCGTGGTTCTCCCGGCAGATCACTTCGGCCTGCGCCAAGCCGGGTTGTTGCAGCAGCGACTGCGCGACCTCCCTGAGTTCAACGCGGAACCCGCGCACTTTGACCTGGTCATCGATCCGCCCGAGGAATTCCAGGCTACCGTCCTCCAGCATCCGTACGCAATCTCCGCTGCGGTACAGCCGTTCGCCGGGTGCGAAAGGACTCGCCACGAAGCGCTCGGCGGTCTGCGCGGCGCGGCCCTGGTAGCCGCGCGCCAGCCCCGCGCCGCCCAGGTACAACTCGCCCGCCGCGCCCTGCGGCACGGGATCCAGGCCGGCATCGAGCACATGGATGGCGCAGTTGGGCAAAGGCCGCCCGATCGGCAGCATGACGGCCTTGCGCGGCGCCGTGCCGCCGTCCTGCATGACAATGCCCACAGTGGCCTCGGTTGGCCCATAGTGATTGAACACCCGCGTCTGCGCGCGCAACCCGGCCAGGCGATCGAGCAGCGCCCAGCGCGTGGCCTCGCCGCCCAGCACAAGCTGCCGGTGCGGCAGCACATCGGCAGGCTTGCCGGCGTTGAGCAAGGCTTGCAGGTGGCTGGGCACGATCTTGAGCACATCCACCCGGTGACGGCGCATATAGTCCGCGAAGCCATCGGGGTCGAAGGCGCGCTCGGCTGAGATCAGGTGCAGCAAGCGGCCGGCGCACAGCGCGCCGAACAGCACGGTGTGTCCCAGGTCGGCTGCCACGGTGGACACCAGCGCCATGCTGGTGGCGTCCTGCGGCAAGGCGAGCCGGGCCAGCACGCCCTGTACATAGTTGGCCAGCGCGCCGCGATCGACAGCGACGCCCTTCGGCTGCCCCGTGGAGCCGGAGGTATAGATGACGTAGGCCGTCTGGCGCGGGTTCGGCGCGTGCAACACTGGCGCGCGCAGCGCGGGAGCCGACGGCGCCAGCGGCAACACGGGAATCCCCGGCGCCCATGCCGGCTCGCCGGCGCTCAGTAGCAGCGCCATGCCGCTGTCGTGCACCTGGTAGGCCAGCCGCGCCGGCGGCAAAGCCGGGTCCAGCGGCACATAGACACCGCCCGCCTTGAGCACGGCCAGCAGGCCGGCCACCAGATCGATCGAGCGCGCGGCGTGCACGCCCACGCGGACCTCCGGCCCGACGCCGCGCGCAAGCAGTTGCGCGGCCAGTGCGTCCGCCCGTGCATCGAGCGCGGCGCGCGTGAGGACTTCATCCTCATACCGCAGCGCGGGCGCTGCGCCGGCCGCGGCTACGCTGCGCGACCAGCACGCGAGCACGTCGTCTGCGCCGCTGCGGGGCACGGTCTCGCCCGCCGCCTGCGATGGCACCACGGCGGGCAGCAGTTCGATCAGCGGCTGGCCCGGCGCTGCGGCCGCACGCTGCGCCATCTCCGCCAGCAGCGTGGCCATGCGGGCCACCGTGGACGGCTCGAAGACATCCAACGCATAGACGAACTCGCAGTCGATCGTGGTGTCCTTCGCGGTGAAATCCAGGCTCAGGTCAAAGTGGGCGTGCACGGCCTGCTCGGCACATGTGTCGAGCGCCAGGCCACCGAAGGCGGCAGGATCGGCGGCCTCCTGTTGTTCCGCGCACTTGACCTGGAACAAGGGATGGACGCCGGCCTCGCGCTCGCCGGCCAGCGTGGAGACGAGCAGGTCGAACGGGCAATCGGCATGGGCATGGGCGTCGAGCACGGTCTCGCGCACCGCCGCCAGCAAGGCCTGGAAGCTGGCGCGCGGATCCACCTGCGTGCGCAGCACCAGCACATTGGTCAGGTAGCCCACCAGCCCGTGCGTCTCCGCCCGGCTGCGGTTGGCCACCGGCGAGCCGATGCGGATATCGCCGGCGCCGCTGGTGCGCGCCAGCACCAGCTTGAACAATGCCAGCATCACCATGAACACCGTGCTGCCGTTCGACTCCGCCAGCCGGCGCACGTCGGCCGCCACCGCACCGGACAGTGCGATGCGGTGCTGCCCACCAGCGTCGCTGCGCGACGCCGGGCGCGGGCGGTCCAGCGGCAGCGGCATCGCGACGGGGGCAGCGCTGCCCAGGCGTTGCTTCCAGAACGCCAGTTGCCGCTCGATCTCGCCCGCCGCGGTCCATTCACGCTGCCAGGTGGCGTAGTCCGCGAACTGGATCGGCAGATCCGGCAGATCCGGCGCCCGCCCCGCCGCGCGCGCCGCGTAAAGCGCGCCCAGGTCCCGTACCAGCACCGACTCGGACCAGCCATCCGCGGCGATGTGATGGGCCACGATCGACAGCCAGTGCGTCTGCGCGTCGATGCGCAGCAGTGCCAACCGCCACACCGGGCCGGCCTCCAGGTCGAAAGGCTGCCGGGCCTGCTCCCGCGCCCATGCCTGCGACCGGGTCTCGCGCTCACCGTGCGGCACGGCCGTCAGGTCATACAGCACCAGCGGCACCGGGCTGGCGGGCTGCACCACTTGCAGCAGTTCGCCACCGGCATCCATCCGGAACACCGTGCGCAGCACTTCATGACGCCGGACCAGGTCCTGTACGGCGGCGTCCAGGGCATTGGCGTCGAGCGCGCCGCCCAGCACCAGCGTGCCGGCCATGTTGTAGGCGGCGCTGTGCGGCGCCATGCGCCAGGTTAGCCAGAGCCCGCGTTGCGCGTAAGAGGCGGGCAACGGCTCGTCGCGCCGGAACGGCACGATGGGCAGGGCGGAGGCGTCCATGCCCTGCTCCGCCAGGCGCCGCAGCAAGCCCAGGCGCTGTGTCCTGGGCAGTGCTGCCAGGCGTTCGGCGAGTCGGTGCGTCTCGGTTTGCATAGGTCGTTTATTCCAGTTCGGTAAGCAGCGCGTCGATGGCTGCGAGTTGCTCGGCGCGTTGCCGCGCCTGTTGGTCCGGTGCCGGCTGCGCCAGCGCCAGCCCGGCCAGCGTCGGCGCCGTAAACACCGCGCGCAACGGCAGCTCCAGCCCGTGGCGTTGCCGCGCCAGCGCGGCCACCTCCATCACATTGAGCGAGTGGCCGCCGAGTTCGATGAAGTTGTCGTGGCGGCCGATGCGCGCTATGCCAAGCACTTCCGACCAGATCGCCGCCAGCGCTTGTTCCACTTCGCCTTGCGGCGGCGCATAGGCTTGCGCGCTGGCCGGCGCCGGCTCGGGCAGCGCCTTGCGGTCCAGCTTGCCGTTAGCGTTGAGCGGCAGCGCATCGAGCACCGCGATCGCGCTCGGCACCATGTAGTCCGGCAACGTCCTGGCCAGTTGCGCGCGCAGCGCGCCCGTGTCGAGCCCATCCCCGCTGGCCGCGCAAACGTAGGCAACCAGGAGCGGCCCGGACGGTCCGGGTCGGGCGACCACCACCGCCTCGCGCACAGGCGCCTGCGCCAGCAGTTGCGCCTCGATCTCGCCGAGTTCGATGCGCAGGCCGCGAATCTTCACCTGGTGGTCCAGGCGGCCCAGGTACTCCAGTTGTCCATCCGCGCGCCAGCGCACCAGATCGCCCGTGCGATACAGCCGGGCGCCATCGGCGAAAGGATCCGTGACGAAGCGCTCGCTGGTCAGCCCCGGCCGGTCCAGGTAGCCACGGGCCAGCCCGGCGCCGCCGAGGTACAGCTCGCCCGGCGTGCCCGGCGGCACCGGGTTGAGATCCGCATCCAGCACGTGGGTCCGGGTGCCGGCGATGGGCTGCCCGATCGCGACGTGGTTCAGGCCGTCTGGCCGGCAACGCCAGTGGGTGACGTCGATGGCCGCTTCGGTGGGGCCGTACAGGTTGTAGAGCGCCGCTTGCGGCAGCCGCGCAAAGAGCTGGGCCTGCAGTTCCGCTGGCAGCGCCTCGCCGCTGCAAACCACGCGCCGCAGGCTGGTGCAGCCGGCGGCACCGTCGTGGGCCAGGAAGGCCTGCAACATGGAGGGCACAAAATGGATGGTGCTGACCTGATGCTGGCGAATCAGCGCCGTCAGGCGCGCCGGGTCGCGGTGGTCGCCCGGTTGTGCCAGCACCAGCCGGGCACCTTCCATCAGCGGCCAGAAGAACTCCCACACCGAGACATCGAAGCCGAACGGCGTCTTTTGCAGCACGGTGTCGGCCGCGTCCAGCCCGTAGGCGTCCTGCATCCAGTCCAGCCGGTTGGACAGCGCGGCGTGGCGGTTGGCCGCGCCCTTGGGCCGGCCGGTGGACCCGGAGGTGTAGATCACATAGGCCAGGCTGTCGCCATGCGACGGCACGCCCGGGTTGTGGTCGGGCTCGCCGGACAGGTCCAGCGTATCGAGTGTCAGCGTGGCCAGGCCCGACTGTGGCGCGCGCAGGTGGCTTTGCGTCAGCAGCAGCGCGATGCCGCTGTCTTGCGCCATATAGGCTAGCCGTTCGGCCGGATAGTCCGGGTCCAGCGGCACATAGGCGGCGCCAGCCTTCAGGATCCCCAGCAATCCCACCACCATCTCGATAGAGCGCTCCATTGCGATGCCCACCCGTGTCTCGGGCCCAGCGCCCCGCGCGATCAGGTGATGGGCCACGCGGTTCGCGCTGGAATTCAGCGCCGCATAGCTCAGCGTGGCGGTGCCATGACACACCGCAACCGCCAGCGGCCGCGCCAGCGCCTGGCGCTCGATGCGCTGGTGCACCGGCCCGGCGTCGGGATAGCGCTGGTGGTTCTCGCCCCAGGCGCACAGGTCCGCGCGTTCCTGCGTGGTGCGCAAGTCCAGATTGCCGAGCAACGCGCCAGCTGGCGCATCGAGCGCATCGAGCAACGCCTGCAAGGCGCCCGACACGTAGTCGCACAGACGCTGCGGTGCGACCGATCGGTCCGCTTGCGCGACCAGCGCGAAGTCCTGTCCGAGATCGTCCACGGTCAGCGTGAAGGGATAGTTGGTCCGCTCCTCTTCCTGCAGCACGGCCACGCCGTCCCAGGCCAGTTCCGCCCCTTCAGGCGTGCTGTAGCGATAGTTCAGCAAAGTGGAAAACAGCGGCGTGCCCACCGGCAAGGCACTGCAGCGCTGGGCCAGCATCAGGCTGGCATGCTCGTGGTACAGCAGGCCGGCCAGGCCGGCATGCGTTCGCGCCAGGCAGTGCGCGGCGTCCTGGCCGCGCATGTCGACGCGCAGCGGCAGCGTATTGATGAACATGCCGAACGCGTTCTCGATGCCGGCACCGCCTTGCATGCGCCCGAAAAGCACGGTGCCGAACACCACGTCGTCCCTGCCCGTGGTCTTGGCCAGGACCATGGCCCAGGCCAGGTGAAAGAAGGCTGCGGCCGAAACGCCCCTGGCCTTGGCCTGCTGGCGCAGCCGCGAGGCCAGTTCCGTGGCCAGCGTGGTGCGCGCTTCCCGCACCCCCGCGCCACTGCCTTGCACGTCCAGCACGCCGAAGGGGATGGTCGGCGCGTCCACGTCGCCCAGCATGGCCTGGAAGAAAGCCTGGTGCTCGTTCACGCCGACGCCCAGCCGCGCCCGCGCCACGAAATCGCGGAACGGCACGGGCTCGGCCAGCTCGCTCGCGCGGCCTTGCTGGATCCGCGCCACTTCCCCGACCAGCAGGTCCTGCGTAACGTGGTCCAGCACCAGGTGGTGGCTGGACAACTGCATCAGCCAGCAACCGTTGGCGGCATCGTGCAGGGCCAGTGCGCGGATCAGCGGCGCCCGGCGCACGTCGATGCGATAACCGTTGACATCGACCAGCTCGCGCAGCCGCGCGCCCGCGTCGCCGCCGCCGTGCTCCGGCCACTCAATGGACAAGACCGCTTGCCTGCAAACCACCTGCAGCGGCTCCGGCAAGCCCTCCCAGAGCACGGCGGTGCGCAAGATATCGTGGCGCGCGATGACCCGGTTAAGGCTATCGACAAAGCCGCACAAGCGTGCCCTGGTGTCGAAACGCAGCAGGCAGGGCGTAATGTACGGATCGCCCTCCGGTTGCAGCAGGTAGTGGAACAAGATGCCTTCCTGCAAAGGCGCCAGCGGATAGATGTCCTGGATATTGGCAGCGCCGCCGGGGATCGCGCCCACAATGCGCTGGATCTGCCCGGCATCGAGGCGCGCCAGCGTGAGCATATCGGGCGTGATGGCGGTGCAGCCTTCCGGGATCCCGTTGGCGGGTACGATCACCGCGCGGGAGGTGCCGCACTCGCCCCGCGCCTTGGCGAAGGCCCGCGCGAAGGCGGCGAGCTGCGGGTACTGGAACAGGGTTCGCACCGCCGTGGCATAGCCGGCCTGGCGCAGGCGCTCCAGCAAGCGGATAGCCAGCAGAGAGTGGCCGCCGAGCGCGAAGAAGTTGTCGTTGCGACCGACGCGGGCCAGGCCTAGCACTTCGGCCCAGATCGCCGCCAGCGT
>NZ_JBXANI010000058.1:0-13442 GCF_058801495.1 Cupriavidus sp. GW822-FHT03E04
TTCCCCGCGGATTGCACTCACAGATAAGTTTTGGATCCGTAGCAGGTTGTGGCGAAAGCGCACCGCTCTTGCTCACCGCATCTTCGGGTTTCCCCTGGCATCCCGGGTACATAGCGGCCACGATGGCCAACGGATGTGATACCCCCTCGAGGTGAAGGGAGCATCATCCAGTCGTAGAAGCCGCCGGTGCCGCGCCTCGCAGGCGTAGCCCACTCGAACGAATAGCAGCGGCCAGAACAGGCGCTCGGCAGGATGCGCGGCGTCCAAAGACACAACACACCTGCACGAGAAACCGGCCTCCATCCAGCCCTGGTAGAGAAGTGGTCGAATTCACGGTTCGAACCCTGCGCTTGATGATCCTAGCTCGGATGGAGTGCCTTTTAGGGCATAAAATGGAAAAACAGCAACCGCTGGCGCTCACGCGATCTTGTAAACTCTCCGGGCGACTCCCGAAAACAGCTCGCCACGCTCGTCGACGCCAAACGGTTGCGCAATGCGCTTGAAGGCGTTCCACAGCGTGTCGTACGAAGTGGACAGCATGTCCACCGGGAAGTTGCTCTCGAACATGCAGCGTGATGGCGAGAACAGATCGATGGCCGTCAACACATGCCGGCGGTGGACCTGTGCAAAGGCTTCGGACGAGAGAGGCTCGGCCCGGAAGGCGTAAGCCGAGGGCTCGGTCTGCGTGACGAATAGCGCCCCCAGCTTTACGACGACGTTGTCGCAGTCGGCAAGTCGAGTCATGCCCGCGCGCCAGTCGGCGAAGACCTCCTCGCGCCGCCCCGCGTAAGGGCCTATGTTTAGTGGCCCGCCCAGATGGTTGAGCACGATCGTTGTCTCCGGAAACGCTCGCGCGAGGTCGACCACATCATTGAGTTGCGTATGCAACACCCACGCCTCGAAGCTCAAGCCCCTGCGGGCCAGTTCGGAGAAGCCCGCTCGGAACTCCGGCCGCTTCAGAATGTGCGGCTCCGACGCGCCGTAGATCGGCGGAAGCGAAGAGTCGAAGGCCGCCATGTGGCGGATGCCACGGAAGCGCGGAGACGCTTTGGCGTGGGCATCGAGCACGTCGCCAACGGCCGCGCCAAGGCAGAGGTCGGCGTGCGGCACTATCGCTGCGCACAGGCCTGCCGCGCGGCCACCCCTCTGCCGGGCATCGCGCGTCACCCGTTCCGCATAGACCGTCTCGCCCACTGGCCTCAATGGTGCGGGGCCGTCCTCGAAGTGCTGGGCGTGCGAGTCGACTAGCACCGTGGCAACGATATTGTGCTTCGACTCGAGGATGTCCTCACCAAGCTCTTCGACGTCGTAGGGCTGGAACAGTGGATGTTCCCAGTTCTTAGCCCACAGGTGATGGTGTGGATCGATGATCGGCAAGTCTGGGTCGACGACCGGCTCGGCTGCAAAGCTCTTCCACTGCTTGGATGTCACGCGCGTCTCCTGTCACTGCGATGCGATAGTTCGAGACTAGCACGTCAGAGGCCTGCAAACTCCTTCGGCGTCAGCGTCTTCTATATGGATCACGTCCGTTAGCATGCACAGAACATCGGAGCATCGCGCATAGGACCGCACGTAGAACGATGGCTGGGCGACGTTCGCGAATCCATCTCCACACACACCGCACACTGCTACTGCGGCATCGCCCGGTTGACACTTAGCCCCCCCAACACCTCAATGCCTTTCATTCCTATGCGCTCGGAAATCCGGCGTGCGCTTGCCAACGTCCGCGACGGACAGACAGCGCGCGTACAGCCGATAATCGGGCAGAGCGCGCCGTATCATCGGGCCGATCTGATAGCCGACGGCATCAGCAACGACCCGGGCCAAAGGGTCGAGACCTACTACAACCGGATCGTCAAGTGCCTTGGAGCGGTACTCATCCCCTTACCGCCTGCTAGATCGAGGTGCAGAACTTGCCTACCGGCAACTTCGACTAGTGACGCGGAAAAGTTCTGCAGCCGAGCCCTATCCTCTTCGGACGAGGTCAGCGCGATACTACTGACACCTGCCATCTTACCGAGCTGCAGCGCAACATCGACACGCCGCCGGTGCCTTGCACCAGTACCGAATTCGCCGGGCGGCACTGGCCTTAGACGGCGATGGGTCGCTAGGCCGTGAGACACGCGCACGGCAACATCGCAGCGGCTCGTCCGACAGATACGACAGCTTCTTTACGAGGCCATATCTCGTTTTGGCTGGCAAAGCTGTCGACATGATCGTAGCGCATCGCCTTGAACTTGGCGGCGAACGCCGGCCCGCCGATCCAGTCGGCAAATTTGATACCGACAACGCGGTCACCCGGCGCGAACCTGAAGACAGGTTTAATACCAAAGTGGAGTACCGCCAATCCCGCGGCGAATTCATGCACCTTCTCGTGTCGATGCATGCAATCGCAGAACCTACGATTGGAGTAACGGAACAGGCAAGCCCGTCAACCTATGCCAGCAAGGACAAGCCTACGTTCGTGTGCGAGCAAGAGCCGGTCGCTCGCGAGGGCTATTCTACCTAGCCGTAATAGCTTCGTCGAAGCTGAGTGACTGCACGGGATCGCGAACAAGGAGAGCGCGCAATGAGTGAACGACTGAAAGGGAAAACTGCCATTATCACGGGCGGTGGTACCGGCATAGGCCTGGCAACGGCAAAACTATTTCACGCCGAGGGCGCCAATGTCGTACTCGCCGGCACATCAGAGGCATCTCTACGAGCTGCCGAGGCTTTAGGAGATCGGGCGGTCGCGACGCGCGCAGATGTGAGCCGGGCCGACGATGTCCGGGCACTGGTTGGTCTTGCCGTGGGGGAGTTCGGAGGGCTGGACATTCTTTGCAATG
Source organism: Cupriavidus sp. GW822-FHT03E04 (assembly GCF_058801495.1). Lineage (NCBI taxonomy): Bacteria > Pseudomonadati > Pseudomonadota > Betaproteobacteria > Burkholderiales > Burkholderiaceae > Cupriavidus > Cupriavidus sp. GW822-FHT03E04. Next base: position 2,829 of record NZ_JBXANI010000058.1, read on the forward strand.
TTGCGGGAGCGAGTGGCCCCATGTTTGCGTTCACGGAATGCAGCGAAGAGAACTTTAACACCATGGTTGACGTAAATCTTCGAGCCGTGTTCCTGACGATGAAATTTGCGATCCCCGAAATGCTAAAGAGGAACGGCGGGGCCATCGTCAACGTCGCCTCCACCGCAGCACTTATCGGCACGCCGGCGCTCGGTGCCTACGGCGCGGCGAAGAGCGGTGTAGTCGCTCTGACCAGAACCGTGGCACTTGAGTATGCAAAGACGGGTATTCGCGCCAACTCGATTTGTCCGGGCCCCATCGACACTCCGATGTTACGGGCCGGCCTGGCACAGAATCCAGCTGCGACGGAGTATTTCCGCGACTCAGTGCCGATGGGTCGCATGGGCAGACCTGAAGAAGTCGCGGCGGCCATCCTGTTCTTCGCCAGCCCCGAGGCCTCGTACATTACAGGGGCCACGCTGCCGGTCGAGGGAGGACAGACGGCTGCCTGAATGCTTTCTTTCGCCACCGGACGGATTGGGCCTCGTCCGGCCGCAATGCAAGCTATTCATCTGACTGAGAGCCCGAAGATCTTTATGTATGGCGACTTTCAGCCCTGCAGACCGACGAATCCCGCGCTCCTGAACGAGCGCGGGGTCCTGCGCGCCGCTTGCTGCAATGGCGGTGACGAAAGCCCGGCCGGTGAGATCAACTCCGTCTATTCCTTCGCCAAGTACCGGCTGACCTATCGACACCTTGAAAGCGGGGCACATTCCGGCAAGGTCGTCATCGACAGCTATGGCTACACGCGGCAGGCCTGGGATCAACCCATTACGAGTCCGGGTTGCCCATCCGGTTCATGGCGTAGAGACATCCCCGATCCTCCGTCGAGGGTCAGCAAACGCCATTTCGTCCCCCAGGCTCTCATGGGCAAATGACGCTGGGTTCGAACTCATCAATCCCGTCCGGGGGTAATGCAGTTGACGGTGATGCCGTACTGGGCAACGGTTTTTGACAGGCTTACTGTCATGGTGATCAGGCCAGTCTTGACTGAATTATAGGCGGGCGAGGTGTGCGCGAAGGGCGCCAAGGCAGCCGCGCTGGTGACCTGTATGATTCGGCCCCAGCCTCACTCCTTCATACCGGGAAGGAATCGCCGAACCATGCGGAAAGCCAAGCCGGTGTTGAATTCGAACTCCCTCAGCCAGTCAGCCACACTCTGTGATCGCCCAGGTCAGCGCCGGATCTTCCGAACCACCTGCATTGTTCCCCAATATGTCGATGTCGCCGACCTTTGCCTTTACCTGCTCCGCCACCTCCGCTGCTCCTTGCTCGGTCGCGAGGTCGCCTACCGCAATGTGCGCTTCCTGCCCCAGCCCGTTGATTTCATCGGCCACAAGCTGCGCGCGTTCGGCATTGCGGCCGTGCACAATCACGCGCGCTCCCTCGGCGGCCAATCGCTTTACCACGGCGGCGCCGATACCGGATTTGCTACCGGTCGCAAGCACGCGCTTACTCGTCAATTGCGGATCCATCCGTCGTCTCCATCTCGAATTCCCTGTTGTAAGACGGCATCGTCAGGTGCCGTCGTGCCGTACCAAACTCCGAATGCACCCCATTCCTGTCAATTCGGACGAGTTATGGCAATGCCCACCGTCTCGCAATCCCTAACGGGGGTGTCATCCGCAGGCGGCTCGGTGTGGCGCAAGCCAGCAAGGGCGTCGCATGCTACCGAGCACAACGAGAGTCATGCGAAGGTCCCTAACGGTCTAACAGTGATAATCCATAAACTCGCCTCCTGCGCGCCGCAGCGAAACTATTTGCGAAACCATCTCTAGTCGCCATCAACGGCGCCGACGCGCACGTCGCCTGTGCTGCCAAGCAGCCACACCGGTCCTCCCCTCAAATCGAGGGTCACGGTGGCCCTTCGGATCCAACTACAGCGATGCTGTCATTCCGCCATCCACTGGAAGCAAAATGCCGGTGACGTATCTTGCCTCGTCAGATAGCAACCAGCAGATTGTTAGTGCCACGTCCTCTGGCTCCGCAAGTCTACCCATCGGAATCATCGAGGCTACCGTCTCCTCCAGTCCGGGACGCTGGCCCAGCCCTTGTTCCAACATAGGGGTTCGTGTCGAACCTGGCATGACGGCGTTTACCCGCACGCCGGAGTCGGCGTAATCCAATGCGGCGCCGCGCGTAAGACCTGCCACACCCGCCTTCGAGGCACAATATTCAGTGCCGTTTTTGATGCTGGCAGTTGTCGCTGCGGAGGCAATATTGACGATAGCCCCGCCGCCTCTCTAGCATGGCCGCCAACTCATATTTCAAGCACGGGAATGTCCCACGTAAGTTAACTGCATTAACCTTATCCCAGTAGTCCGCCGGGATCTCATGAGTGCGCACGCCCTTGAAAACCACTCCAGCGCCATTGCAGGCGGCGTTGACGCGCCCAAATGCATTCTTGGCCGCATCAACCGCTCGGTCAACTTGCCTCTCATCGGCTTTATCGGTGCGTATATACAGCGCATTACCACCGAATCCCTCGATCGATTTAACCAGATCCTACCCCTTTACCCCTTTTTTTCACCTAGGTCCGCTATCGTCACCTGGGCCCTGCTCCTAACTGCCAGAAGAACCACTGCCGCCCGATCCCGCCGCTGCCACCGGTTATGAATACTGACCGGCCATTGAGCCCCGATGCACTGCCGGTCCCTTATACTGCTGATGAGGAATTCCCCATGTTCTCCCCTTCCCTGTAAAGTCTGCCTACGTGTCCCGCCACCGTGAGTTCCTCCTGCTCGCACCTCATCGTCGCAATTTCCTTGACATTCCAACGCGATCATTCGGTATTTTCGCAATAGGAATCCGGATTGGATGCTCTCTCCTCACGTATTGATGAAGCCGCTCATGCCGCCATCGATCCTGAGGTTGGTTCCAGTAATGAACGATGCGAGAGGACTTGCAAGAAATGCGATTGCGGATGCAAGCTCTTCCGGTTTCCCCATCCGGCCGACCGGTATCTGCCATCGCTTAACAAGAATCTTCTCGATCTCCTCGATCGACATACCGACAAAAGGCGGAAGCTTCGTCACAAACTTGCGATAAACAGGCGTATCGACGGAGCCGGGCGTGATGCAGTTGACTGTAATCCCGTGACGAGCCACAGTCTTGCTCAAGCTCACTGTCATCGTGATGAGACCGGCCTTTACTGCGTTGTATGCGGGTGTAGTGTGTGCAAATGGCATGGTGGCGCCGGTACTCGTTACCTGGAAGATCCGTCCCCAGCATCGCTCTTTCATCCCCGGTAGGAAATGCTGGATCATCCGGAACGCTGAGCCGGTATTGATTTCAAAGTCCTCGAGGAAGTGATCCCACGTGGTTGTGGCCCAGGTTCGCGACGGATCTTCCGAGCCGCCGGCGTTGTTCACGAGTATGTCGATCCCGCCAAGTTCTGCCTGTATTGCCTTTGCTACTGCATCTGTTCCCTCATTCGTCGACAGATCACCAATCACGACGAAGGCAGTGCCACCCGATTTGGTGATTGCGTCGGCGATCAGGCTGGCACGATCCGCGTTCCGGCCGTGGACAACAACTCGCGCGCCTTCGGCCGCCAGCCGCTGAACCACCGCCGCGCCAATGCCAGAACTGCTTCCAGTAACCAAGGCGCGCTTCCCTGCTAGTTCAAGGTCCATTTGTTTTCTCCTTTCAGATCGGCACTTTCGTACGATTGCGTCAAGCCGCATCAAGACGCGACACGAAGTTCAGAATGCCCGCGTTGAAGGCGTCATTGCGGTCGCCGGCGACCATGTGCCCGGCGCCACCCACTGTCAAGCATTCGGCCTCGGGCATCAGTGCACGAAAATGTTCCACCTCCGTCTCGCCGACGACATCGCTCTGCCCGCCGCGAATAAGCAGGGTTGGCACCGTAACGCGGAGCGCAGCCGCCTCCAGGCGTGACTGCACGATTTCTGGATGCAGTTCGCCGTACGACAGGAAACGGGGATCCCAATGCCAATAGAGACGGCCGTTGCGTTCGCGCAGGTTGCGCATCAGCCCGCTCGCGTTGCGCGGGCGCGGCCGATCGGGGTTGTATCGCGCCACCGCCTCGGCCGCATCTTCCAGCGTCTCGAAGCCGGAGAGGTTTGCGTTCATAAAGGCTGCGATATTCTCTGCGCCATGTCTGTTGAAGCGTGGGGCGATGTCCACGAGCACCAGGGCACGAGCGTGCACCATGCCCTCCCCCACGGCGGCAAGCCCAATCATGCCGCCTAGGGAGGCGCCGACTATGATGGGGAAGGTCGGTAGTCGCTCAAGCACACAAGAGAGGTCTGAAACAAACGCGGACAGCCCATAGTCGCCAGCGGGTGACCAGTCACTTTCACCATGCCCACGTATGTCGAGCGAAACCACGTGGTAGCCTGCCTCGACAAACACGTCGAAGCCGCGCTTCCAACTGTGGCGTGTCTGCCCGCCGCCGTGCAGCAGGACAATGGTCTGGCACCGGGGATCGCCGCCGATGTCGCCTGCGATACTGAGGCCACTGGCAATTTGAAACCGATGCATAACAATCTACCGTTCGCAGTGATAGGCGCAGATCAGACCTCCGTGGACACCAGTTCTCAGCCTTCCCCTTCGCCAACTGCTGGAAGGCCTACCGACACCCTGGGAGCGTGGCGTACTTCGGCAAGCTCGTCATCGACTGCAATGGTCAAGCCTCCCGGGACCGCGCGACGTGCGGGCCCCTAGCGATCGGCAACACCATCCGATTTGGCGGCGTACAGCGCAACCAGCAGGTTAGCGAGCCGAGGATCGATCCATTGCCAGTCCGGGTTGAGCATCCGGTTCATGGCGTAGGCAACGCCAATCTTCCGCCGGGGGTCAGCGAACGCCATACTGCCCCCTAGGCCCATGTGGCCAAACGACGCTGGGTTAGAGCCCATCGTCCCTGTATTGAGGCGGAAGCCCGCAGCATACCGGGCAAAGCCGCCGGAGCACTGGTCAATTCCCGCGACGCGCTCGCGACTGGCCTGTCGTAAGGTGTCGGTCGATAGCAGGCCAATGCCCCCGACGGCCCCGTCGTTGGCGAGATGGTCATACAACTTCGCCAGACCCCGGGCATTCGCGCTAGCCCCCACACCGGCCAAGCCGTGCAGCCGCCATTCGCGACGCGCCGGCCAGTTCAATTCCAGCAACGGATTCAGCATGCTCGCCTGGAAAGCAGCCTGGTTCGGCGGGTCGAAGATGTGCGTGGCCGTGTCCGTCGGCGCGACCATCGCTGCCTGGCGGTGGTCCTCGGATTCCGAAAGACCGATATGGATGTCGAGGCCGAGCCTTCCGGCAATCTCCTCGGCGAAGAATCGACCGATCGTCCGCCCGTCCACGCGGCGCATCAGTTCTTCTGCCAGCGTGCCGAAGGATACGGCATGGTAACCCCAAAGCCCGGGCTGAAAGTACGGCTCTTGCGCCGCCAGCAGAGTGGCGACGTGGTCATGACTGTAATAATCCTCCAGCGTCACCGGTTCACGCGCCCCGGCGAGGCCCGCCTGATGCGACATCAGTTGCCCCACCGTGATCGCGGCCTTGCCGGCGGCGGCGAATTCAGGCCAGTACGCCGCGACCGGTGTTTCGTACGCCAGGCGGCCGCGATCCACGAGCATTGCGATGCACAGTGCGGTCAACCCTTTCGTCGTGGACCAGATGCTGAACAAGGTATCTTCGACAACGCGAGCCGATCCTTTCGCATCGACGTGCCCGCCCCACAGATCCACCAACGCTTCGCCATTGCGGTAAACCGCAAAACTGGCTCCGATGTCCAGCCCCTCGTCAAGGTTTGCAGCGAAGGCATCGCGGACAGCTTCATACCCTGCTGCAACACGCCCGAACACCGCCGTGCCGCTGGAGGAGATCGCCCCCATCTCTGATCTTTCTTTGCCACCAGCCGTGGCGAAGCGAATCACCGCTTTCTCCGCACGATGATGCCCGCCTCGTCCCGGTCCCATGTGGTGGTGGTCACGCTTTCTTCGCGCAACTTGTACTTCAGGACGCGACCGGTGGGGTTCTTGGGGAGTTCGGACCGGAACTCGTAGTAACGCGGGACGGCAAAGTGTGGCAGTTGCTCTATCGACCAGCGACACATCTCCTCTTCGGTGACTGTGATGCCTTCGCGGAGCACAATGGTTGCCTTGATGTCATCCTCACCCGTCTGTGCACCGATGGAATGAATGGCGACCTCCTGGATGGCAGGATGAGCGATATAGGTGCGTTCCAGTTCAAAACTCGACACGTTCTCGCCCCGGCAACGCAGATAATCCTTCCTCCGATCGGCAAAGAACAGATAGCCGTCTTCGATGCGGCCCAGATCGCCCGAGTGCATCCAGAAATTGCGCCACACCTTGGCAGTGTCCTCCGGACGACGCCAGTATCCTTCAAACATCACGTGCGGGTACCGGGGGCGAAAGACAATCTCTCCCACCGTGCCGTCGGGCACAGGCCGATCCTGATCGTCGAAGATCATGAGTTCGAACTCGTCAGCGACGCGCCCGGCACAGGTTTCAGGCGGCGTTTCGTCGGCGCCCACCATCGTCACGCGCGACCCCTCGGTCTGCCCGAAGGCCCAGGACGAGGCCAGCTTGACGCCGAACCGCCGCTTCCAGATTTCCCGAATCTCCGGCGTGATGGGGTGGCCAATAATCATGCGGAGTTGGCCATAGCAACGCTGCATGGCATCCGAGTCGGGTGCGTGAGCTATCAGGGCGAAGATAGATGCCATCAGTATCGCATTGCGGGCGCCGGACCGTTCGATGTCTGACCAGAAAGTGGTGACGGAGAAACGGGGCCAGATGGCGACGCGGTGACCCGCAACCAGCGCGCCCATGACCGCCGTCTGCGCGGTGCTATGAAACAGGGGCAGGCAAGTCCACGTGATTTCATCGTGAGCCTCGGGCATAGCCCTGCGCTGCTGGCGCCCCTGCATGCAGAGGTAGTTGTGGCTGATCATGCAACCTTTGGAGGGCCCAGTGGTTCCGGAGGTGTAAATCAGGGAGGCCAGATCCGAGGGACCGACGTCAATAGGTATCGGCGTCGCATCAGTGCCGCGATAGTGGTCGAAGGGTTCGATCGGTATGTCACAGGCGGGGAATTGGCCGCTGTCGCGGCAGAGAATCAGCGACACTTCAGGCAGTTGCTTTGCGATCTCGACCACGCGGTCGAGGTAGGCAACATCGCATATCACCAGCTTCGCCCCGGCGTCCGCAATCTGGTGACGCAGGAACTCGTGCCGATAAGCATTGTTGATGGGCACCCAGATCGCCCCGAGCTTGTTGATGCCGAACCAACAGGTCACGACATCGATGCTCGTGTCCAGGAAGGTCACCACCGTGTCGCCCTTCTTCACACCAAGCGAAGCGAGCGAATGTGCCAGGCGATTCGCCCGACTATCCATTTCCGCATAGGTGACTGTCTCGCCTTGGACATCGAGGAAGACCTTATTCCCTGCATGTTCTACCGTGCGCTGCAACGCGTGGAGGACGGTGTCGAGCTGGCCAGCACTGTAGTTGCTGGCCGATGGGCCGCGCCGGTCATGCTGGGCCGTCCCAAAGTCGAGTGTGTTGATCATTCCGATTTCTCCTTGAGTGAAACAGAAGCCCAGGCGTTTAGCGCCGGGGTTTCACGCTGTCTACGATCGACCTGGCACCGTCGACGGCGCGGCGGGCACGCTCGAGCGCCGATACGCCTTGCTCCTTAAGTCGGGTGAGCGGCGTTTCCACATCGATCGGCACTGCTTGCGGCAATGCCTCGACGAGGGCTCGAAGCGGCCACACGCCCTCGCCCGCCGGCACGCGGTTCAAGCCCTCCGCGAGATAATCGTCCGTTACGCCGAGATCCAAGCCGTCGCAAATCTGAGCGTAGCTGATGTACTTGGGTGGAATCGCCGCAATATCGGCCGGTGTACTGCCCGTCCGCATTACATGCAGAAAATCCAGCGCGACGCCGACATTCGGTCTGTCGATCGCTTTGGCGAAGAACAGCCCACGTTCGAGCGTCTTGCATGCTTCTATCAGCCCCATGAACTCGATGCCCGCACCGATCCCATACTCGGCGGCGATCTCGCAGAACCGCCCAAGGCTCTGAATGGCACGGTTGTCATTGTCGTCATGCACATGCACGACAGCGCGAGCGGCGCCCAGTTCCGCTCCTATCTCGAGATAGCGCCGATACCGTTCGATGTCTACATCGGGCGCAATTGGGAACATCTCGATGTTCGCCAGTTCGATTCCGTTGTCGGCCAGCCTGAGCTTCATCTCCGCCTGAGTTGCGGGCGTGATTGACGGAAAGTGGAACTGTGGCCACCCCTTCCCAGGAAACGGGTCGACCGGGTCGTGAATCCAGGTGACAATGCGTTGGCAGCCAGTGGCCGCGGCCAGGGAAACGAGCTCTAGTGGGTCCACGTCGAGCGCAGTCAATTGATGCAATGCTAAGGGGCGCATAGGGTATGCCTTTCGGATTGGCGAATACAACAGCTGCGGGCCGGACCGCGTTTTCTCAATTCCACTCGGAAATATCGGGCACGGAACGCAGCGGCCTCGTCCCGTCCCATTCGCGGGCCGATCGCTTCATGAAGGCGAACAGCTTGTCGAACATCGGGTCGAGCCGAACAACCTCGAGATACGGCATCTCCTCGCTGCCCGTCTCGAAGAAGATATATTCGCCACCAAGGCCGACTCGTGCTTCCTGGACTGCGGTCATACCCACCTTGGCCAGGTCGCAGCGTGTCCGCTCCACGTCCGAAGACTTGACCATCCCATGATGAAGTCCTCGCCGCCGGCCCTTGGTCCAATCGGTGAAGATGGAGGGAGCCTCGCTGTGTTGATGAATGAACTCGATCTGCAGTTCCTTCCAATAACCCAGAGCAATGGATTGATCGAGATTCGTCGGTTCCCCGCGGTAGCGAACGTCCAGCAAATCGATGTGCTCCATGTGAAAGAACGGCCCGGCACCAAAGGTACGCGTCCAGAAATTCACGCTGGCCGGGATGTCGTTGGTGATGAAACAGATCTGCTCTATCGCGCCTGATGCCGCAGGCAGCGTCTTGAATGTCGAGAGATCCAAAGGTGTCATGCGCGTCTCCGTTGCGTTAGTTCGATGAACGATTCATCCCCGCATTGGCGGTTCGAACCAATGGGGCTTCGAGAAGAGGAGCTTTCCATCCTTCAAGATCCAATGCTCGAGCAAGGTGGTGTCGATCGGCGCTCCTGTAGCGGCCACCGAGCCGACAAGGTGGAACATCAGCGCAACGCTCTGCAACCCCGGCTCGGTTCCCGCTTCATCGAAACGGCGATCCATTTCGAAACGTTCGATCTGCCATGTATCAAGAAATAGAGCCACGAACTCGAAGAAGCCGTCGATGCCCTGGTAACGACCTCCGTAGGGCAGTCCGTTCGATTGGACGACCTCGAATTCTGGGTGGACGAGAGTTGCCAGCAAAGCCTGGTCACCTGTCGCAAAGGCCGCGAGAAAGCGGTCCACTGGGTCCATGGGGGTCTGCGTCATTTGGTTTGCTCCCGTTGGTGGTCTGAATGTGCACGTGCCATCAATGCGCGGGTCACCGCGATCAGGCTTACTCTCACATCAATCGGAAATATATGGGACGGTCGAGGATCAGAATTAGCGCACCAATCCTGCTCTACAGATGCACGGCGTCCTGATTCTGAACGCGTATGCCCAGGTTGCAGCGCTGCGTGTTGTCCCGACGGATCTTGAAGTCGAGATCGTCAACGTCGATGTTGAACGCCGGGGCAGCGCTCACGCATGCGAGCAACAGCTCGGAAGCCGCATGTCTGGGCGCGTCAGCTCGGCGCGCTACGTACGCTGACTGCTCTATCATTGAGGTGTCTCCGGTGTTGTTGTAGCCAGTCGCTTCGTATCGGCGATTCGATGACGCATTACAAAGGCGATCGATGCGCAGGCTTCTGACGCGCTTGATGCAGCTTGCGTCTTCGTACGATGCATTTTAAGAAGTGCGGCCGTCGAGGGCTTGCCTGCGCGTGCAATACAAGCGGTGTCTCCATGCAACGATGTGACCGCAGGCGCGCAACGAAGAGCGGCCGACGACATCGCTCCGCCTGCGCAAATGAGCAGCGCCGGCTACCGTCTCGCTGAACGCGAACGCCTCCAGGCGTGACTGTGAAATGTCGGGATGGTGCTCATCGTGCCAGCGGCAGCGTCGGTCTCAGTGCCAGTAACGGCGGCCCGCTCACGCCGCTTCTCAACGCCGGAGAGACCCGCGTTCGTGACGGCAGCGATATGTTCGATCACGTACCTGTGTCGCTGCGCGGTGTGATTTCCACCAACACCAGCGAGCGAGACGCCGCCGATCGGGGCGGACGTCAAGAACGGTTGGGAGGCCCACGATGCGCGTGGCTCGCGTCCAGGCATGGGGAGTGCCGGCGAGCGCAGCGCGCTCAGCGCAGCCTACGCCGCCTTCGCAATAGCCGCCGTCTCCTGCAGCGCGTCCTCGCCCGCGCGCTGGCGGTACTCGCGCGGCGAGCAGCCAAAGTGCTCCCGGAACATGCGGCTGAAATGCGCGGCGCTCTTGAAGCCGGTCATGATCGAGATCTCGGTGATGGTATACCG
>NZ_JBXANI010000059.1:0-12743 GCF_058801495.1 Cupriavidus sp. GW822-FHT03E04
GCTCTGGCAGCAATGCTAACCCGCGTCAACTCCCTGCGGCGGCCAGCACCCCTGCCACGGAAGTCATGCTGACTTACAGATATCGACCAACGGCTACCGCATCTCTGGCAGCCAGCACCGACTGCCAGATAGCCGCTCCCTGATCAAAGGCAAGCACTGGATGCGCATGTTCGCAGCACGCTTACGACGCAACGGGCGAGTGAGATTGCAGAATTGCCGCATCCGTGGAGCCCCGTCTACCCTGAATCGGCTATTAGTGGTGATAGCTTCAGCACTTATAGGGCAAGTGCTTATTCTTGCTTTAGATGCTTGCGTAGCATCGGACGTATGTCAAAGGATGCAACACAACCATGGCTAGCAGCGGTATCCAGAAAGTCCAAACTACGATGTATTGCCTCGGAGTCGGTGGGGTCTTGTGCTGTTCCCAAAACATATTCAGCTTCTGCACGAAATTGCTCATGTGTCAGCATGACCACCTGAACAGGATCGATTGCAAAGCACTGGCTGGCAAGAGGGAAGGGATAGTACTTCGACGCTGGGTCAGCCTGGCCGAGAGATTGGGAAAGCGCCGCAAGCGCCGCTAAATGCTCTGGATTGTTGAATTGAAAGCGGAGATATGCTTTGTCGCACTTTTGAAAATTAAGTACAGCGGCAGCTACGAAACCTTTTTGCGCCCAAGAGTCCAGCAGACCACAGGCTTCGCGGTGGTTTTTGTCGGCACCTGTTGAGCCACTGCCAGGGGCATTCAGCAGGAGCTGCGCATGATAGAACGCCGCCGCGGGATGACCGAGTTCAGTTGCCTTAACTAGATTGCTTCTGACGAGTTCGCTGGCTACAACTAAGACGTTCTCGCGATCTTTTTGACGACTCGCGAGGAGATGTTGAATCCGATCCATACCGATAAGGGCTTGCTGATAATACTCTTCTGCATCGGATTGAGTGCCATTGGCCGAGGCATTGGTGGCTGCAACAGCTGTAGCAATGGCGATCAGAAAAGCTGCGAGTTTAAGCATATCGTCCTTTACCTTTTATTGTTTCCCGACCACTCTGCATCACCGGGTCGAAGCTCTTCTCGTTGTTCTTGGTCGACGCTGGCGCCTCGATCATGGTGGCATCCACTATCGTGCCTTTCTTCATCATCAGTCCCCGCTCGCACAGACCTCACAAGGTCTCAACCTTCCTCTCGTTGATGAGGCTTGATCGCTCGCGCATTTCGGGCCCTGCCTTACCTGTGAAAGCGCAAACAGGACCGAACAATGCGCTGACCTGGTTGTTTCCGGCTCAGTCCCGGCTCGGCCATTTTCTGAAAGTCGCCGTTCCATGCTTGCCGATCGCCTTGCCGTCGACGTCGCACGCGTGCAAGTCGGTTATCCATATCCAGCCAAACAGGCCCCGATGTTCCAAAAAACAGACCGTGGGTGCGTCGAAATCCGACGGGTACCCGCCAGCAGGGCTCTTGCCGTAATCAGCCATCCCGATGTGGATTACCTGAGTCGGGTCGTCCTTGCTGCGATAAACAAGAACCCGAGCCACGCCCTGATTATGCTGGTCGTATTTGCTTCTCGGGATGCTATGTACATGGAGTTTGGCCGGCGTATTGCGTCCGATTGCCGGCATGGGCTCCCACGCCGCGTTCAACACTGTGGTGGCCATGGGTGCGAACGACATACAGACAGGTAAGACGATGATAATCAGCCACCCTGGGCATGACCAGGTGAACACGGGCTTGCGTTGCCACAATAGTCGCCCGATCCAGAGCTGCACGAAAGGGAGAACAGCCCCTATACCCATTTCGAGCCGATACTCTCGAGTCTGCGAGAACTTCGGACCGTTCACGATCCAAACCAATGTCGCTGCGAGCACGACGAAAATCGGGATCAGCAGCCAGATCTTGAAGCCCCACGAATAGACTTCCTCGCTGCCATTGGAAGCAGATGCGAGCGCCGCGGCGTTGCCATTTCCAGTCTCGCCGATTTTGCACTCCAAGTGGTGTGCCGGACCGCTGGGGCGAATGCCCCTGCGATCGTACTCTCCGAGCGTCCCCCGGACGGTGGCGCCAAATGAGCTACCGTACTTCAACGCATTGTTCCTACTGCGCTTGCCATTTTTCACCACCATGCAGCCATGCTCCTCTCGTCGGGGGGTGTCAAAGCGTTAGTAACCACGCAAGCCCCAGCTTTCCGACGCGGCCTGGTCGCCTTGCGGCCGACCTTGTGAAGCTAGCATTACCCCCCTCAGCGACGGATTCGACCGCCAAATGCAGGCCACGCCATCATCCAGGTCACACTTACGGTCAAGGGAACATGAAGCGCATAGACGATTGCCAGCGTCCACAACGGATGTGCCTCGGGGAATGCGGCGAAGGCTGGGAGATTGCCCGCCTCATCGACTGCTGTGACCAGAGGCACCCAGCCGCCAAACATGACGGCAACGCGCAGGAACTGGATCACGAGCATCGTCCCCAGCCCGAACAGCACGATCCGCCCTGGCCGGGTAGCGACTAAGTCTCGCCGTGCCACATAGCGGGCAATAAGGAAAACCGGCAGCGTCGTCCACAGCAAAATCGAGACAGTCGCATAGAGCGGTCGCAACGGCACCTCGTGGGCCCAGATAAAGCGAGTTGGCGTGAGGGTTGGGCTGATGCCCTCCATCAGCAACGACGCCGCGGTGACCACGCATGCAAACATACCTGCCGCGCGAGTCCGCCGAGCGCTCACAGACACCGCCTTGACCCTTGGACCATTGAAGAAAAGCACCGAGAACTTCCACGCTGCAAAAACGAGCGAGACCGCAGCGACCGGTGCCGCGAGACGGATCACCGTCATCGCTGCCTGATTCCGTTCCCATGCTCTCGAAAGGTCGCCGCTTGGCCAGTCATGGACGAGCGCCTTCTGCAAGCCCCTGGCCAGATCGAGGAACAAATAGCTGCCGAACAACGCAACCAAGGCATAGGCGAAGGCAAACAGCATGATGAAGCTGCTGTTCTTCGCGTATCCGGCGAGCCCTCCCTTTTCCAGGTGTTGCTGGGCCAGAAAGAAGGCCGTTGCACCTAACGTCAAGAGATAGGCAAGGCACTGTGGTATGACGTTGACCAATTGATCTGTATTAGTGCTATCGACGGCCTTGGGCATCAGGAGGCCCAACATGGAGGCAGCCGTTGCAATCGGAACGGTCGCCAGCGCGGCGTACCAAGGCAGTTTTTCAGATACAGACAATGTCATAGCGTTCTACTTTCAGGGAAAATGGATGCGGGCGCCTACCCGCGAGTCAATTGAGCACGGCCAGAGTTTCGTTGACGTGTATCAGTACGGACCGTCCGTCGGCGGGTTCCAGAGCGCGGCGGTGATTGCCAGTGGCTGCGTGCCCTGCCCCCCGGCAGTAGGTATGCATTGATTGGCGTACTCGCCACTGGCCCGCTGCGAAATATCCGTAATGCGCTGTTGGGGCACGTCATCCAGCCTCGAAGGTCACCGGGATCATGACAGTGCCTTCGATCAGCTCGCCCCTCCTCACGGCCGGCTGGTAGCGCCATTTCCGGGCAGCCTCGATGGCGGCCCGGCCCAACGCCTCGGGCCCGTCCAGCCGGACCACCGTGATCCGGATTGGATCGCCGCTGGCATCCACCGTGACCTGCAGATCGACCTTAGCGTCCGCTCCCGGGTCGATCGTGGCCGGGTAGATAGCCGGATGGTGCCGCTGCGAGGCCGGGTCCACACTGGCTTGCCGGTCGGCCGCGGGCGGCAGGTTGGCCAGCAGGGCCGCCAGCGCCTTGCCGGCCTGACTGAACGTCTCCCAGCGCTCTGTGTCCGAGACCATGCGAAGGCGAAGGGTGGCTAGGAAGGCGCTCAACTCGCCCGACTTGCCGGCAGCCTCCGCCTGCAGCCGCTCGGCAATGGCGAAACTGGCAACCGCATCCTTATCGCGCTGCTCGTGCAGAGCGACCGCGCCCAGTCCGTACCACGCATTGGGATCGTTTGCACGGGCCCAGATCGCCTGCTCGAACAGCAGGCGCGCGGCTACCGGTTCCTTGAGCAGCAGATGATATTCCCCCAGTTCGTTGGCGGAGTAAAAGGCGCCGGATTCGCGCGCCAGAAACTCGCGGTGCTGGTCGTAATGGACTTCGAGTTCCGCCTCGGCGGCGCGCGCCCCACCCTCCGGCCTGGTCGCCGCCGTGCGGGCTCGGCGCAGCGTATCGCGGTAGGTGCGCTGGATGCGGTCGAACTCCTGCGCAATGTAGTAGCTGGTGTGGTCCTGGGGGAGCCCCATCCGCTTTAACCTCAGTAGGTTGTAGCGGTAGGTGTAGAACTGCCCCGCAGCGACGGCAGCGATGGTGGCCCGGATCTCGGCGCGTGTGCTCGCCATCCTCAGGTACGGCGCGGAAATCCCAGTACTGCCCGTCCATTCGAGCGGTTGGCCTTGCCCACCGCTCGTGCCGCTTGCCGCGGCTGGCGTCGCGGCTTCGCGATCACTGTCGCCTCCGCCGGACGACACGAAGGCCACCGCCAGCACGAGCAGCGTGACCGCAACGACAAAGGCGATCACGGGCGTCCCGCTCTTGCCGCCGCTTGCCGGCATGGTGGTGGAGATCGATGCACTGACGGCGGCGGCCTGAGCCAGCGGTTGCCGGAATGGCTGCTGCAAGGGTGGCCGCGCAGTTACCTGGCGGGTGCGCTTACCCCGGCCGGACTTGCGCTTGCCACCGGCCCGCGCCACGGGCGTGGCACCTGCCGCCGCTGCGGCGCTGGCGGCGCTGGCCGCGCTGGCCGCGCTGACGGCGCCGGCGATCATCGCACTGCGCGCACAAGCCGCACAGGCCAAGCCTGCAAAGTGCTGGTGCGACGGATCGGCGGCGCAGACTGCCATCCGCTGGCTGCTGCGCAGCGCGTATTCGCGCAGCACCCGCGCCCACTCGGCAGGCGCGGGCCGGCTGCCCGGCTGCCCGCCGAAAGCGCTGTCAAACATCTCCCGCAACTCCTGCGGCATCTGCGCGTGGCCGCTCACCGGGTTGGGCGTGATCGCCTTGTGCGCGCACTGGCCATACGCATAGTAGCGGCCGCGAATGCGCCCGGGCAGGTCAGTGGGAACCCGCCCATTGGCGGGCCGGCCGCTAAACGGATGAATACCGAAGTTCAACAACTGGAAGATCACCACCGCCAGCGCGAAGCGGTCCTGCGCCTCCTCGCCGGCGGCAGTCAGCCCGCCATCCTGCAATTCCGGCGCCAGATAGTCTGCGGTGAACTGCTGCGCCGCAAAGCGTTCCGACTCGCCCTGGATGCTGAAGCCATCGCAATCGAGCATCGCGATATAGAGCGAATCGCGGTAAAAGCGCAGGTTGACCGGCTTCAGGTCCACCACGTAGTGATGCCGCTGGTGCAGGGCCGCGATGACGCCGCTCAGATTGGCGGCCAACGTGATCTTGGCGCCCAGCCCGGTGGGCAGGCCAGCGGCACGCGCCTGGCGCTCCTGCAGGACCTCCTCCAGCTCTGCCGTGTGCTGGATGTCCAGCACCGGCATGGAGAAACCGATAAAGCGGCCACGCCCGTTCTGCAGCGGCGCCTGCGGCCAGGCGATCTGCACATAGCACTTGCCGTTCTCGACCTGGTCCGGCAGCTCGGGCGACAGCCGTAGCATCGCGTCGATCTTGCGCTGGTAGCTGGCCAGGTCCATGTGGTCGTGATAGAGCTTGGCCACCTGCGCCGGCGCCTCTGCCAGCAGGAATACGCTCCCGGCGCCGCCGCTCTTGACCAGGCGGCCCAGCGTCAGGCTGCGCTTGCGGTCCAGCCAGACTTTCCGTCCACTACGAGCACTCATGCCCGCAGCGCGACCAACAAGGTCTTGTCATCGCCGGTGATGTGGTGCGTGCGCGGATCGTCCAGCGTGGCCGCCAGCGCGCGGTTGCCCTCATCGACGTCGGCTACCCCGCGCAGATACCGCTCGACCGGCTCCATGAAGGGCGCGTAGAGCCCGGCGTTGCCCTTGCTCATGGCAAACGGCATGGCGCCATCCGACATCAGCGCCACGCCTTGCAGCGGCTGACGAATCGGCAGCACCCTGAGCTGCTCGCGCCAGTGCGGCCCGGTGATGAAGTAGGTCTCGTTGGCGTACTCGCCATTGGCTGGCAGCGAAATATCCGGCTTGGCCGCGCCGTCGCGCGGCTGGGCCACGCCCACGCCATCGCCGATATGAAAGAAGCTGCCGCGCTCCGGCGTGGCCACCACGCCAACCAGCGTGCTAGCGTAGTCGGCTAGCCCGGCACCCGCCGCACGTGACACCTCCTGCAGCGCGCTGCGCGCCAGCCCGATCACGCTTGCCACGGCCTGCTCGAACAGTTCGCCGGACAGCTCAGGCAACTCCTCGCCCTGCTGCACCCGCGTGGCCAGCGCATGCACCACCGATCTGGCGATGAACTCGGCACCTGCCTGGCTATAGCGCGCCGAACCCGCACCGTCGCAAACCAGTGCGATCAGCACCTCGCCCACCACAGCATGCGCGAAGGCGTCCTGGCACGGCACGCCGCGCTCGGCGTGCGACTTGCCCGTTGCCGAAGCGGCAAAGATCTTCCAGGCCATCGCTCAGACCGTGACCGCGGACCAGCTGTCGGTGGACGGCAGTTGCGCCAGCCCGCCCGGCGTGGACTGCGACACGACCTGCATGCTGGCGCTGAGCCACAGGAACAGCTCACGGAACTGCAAGCCCTTGAGCTGCTTCACGCCGCCCGCGCCGCGGTTGCTGAACTGCTGGAGCACATCGATGCTGGCGCCCTCGCCCACCGCGATCGGGAACACGGCCACCTTGTTGGCCTTCTCGGCCTGGCGGGACTGCGCCGCGCCCTGCTCCCACTGGTCAGTGGGCGCGCCATCCGACATCAGGAACAGCCACGGACGCGTGTAGGCCACGCCCGCCTGGCGGAACCGCAGCTTCTCCTGCTCGATCTCTGCCAGCGCCAGTTCTACCGCCTGCCCCGTTGGCGTGGTACCGTCGGCTCGCAGTTTCGGCGCGCTGAAATCCATTGCATCGCACCAGTCACCGGCCACCTCGGCCTGGTCGTAGCCGCCGTATTGCACCACCAGGATGCGGACCCGCTTGCTGGCGATCACGTCCGCCTTGAGCTCCTGCTCCAGCAGGACCAGCCCTTCGTTGAGCTGCCGGATCGGTTCGCCGTCCATGCTGCCCGAGCAGTCCAGCACCAGGACCAGCGGGGTACGTTGTTCGGTGTTGTCGATCAGAGCGACATCGGGAATGAGGGATTTCGTCATTGAGCTATTTGATGCATTGTTAGCATGATTCATGGATTAATATTCGCATCGGCGATGCGAAGCGCGCGCTTGCATGTAATGCGCAAGCACCTTTCCTACTATGGCAGCCCCCCACCCGGAGGGCTCCTGTGGCATCGGTTCGGTCGCGCATCAATTTCCCATCAAACTTGTTTGATGCTTCTTACCAAAACACCGAAGCCATGCACCACTGCCTCGTCGCCGTACTGCTCGTCATCAGCGCCTTGCCCGCACTCGCCCAACGGCCGGTTGCGCAAGACTTCCGCTGCCTGTCCTCGGGGACAGGGGGTATCCAGCTCGAATTCCGGATGTTCTCCGATCCGGATTCACACTGGACAGGTGGCTACGTCAAGTATCGCAAGTCCGCGCTGGCTATCCCGCTGGTGCTCAAGTCGTCGGATGGCGTCGAGATGGCCAAGGGACGGCCCTGGGAATACACCGACGTCTGGCTGGAGGTGTCAGGCGGAAAAATCAGCGGGGAATACGAGGTGATTCGCCAGGGTGCGAACATCTATGGCTTTACCTATCAGAATCGCAAGACGGCCAAACGAACCGATTTTATTCAGGACAATGGGGCGATGGGCGAGGACGGCTGCGTCTGGCCGAAAGTGCGGTAATGCCACCGAGGTCGACCATTTAATTTTGGCTCCGCCGCCTTGCATCGCCAATGGACCGCCTCGTGATCGTCCACCGCCCCGCCTCGTCCTTGGGGACGCCGTAGCCCTGCGAATACGCATGGCCAACCGCACCGCGCAAATCCGCGTCGCCCTGCTCGGCGGCTGTGCGCAGCCGACCGAAGCACGCTCGCACATCCCTCTTTTCGCGGGTGCCGTAGAGATGGGTCATGGCCGGGCCCGCCTGGGTTGCGACCGCACCTGCCATGTTGTGCGCTTGCAAGACGGTGGCGGGCTCGCACATGCCATCCTGCATCGCCGCGTACAGCTCATCGGCCTCGCCGGCCCGGGCGCAGCCGCCGGCCATGGAAATGGCAGCAAGTCCCAGCATCAGGGCCCGACGCGTTTCATTTTGCTTCATGTCGCTCCTCGGTGAGGTGTACCGCAAGTGTACTGGCAGCGTACTGCAAATGAAATCGGACACGTCCTAATCAACGAGCATTGCCCCGCGGTAAGCCGTGCGCCGCCCCCGTCGCCGATCGCTCCCTTCGAGCTGCGCACGCCCCGATGGTCACCCTGCTGCGGCGCTTTCCCCTGTAGTCCTACTGTGTTTATCCCGGCAGGCATCGCCTATGCATCAACATCGATGCGCCTGACTACGGCCACTTGAACGGCAGGTGTTGTCCGGAAAATCTGACTTCGCATCGGGCAACGTCGGCGGCAAGATCGGCGACCGCATGGGAAGCGCATGCCCCCGCAATTCGAACATGCCGCCCACAGCTTCTCAGAAAGCGCTATGGTCAAAGACCGCAAATTGGTACATCTGCCTCGCGTTATTTAGGACGTGTCCGATTTCATCGAGACCACGTCGCCAGTAAACTAGCGGCATGCCCTCTCTGCCGCCTCCTTGAGCTCTCCACGTTGCCCGCTTGTCCCGCCTCCTCGGCGCCGCGGTATTGGCTGGCAGGAGATGTTGAGTGCGTTTCAGATTCATGGAGCCAACCAGGATGAGCTTGGACAATCGACCATCGATCCCGCAAAAGGAACGGCTGCAACCTGCCACGATAGAAGGGCAATCTTCGACCAAGAAGGGGTTCTGGCTGATATCGCTGGCCCTGGTGGCAACGGCTGTCATATATATGGCCGTCTTGTGCGTCATGCTCCTGCCCTTCATCGCTAGCGTGATATTTACAGAGCTCACCGAGAATCCCTATCAGTATTCTCCGACGCCAAGCTGGCTTTGGCGATGCATGAGCGTACTCTGCCTGACGCACGTGGCGTATGCCGTCTATCTGATGCTGAAGTGGCCGGGACGAAATTCATTCCCCTGGCTTTCTGCCGTGGACGCGCATTTGATCCTGGTGTTCCTGGGTTGCTTGATGACTGGCCACATCATTGAAGGGCACGCCTTGAACGTCGTCAACGCGTATGCGGGAAACTTGAGGGAGGTGGATGCGGTGATGGAACGCTCAGTTGTCAGTTGCGCCAGTTCTAGCTCGAGTCGCCATATCGGCCGCCAAGCAACGAGCTGCGAGCGACACCTATACTTCAAGACGCCGAACGGCGAGCTGGCGGCTTCCGGCCCAGCGGATGACCGAGCTGTCCGGACCTTGTCGCCCGGGACATCCGTCCGCCTGGTATTGTGCAAGAGCGTCTTCGGCACATCTCTAACCCAAGTCAAGCCGGTGGCTCCTTGGCGGCGCCCCCCAGCCTTGCAGGGGCCATGTCGGGGCAAGCAATCGATCCCCTCCTTGATGAACTCCATCATGGGTTACCTGCCGGCTCCTCCGCCCGGTGGCGCATCCCTGCTCATCGTTCAGCGCGAGTCCCCCGCTCATCATGCGTGAAGATTCCTTCTATTCCATCTATCGACATCCGAGAGGTCACCTGACGGCCGTCAAGGCAGGCTGGAGTTGGCCTTCCTTTCTGTATGGTGTGTTTTGGGCCCTGTACGGGCGGCACTGGCGCGTGGCAGGCGGTTGCATAGCCTTGCTCCTGACTTGGGCCCTGCTGGAGTCGCAACGTGTTGGGTTCCGTTTTTGGTTCTCCAGCATCGCATTCATGATGTCCATCGCGCTGGGGATGACGGGCAACGAACTGCGACGCAGACAACTTCAGCACATGGGCTACAAGAAAATCCGCGACTACGTGCGTGCCGACACAGTGAAAGGTGCGCTGCACGCGTTCCAAATCGCGCAGGAGGCACGGAAGGAGAAACGACGAAACCGCCGCCGGGCCGCGAATAGCGAAAAGCCCACCAGATCTTCATGATGGCGCACCAACGGCACGACGAAGTCTAGTGTTGCGGCATTGCCCATCGAGGTGTGACGATCGTATGCGCTGCCTGCAAACAGAGGCTCCAGTCCGGCCATCGCATCTTTGCGGCCTGCAGAATCCCCAACATACCGCTTGCTGCCACACGCGCCCGAGGTCCGTCTTTCCCGCGTCATCGTCGCGTTCTTTCGCCGCCGGAGTCTTCGCCGATTGGCTATCCACCACGGCGGCGGCGGCGTAGAGGCAGAGACGCCAGACGAAGAAGCTCAGCTTGTGGTCGTCCAGCCACTGGCTCCGGGCGATGATGCCCCCGCCCTGGTAGATGCCAATGATGTTCGCCGTGAATGCCAGCAGGATCAGCAGCGCCGCCCATAGCGCAACCGCTTGGATCAGGGGCTTGTGTGGCATCCCGGGGCGGCGGGGAGGTAACGGCATGGTGAACTCTGAGGCTTGCCCGCCCCAAGCCATGGCCCGGATTGTTGTTAAGGGAAAGGACGAGCTTAGGAAAAAAAGCAGAGGACAACGCTGATTTCGGACTTGTCCTATGGACGGTTGCATCCCCGAGCGCTAACCTCGCAAGGCTCCGTTCCTCACCCGCCGCAATGGTGGATCGCTCGCGTCGACCTGGTGCAGGGAAGCGCGGAAGCGCAGGTCTATCTGCGTTATCGCCGCGTGTATCCGGATACCGGCAAACCGGTGACACCGGCGTCGGCCACCGAGAAGCAAGGAGGCGGCGCAGCAGGAGTGCGAAGCCCAGCGGCGCCTGAGGCGGCAGCACAACGCCGATATGAGCGAGCTGTTCAAACCTCCCGCGGCAAGAGGCGTGGCGGTGCCGGTCGGCACGCGAACACCGAATTTCTATCTTTTTAAAGGAGCTCCACATGGGCCTGGCCATCGCCGGCGTTATCGCAAACACTATTTGCACGCTGTATTTTCTCTCCAGTGAATATGTCGAAGGAGGCGGCACCGTCATGGATGTCGTCGCGGCCATTCTAGGAACGCTACTGGCCATCTCCGTGCTCGGGCTCATCCTTGCTGGCACGGGCAAGAAGAAGCTCGGCGGCGCCCTGGTCATGATCGGATCGATACCATTCGTTCCACTGGGCCTGATTGGCGTTATCGGCGGGCGAAAGATGATTCAGCCCGACCCCCACGCCCATGATCTTGATGCCCGACGTCAAGCAGCTGCAGCTCTTGCGTCGTCCTCGGCAGATTCGTCGCGGGGGGAGTGATGACCGACAACGTCTCGCCGTCCGTCTCGACCGTGCTTGCGTTTCATGCTGACCGTCGGGCCAATTTTGTGATCGCGCTGGGCTGCGTGCTTATGGTGGTGGCGCTTGTCCTAGCGGCCAATCATGGCGGATCCCGCATAGGCGGTGTTTTCATGGCACCCATCATGCTCATCGCGATTGGCATCTTCAAGCGGTCAAGCGTGTATCTTCGGTTTGACGCGGACTATTTCGAAACGAAGTTGGCGCTCGCTGGCGGGTGGCACACGGTGCTTTACAGCGAAGTCACCCGCTGTGAAGTGAGCGACAAGCTGGTCGTCGTTCACTATCGAAAGCACGGCCAACCCACCGATTCGAAAGTGCGGCGAATCCGCATCCACCTTGGCGAACTTCGCCCCGACGATCTTCCCGTATGCATCGATGCGTTTCGTACGCGTTTGCCGTCGGCTCCAGCGGCCTGACGTGAAGAACGCCATCATTCTGAAACGGGCCTCGATGTCCATCAACCAAAGAGACGCCGACCATGCAACGGCTTGTTCGGCAAAGGCGAGTCCCGGGCCGGCAGGCGTGCGCTGAAGAAAGCCCTTCGTCCAGGACAAGTGGGGCCCTCCGGCAGCCGAGAAGAAGAAATGATGGCGTTGAATAAGGTGACACTAGTAGCCCAAGCCAGCTTTGGCGATGTCAACAACGGCAAAGGCGAGCCGGCCGTTACAAGATTGACCTGCCGCGCCCGAGCCTACCCGAGAAGGAAAACGGCATCCACTTCATCCCGCCGAAAGCGGGAGAACCAGCCCAGACAGACGCCGAGCGAGATGCTTGGAAGAGAGTGGTCCGCATCAATCCGGCCCACTTGGAGTTCGGCAAGACTGCTAGAACGAGTTTCAGTCCAATGGCAATGACATGGACAGCCCGCCGACCTGGGTGCCCCTATGGATACCACTCCCGGAAGGCCAGGAGCACGGCATTCACAGGCGCATGAACCACGACATGATGGCTGGCCCGCTGAACAAGGAGCATCGGCTGAAACCCACCGTATTCTGGCATGAGCGCCACGCCTGGCCTCTTAAAGACACAGAATAGGGAATGACTGAATCTCTAATGAAATTCAATCTTTACGCCATTTTGGCATCGTCCTTACCGACCGCTCAGCGTCGGCGCGCGCTGGCTCTTCCGTCCAGTCGATCACATTTCGATCACATTTCTGAGGAAAAAGAACAATGAACTTCCACGAAGGCAAGGTTTCGGTGCGAGCGATCTCTGCATTGCTGGTCATGCTTGGCGCGTCGCTCTGTGTAGCGCCGGCCAGTGCGCAGTCCACGAATATGGGCGGCTCGGAGCAGATCTCCGTTGGC
>NZ_JBXANI010000060.1:0-12356 GCF_058801495.1 Cupriavidus sp. GW822-FHT03E04
CTACTTTCTTGGCGAGACAAGAAAGTAGGTCGCCTCCCCGCAGGGGAGGTGAAACTGCCTTTGACTTTCAGCCTTTGACCTTGAAGTGCAGTTCAATGACCAACAACACAAGCCCTCATGCCGCGAAAGCCTTGCGGGCGGCTTCGATGGTAGTGGTGAGGATCGCGTCGTCGTGCTGCGCCGAGACGAAGCCCGCCTCAAAGGCGGACGGCGCCAGGTAGACGCCGGCATCCAGCATGGTGTGGAAGAAGCGGTTGAAGCGCGCGGTATCGCACTGCGTGACTTCAGCAAAGCTGCCCGGCACGCCCTCGCGGAAGTACAGGCCGAACATGCCGCCGATGGCATCCGCCGCGAACGGCACGCCGGCATCAGCCGCGGCCGCGGCCAGGCCGTCGGCCAGCTTGCGGGTTTGCGCGGCAAGGCGGTCATGGAAGCCCGGTGCCTGGATCAGCTTGAGGGTGGTCAGCCCGGCCGCCACCGCCAGCGGGTTGCCCGACAGCGTGCCGGCCTGGTACACGGCGCCCAGCGGCGCCAGGCAGGCCATGATGTCGCGCCGCCCGCCAAAGGCCGCCGCCGGCATGCCGCCGCCGATCACCTTGCCCAGGCAGGTCAGGTCCGGCGTGATGCCGTAATGCGCCTGCGCGCCGCCCAGCGCTACGCGAAAGCCGGTCATCACCTCGTCGAAGATCAGCACGGCGCCATGCTTGGTGCACAGCGAGCGCATGGCTTGCAGGAACGCATCGCTTGCGCGCACCAGGTTCATGTTGCCGGCCACCGGCTCCACGATCACCGCGGCGATCTCACTGGCGTGCTTGATAAAGGCTTGCTCGAGCTGCTCGACGTTGTTGTACTCCAGCACCATGGTGTGCTTGGTCACGTCGGCGGGTACGCCGGCCGAGGAGGGCGCGTTCTTGGTGGTGTCGGCAAAGGTCAGCAGGCCGGAACCCGCCTTGACCAGCAGGCTGTCGGCATGGCCGTGGTAGCAGCCCTCGAACTTCACGATCAGGTCGCGCTTGGTGAAGCCGCGCGCCAGGCGCAGCGCGCTCATGGTGGCCTCGGTGCCGGAGGAAACCAGGCGCACCTGCTCGATCGACGGCACCAGCTTGCAGATTTCCTCGGCCATCTCGATCTCGGCCTCGGTCGGCGCGCCGAACGAGAAGCTGTGGGCCGAGGTCTCCTGCACCGCGCGCACCACTTCGGGGTGGGCATGGCCGACGATCATCGGGCCCCAGGAGCCGATATAGTCGATGTAGCGCTGGCCGTCGGCGTCCCACATGTAAGCGCCTTCGGCGCGCGTGATGAAGCGGGGCGTGCCGCCCACCGAGCGGAAGGCGCGCACGGGCGAATTGACGCCGCCCGGAATGGTTTGCTGTGCGCGGTCGAAGAGCTGCTGGTTACGAGACATGGCTTTGCGTGAAATCAAAAGCGGGAGAAACGCGTTCTAACAGGCAGCAAGTTACCTTGAAGATGCCGGCAAAAAGGCTCAAATGCGAGGCATTTACGCGGTAACGTGCGCGAACACGGCGTATTTGGCCCGAATCCTGCTAGCCCGGCTGGCGCCGGCGGCGCCGATTCGGTACCATCTGGCCCTGAATTTTAATGGAGAGTGACTGGACCGTTATGGAATACAAGACCTGGATGTGCCTGATCTGCGGCTGGATTTACGACGAAGCTACCGGCGCGCCCGAAGACGGCATTGCCCCCGGCACCAAATGGGAAGACGTGCCCATCAACTGGACCTGCCCGGAATGCGGCGCGCGCAAGGAAGATTTCGAGATGGTGGCGCTCTGACATGCTCCAGGCTGGCTGGAGTTGCTAAACAGCAACGCTAACACCGCCGCGTCGCCAGCCAGCACAGGCTGGATGGCTTGATCTGGCCATGCGTCACCATGACGCGACCGTGACGACTCCGCTTGGGGCCTCAGCCCGCCGCGTCGCGTCGCGTCGATGCGACAGATCGCCAGGGGCCGCCCGAGATTCCGGATTGACGGCCCCACGGCGACTTGTCACACTCTGTTTCAAATTTGAAAATCCACCCTTTGGGGGGTGGGCCGCGGCAGGCGCGGGTACCACGCGCCGCCGTTTGCCGGGCACCGGGGCTTTCCGGCCGGCGTGTTTTCGGGAATCAAATCGTTTTGTTTCGGGGGTCCGTCGGGGCGGCCAGGCTGCCTTGCGCGGAAGTTCTCAAGTGAATGCCGGCGTTTCCGTCAGGGAAACACGCTGGTCGCGGGAACGAGATGCGGGTCGCTCAACTACAAGAAGGTATTCGGGTCAACGCCGAGGTCAGCGGCGCGGTCGAAGCTGGCGCTGGCGCTAGCGGCGCTGCTGCGCCTGCGCGCCGCAAGGTGCTCGTCATTGACGATTCCAGCACCATTCGCCGCACCGCCGAGATCTTCCTGTCCCAGGCCGGCTGCCAGGTGCTGCTGGCCGAAGACGGCTTCGAGGCACTCGCCAAGGTCGGCGACATGCATCCGGACCTGATCTTCTGCGACATCCTGATGCCGCGCCTGGACGGTTACCAGACCTGCGCCCTCATCAAGAAAAGCCCCCGGTTCCATGCCATCCCGGTGATCATGCTGTCCTCCCGCGACGGCGTGTTCGACCGTTCGCGCGGCCGCCTGGTCGGCGCGCAAGACCATCTCGCCAAGCCTTTTACCCGTGAGTCGCTGCTGCAGGCGGTAGACGCCTGCGTGCCACGTGCCGCTGCCGTGGCCAGCCCCTTGCCGGCTTGAGCGCAATCCAAGGAATACCAATCATCATGACTATCAGCAAAATCCTTATCGTCGACGACTCCCCCACCGAAGCCCTGTTCATGTCCGACCTGCTTGGCAAGAAGGGCTTCAAGGTCTCGGTGGCCGGCAATAGCGAACAGGCCTTCGCCCGGCTCGAGAAGGAACCCTTCGACCTGATCCTGATGGACGTGGTGATGCCCGGCCAGAACGGCTACCAGGCGACCCGCGCGATCAAGCGCGACGACCGCTTCAAGGACATCCCCGTGATCATGTGCACCAGCAAGGGCCTGGACACCGACCGCATCTGGGGCATGCGCCAGGGCGCGGCAGACTACGTCGTCAAGCCGGTCGATGGCGAAGAACTGCTGACCAAGATCGCTGCGCTGGCGCACTGAGCCGCGCGCCGGTTTCCTGCCCGCTTGCATCCGAGCCCATCCTTGCCTTCTCACCGGAACCCGACCATGACCGCGCCGCGCCAGGATCTTCGTGCCCGCCAGACCCGGCTGCAGGACTACCAGGCCATGCTGGCCCGCAGGCTGCGCGAGGCGCGCAGCCTGCCGGCGGTGGACAGCTTCCTGGGCCTGCAGGTGGGACAGCGGCACTGGCTGCTGCCGTTGCCGGAGACGGGCGAGGTGCTGGAGATGCGCCAGCCCAGCCGCGTGCCGCTCACGCAGTCCTGGTACACCGGGCTGGTGAACGCGCGCGGCAGCCTGCTGGGCGTGATCGATTTCGGCCTGTTCTGCGGCGAGGGAGCCACCGCGCTGCAGCCGGGCAGCAAGATCGTGGTGCTGTCGCGCCAGGTGGAGCGTGCCTGCGGCATCCTGGCCACGCGCGTGATCGGGCTGCGCCATGCCGGCGACCTGTCGTTGCCGGTGGAAGCGGCGAACGCGCCGCCGGCGGGGCAGGATGCAGCGCCAGACTGGGAGGGGGCGCGTTTTGCCGATCGCGACGGGCGCGACTGGCAGGTGCTCGATGTGCGCAGGTTGCTGGCGTCACCGGCCTTCCTGCAGGTGGGCCGGCAGGCTGCCTGAACGCCGCGCGGCGCCGCTTGCAAGGATGCGAAGCCGCAACGGTGCAACGGCGCAACGGCACGGCGACAAATCAAATTCAAAAAATAACGGACAGAGGGTGCTATGGGTTTCAAGATGTTCAGCCTGGGTCGCCAGGCACCGGCGGCCGGTGCCGCCGAACTGGCGGCAGACGCCGCAGCCGCGCCCAGCACGCGAAGCACCCCGGCCGAGACGCTCTCGGGCCGGCTGTCCCGCATCCCGTTTGCCAGCCAGCAGCGCGCGCTGACCACCGGCGTGGTGGTGTCGCTGGCGGCGCTGCTGGCATCGGTGTATTTCGATAACCGCGAAGCCAACAACGGCGCGGCGCAGATCGAGATCGCCGGCGACATGCTGATGCACTCGCAGCGGCTGGCCAAGGCCGTGCCGGTGGCGCTGCTGGGCAACGCGCAGGCGTTCACGCAGCTGCGCCAGTCCAAGAGCGAGCTCGCGGGCGACTTGCAGGCGCTGCAAGACGGCAGCGATGCGAAGCACGTGCGCGCGACCGGCGCAGCCGCCGCGCCGCTGCTGGAAAAAGCGATGGAGTCCTGGCAGCGCACCGAGAAGAGCGCCGGTGACGTGCTGGCCCAGCAGCCCACCCTGACCACCATTGGCCAGACGCTGCAGATCTTCAACGCCTCCAACCCCGAACTGCTGGAAAGCGCGGAGCAGGTGGCGGCAATCAAGTTGCAAAGCGGCGCCAACGCGCGCGAGGTGGCTGCCTCCGCGCAGCTGGTGATGCTGACGCAGCGCCTGGGTAAGAACCTCAACGAGTTCCTGGCGGGCGAAGGCGTCAACCCGGAAACCGCGTTCCTGCTCGGCAAGGACACCAATACCTTCCGCGAAACCCTGGATGGCCTGATGAACGGCAGCGAAGCGCTGCGGCTGTCGGCGGCGGGAGATGCTGAAACCCGCGGCTACCTGCAGCAACTGTCGCAACGTTTCGACGCGGTGCAGAAGACCACCCAGACCATCCTGCAGAACCTGCCCGGCCTGATCGCCGCCAAGCGCGCGCAGCAGCAGATCTTCAACGACAACGAGGCACTGCGCGGCGAGCTGTCCGCGCTGCAGGCCGCTTATGCGCAAGGCGCGCGCGTGCGCCCGCTGACGCTGGGCGCCACCATCGTCTCGGCCTTGCTCACGCTGCTGTTCCTGGCCGGCCTGGCCGCGCTGTACCTGCGCGACTCGCGTGCCCGTACCCTCGAAGCCGAGGCCCGCGAGCGCGAGGCTGAAGCCCGCCGCCTGGATGAAAAGCGCAACAACGACGCGACCCAGAAGGCGATTTTGCAGTTGATGAACGAGTTGCAGGACATCGCCGACGGCGACCTGACCAAACAAGCCACCGTGACCGAGGACATCACCGGCGCCATCGCCGACTCGGTGAACTACACGGTGGAAGAACTGCGCGAACTGGTCGGCCGGGTGCAGCAGACCGCCGGCGAGGTGACGCAGGCATCGGGGCAGGTGCAGGACACCTCGACCGAGCTGGTCGCCGCCTCGGAAGAGCAATCGCGCCAGATCCGCCAGACCGGCGAATCGGTGGTGGAGATGGCGGACCGCATCACGCAGGTCTCGCGCGGCGCGGCGGAATCCGCCAACGTGGCGCGCGCCTCGCTGGCCGCGGCCGAGCAGGGCCAGCACGCGGTGCAGAACGCCATCGTCGGCATGAACGACATCCGCGAGCAGATCCAGGACACCTCCAAGCGCATCAAGCGCCTGGGCGAATCCTCGCAGGAGATCGGTGAAATCGTCGAGCTGATTTCCGACATTACCGAGCAGACCAACGTGCTGGCGCTGAACGCCGCCATCCAGGCCGCATCGGCCGGTGAAGCCGGGCGCGGCTTCTCGGTGGTGGCCGAAGAAGTGCAGCGGCTGGCAGAGCGCTCCGGCGAGGCAACCAAGCAGATCGGCGCGCTGATCCGCACCATCCAGACCGACACCCAGGACGCGGTGCACGCCATGGAGCGCAGCACGCAGGGCGTGGTGGAAGGGGCCAAGCTGTCGGACAACGCCGGCGCCGCGCTGGTGGAGATCGGCCGCGTGTCGCGCCAGCTCGCCGAGCTGATCGAGCAGATTTCCCAGACCACCTCGCATGAGGCGGGGCTGGCTACCGCGGTGGCACGCAATATCGAAGGGATCCTGCAGGTGACCGAGCAGACCTCGTCCGGCACGCGCCAGACGGCACTCTCGGTGCGCCAGCTGACCTTGCTGACCGAAGAGCTGCGCAATTCGGTGCTGCGATTCAAGATCGCCTGACGAGTCAGCATACGAGTCAGCATTGGTGTTCAACGCGAGCCCGCGCGGATGCGGGCCACGGACCGGCGCCACCGCATTGGACGCATTGGAAGCAGTCATGTCATTGAATTTCCCTGTCTCGCGCGAGGCCGCCGGCACCGATCCGGCCGTGCAGGATCCGCTGGCGCCGATCCCTTCGCCGGACCTGTCCGCCGAGCTGGCCGCCCCTGCCAGGAAGCCTGCCGCCCCGGTAGCTCGTGATCTTTCCGTGCTGGCCTGGCTGGCGCCGAGCCTGCGCGCCGCGCTGGATGACGCCGCGGCCGAGCTGGGCCATTACGTCGATGAAGTGCAGCAGGCGCCCGAGGCGCTGGGCGCGCGCGACACCACTTCGCTGCGCCTGGCCGGCCAGCACCTGCACCAGGCCGCCGGTGCGGTGCACATCGTTGGCCTGCGCGGGGTCGATCCGTATTGCCAGGCGCTGCGCCGCCTGCTCGAAGGCATCGATGGCGGCGCCGTGCCCGCCGACGCCCGCACGCTGGCCGCGTTCCGCCTCGGCGTGCAAGCGCTGGCCGAGTACGTCGACGACCTGATGGTTGGCGACGACGAAGATCCGGTGCGGCTGTTCTGTTCCTATGCCGACGTGCTGGGCCGCCTTGGCGAAGACCGCGTGCACCCCGCCGACCTGTGGGTGGACGAGCTGCAGATGCTGCCCGGCATCTTGCTGCCGATGCGCATGGCCTCCACGGTCACGCGCGCGCGCCAGCGCTTCGAGGCGGCGTTGCTCAAGGCGCTGCGCCTGCCGGTGCCATGCGCCGAGCCGAGCCTGTTGCACGAGGCCTATCTGCCGCTGGAGTCCGCGCTGGAAGACGTACGCGCGAGCGAGCAGGAACTGCGCCGGGCCACCGACCATCCAGACCGCGGCGTGTGGCATGTGCTGGCGCTGGTGTTCGGCGCGCTGGCCCACGGCCTGCTGCCGTCGGACCTGCTGGCCAAGCGGCTGGCTGGGCGTGCCCACCTGCTGCTGCGCCAGTACCTGCAAGGCCAGGTGCGGGTGCCGCAAGCCTTGCTCAACGACGCCGTGTACCTGCTGGTCACCACCAGCGGAACGCCGCCCGCGGACGAACCGCAGGGCGCGCCCGTGCTGGTGCTGCGCTCCGCCATTCGCGAATGCCTGCAAGCCTTCCGCATCGATGCGGCGCATGCCACCGTGCATGCCGACTTCCGCGTGCGCTACTACGGCTGGCTCGACCCGATCGACACCCGCAACCTGCAGCAGGCGGCCACCGCGCTCGAGCGGGCCGCTGCCGCTGGCCCGGATCACGGTGAATGGCATAACGCGCTCGCCGTGCTGGCCGAAGCCGCGCAGCCGCTGGCCCAGCCGGCGCTGCAGCGCTGCCTGGATGCCGCGCTGCAGGTCCGCCCTGGTGCCGATGATCCCTTTGGCGCCAGCGCCATTGCCTTGTTCCTGGGGCGGGCACTGGCGCTGCCATGGCGCGTGCATGGCAGCACCGGGCACGCGGCGGCGGCCGAGTTCGCACGGCGTTGCGATGAACTGACCTTGTACCTTGGCGCGCATGAGCGTGGCGAGCCCGCTGCGCAAGCGCCGCGCTGGCTCGCGCAGATGGTGGACCAGGCGCGCACCCAACGCCTGCGCGAGGCGGCAGTGGCGCAACTGCGCGGCCACCTCGACAGCGGCGAATCCTGGCTCGATGCCTATGACCGCGATGCCACCCGCGCCGAAGCCGGCGCGCACCTGCGCGACGCCGAACGCGCGTTCGCGGCACTCGCCGGCACGCTGGCTGGCTTGCGCGAGGCCGGCGCGCTGCCAGAAGCCTTGCAGGCCGATGCGCTTGCGGTAGCGGCGGCGCTGGAGCGCGTGATGCCAGCGCTGGAATGGCTTGCCGGCACGCGCGCCACGCAGGCTGCAGGCGAGCCTGTCAGCGCCGCCGACGCGGTGAGCGAGCGCGCTGGCCACCTTGCCGCGATTGCCGGCGAGCTGGGTGTTGTGCATGCCTTTATCGATGCGCTGGCATTTGGCCGTGCCGCATCAGCGGACACGCATGCCGATGCCGTCGACGTTACCGCGCAAGACGAGCAGGGCGGCGCGGTTTCCCACGCGACGCTGCTAGCCAAGGCGCGCGCGGCAGCCAACGAGGCGATGCGCCATCCGGCGGCCGCTGACGCGCCCGAAGTGAAGGCGCTGCGCGCGGCGCTGCAGGCGATGAACGAGCAGGCCGCCATCGACGACGCAGCCGGCCTGCGCCGCCAGGCCGGCGAAGCTACCACGCAGCTCAATGCCTGGCTCGCCGGCTCCCACGGCGCGGCCGAGCGCCTGGTGGTGGCGCTGGCCGAGGCGCTGCCGGCCAGCGTGCCCGGCACGCCCGCGCCAGCGGCAGCCATGCCCGCCGCGGCCGATGCCGCCGCCATCGACGCCGAACTGCTGGATATCTTCCTGACCGAAGCGGTCGAAGTGCTGGGCGAGGTCGCCAATGATCTCGGCGGCGGCCTCCACGCGCTGGCGGATGCCGATACCATCAGCCGCCTGCGCCGCGCCTTTCATACGCTCAAGGGATCCAGCCGGATGGTCGGCCTGCATCGCTATGGCGAAGCAGCCTGGGCAATCGAGCAGGTGATGAACCTTTGGATTGCCGAGGCCCGCGCCCCGGCGCCGGTCCTGCTGGACTTGCTGCTGCGTGCCCACGATGAGCTGTCTGGTTGGGTGAACGCACTGCGCGGCGATGCCCATGCCGCGCACGATGCCACGGGCCTGCTGGCCGCGGCGCAGTCTGTGCGCGCGGGTGAGCAGCCCGAGGACGAACAGGTGCTGGAAGCACAACCGGTGATGGAGCTGGAACCCGTGCCAGGTATCCAGCCCCCTGCGCAGGATGCAGAGCACCCGGCCGAGGCCGAAGTGGACAACACGGTGGCGGCGGATGCCAAGGTCATTCCTTTCCGCTTTGCCAGCACGCCAGCCGAGGAAAACGACCACTTCAAGCTGATCGGCCCGGTGCGCATCAGCCTGCCGCTTTACAACGTCTACCTGCAGGAAGCCGACGACCTCATCCGCCAGTTCGCCACCGATCTCTCCGAGTGGCGCCACGAGGGCCGTCCCTGCCCGAGCGAGCTGGCGCTGCGTGTCGCGCATACCTTGCAAGGCAGCGCTTCCACGGTCGGCCTGGAACCGGTACGCGCCATTGCCGAGGCGCTTGAGCGTCTGATGCTGCAGCTCGGCGCGCACCCGGTGGCGATGCACCCGGGTGACTTCCGCTTGCTGGAGCAGGCGGTGGAGCGCGTGCGCGGCATGCTGCACCAGTTTGCCGCGGGCATCTGGCCTGCCGCCGATGACGCGCTCTGCCGCAGCCTGCTGGAGCTTGGCGAGCGCGCCATGGTGCGCCCGCGCCTGGCGCTGCCGGCGGTGGAGCTGCTGGCCGAGGCCGAGGACGCGCCGGTTGCGCAGCTGTTTGGCAAGCTGCCCGGCGTGGCCAATGCCGGCATGCTGCACGACGCCACCGTCACGCCCCTGCATGCGGTGCAAGCACAAGCGGCCCCGGGTGTCACGGATACGCCGTACGAGCAAGCCACCGAGGTCGCCGAGGTCGCCGAGGAAGCCCCCGATCCGGCGCTCGTCGAGATTTTCCTGGAAGAAGCGCACGGCAGCTTGCCGGAGCTGGGCAAGCTGCTGCGTGGCTGGGAGGCCGCCTGCGGCGATGGCGAGCATGCCAGCCACGCCGGCCTGATCCTGCGCGCGCTGCACACGCTCAAGGGCAGCGCCCGGATGGCCGGCGCCATGGCGCTGGGCCAGGCCGCCCACGAAATGGAAACCCTGCTCGATGCCGCCGTGCGCGCCGATCGCGTGGGACCGCTCCTGTTCGTGCGCCTGTACGCCTGGTACGACCGTATCCTCGCGCATAGCGAGGCGCTGCAGGCAGGCCGCCTGCTGCCGGTGGACGATCCCGAGCTGATCAACACCATGACCGGGCAGAACAGCGCGCCGGACGAGGCGCCGGTTCCGGCCGCACCCGCCGCACCCACACCTGCGCCTGTGCAAGACGCGCCACAAGCTGGTGTTGCCAGCCACGCCGCGCCGCCGAGCGCCACGGTGCAGCCGTGGCTGCCCAGTGCGCCTATGCGGCCGGTGGGGGCATCCCTGCCGGTGCCCGCAATGGGCGCTGCGCTGGCCCCCGCCACCGACGCCGTCGAACGCCAGCGCGCGCTGGTGCGGGTGCAGGCCCGCACCCTTGATACGCTGATCACCGATGCCGGCGAAGTCGGCGCGACGCGCGCGCGGCTGGAGAGCGAGCTCGACGCGATGCGCAGCTACCTGGGCGAGCTCAACGACAACGTGGCGCGCTTGCGCGGCCAGTTGCGCGAGATCGAGATCCAGGCCGAGTCGCAGATGGCCTCGCGCACTGCCGATGCCCAGCACACGGTCGAGTTCGATCCGCTCGAGTTCGATCGCTTCACGCGTTTCCAGGAGCTGACGCGGATGATGGCCGAGTCGGTCAACGACGTGGCCACCGTCGAGCAAAACCTGCAGCGCGGCTTCGATCGCGCCGCCGGCGACCTCGACGCGCAAGCCCGCCTCACGCGTGGCCTGCAGCGCAGCCTGATGCAGGCGCGCATGGTGCAGTTCGACGCGCTGGCCGAGCGTTTGTATCGCGTGGCGCGCCAGGCCGCCAGCGAGACCGGCAAGGAAGTGCGCCTGCTGATCAAGGGCGGCACCGTAGAGGTCGACCGCTCCGTGCTGGACCGCATGGCCGGCCCGATCGAGCACCTGATCCGCAATGCCGTTGTGCACGGCATCGAGTCCGCCGACGTGCGCCGCGCCGCGGGCAAGCCCGCCACCGGTGCGCTCACACTGGAAGTGCAGCAAGAAGGCAATGAGGTGGTGCTGCACTTCGTGGACGATGGCGGCGGCCTGGACCTCGTGCGCATCCGCGCGCGCGCCATCGAGCGCGAGCTGCTGGCGCCGGACGATGATGCGGCCGATGCCCGCCTCACCGAGATGATCTTCGCCCCAGGCTTCAGCACCGCGGATACGGTGTCGGAGCTGGCGGGGCGCGGTGTCGGCATGGACGTGGTGCGCGCTGAAACGGTGGCGCTGGGCGGGCGCATCGCGCTGGCCACGCAATACGGGCAGGGCACCCGCTTTACCGTGCACCTGCCGCTGACGACAGCCATTACGCAAGTGCTGCTGGTCACGCTGGGCGGGCGGCCCTTCGCCATCCCCAGCGGCATGATCGACCAGGTTCAGCAACTGCGCTCGCAAGGCCTGCTTGAAGCCTACAACCAGGGCAGCCTCGACGCGCCCGGCGGCGCCGTGCCGTTCCACTACCTCGGCACGCTGCTGGAGGAAACGCCGGCGGTAGCCGCAGGCAAGAAGTATTCGCCGGTGGTGGTGGTGCGCAGCGGTGTCGAGCGCATCGCCGTGCACGTGGACGAAGTGATCGGCAACCGCGAAGTGGTGGTCAAGCACATCGGCCCGCACCTGGCACGCCTCGAGGGCATTGCCGGCGCGACCACGCTTGGTGACGGCGAGATCGTGCTGATCTACAACCCGGTCGTGCTGGCGCAGCGCTTCGTGCGCGAGCGCGGCGAGCTGGCCCGTCCGCAGCTTGCCGCTCTGCCGCATCTGCCCCAGCCAGCGCAGCAGCCGACGCTGGGTGCGGTGGCCGAGTTCTCGCAAGGCGGCGCGGCTCCGGTGCAAGGGCTGGCCACGCAGCCGACCGTCATGGTGGTCGACGACTCACTGACCGTGCGCAAGGTCACGCATCGCTTGCTGACGCGGGCCGGCTACCAGGTGGTGCTGGCGCGCGATGGTGTGGACGCGTTGCGGCAGTTGCAGGAGGTGATGCCTGACGCGATGCTGGTCGACATCGAGATGCCGCATATGGATGGTTTTGACCTGACGCGCAATGTGCGGGCGGATAGCCGGACCGCGCATATGCCGTTGGTGATGATCACTTCGCGCACGGCGGAGAAGCATCGGCGTTATGCGGCTGAGATCGGGGTGAATGTTTATTTGGGTAAGCCGTATAACGAGGATGAGCTGCTCACTACGTTGCAGCATTTGTTGGGTGAGCGGGCGGTTGGGATGGCGGGGTCGGTGGCGCAGATGCTGGGGGAGGATGCGGGGAATTGATGGTGGTGGTGGGTGGTTGACTGCAACTGCAACTGCAACTTCAACTGCTGTTTCACCACCCCTGCGGGGCGGCGACCTACTTTCTTGTCTTGCCAAGAAAGTAGGCAAAGAAGGCGCGCCGGATTGGGGCGACTACCCCCTCGGGCTTCGGCGAAAAGAGCGGCCGGGACCCAAACTCGCATCGCCTTAAGGCGATACTCA
>NZ_JBXANI010000061.1:0-6534 GCF_058801495.1 Cupriavidus sp. GW822-FHT03E04
CTTCGGGCGGGAAACACGGCTACCACAGTTGGTTGATCTTGCGGCTGGTTGGCTCCCCTCTCCCACTTGTGGGAGAGGGGCCGGGGGAGAGGGCGGGCGTTCGCCGGGGCGATGGCTCCGCAAGTGCTTCAGGCCGCCCTGGCCAGCGGCGCTTTCATCTCGATGCCCATTTCCGCTAGCGCCTCGCCGATTGCCCCTACCACATTGCGCATCTCATTGGCGTCGATTGCGCCAATGCAGCCCACGCGGAAGGTTTCCACCTGCGTCAGCTTGCCGGGATAGAGGATGTAGCCACGCTCGCGCACCTTGGCGTAGAAGGTCTTGAAGTCGTAGCGGGCGTCGTCCGGCGCGTGGAAGGTGACGATGATGGGGGCCTGCACCTCGGGCGAGAGGAAGGGGCGGAAACCCAGTTCGGCCATGCCGCCCGCCAGCGTCTGGTAATTGGCGCGATAGCGTGCGCCGCGCACCGGCTGTCCGCCTTCTTCCAGGAACTGGTCGAGCGCGGCGCGGAAGGCGGCTACCACGTGCGTGGGCGGGGTGAAGCGCCACTGGGTGGTCTTCTGCATGTAGGTGTACTGGTCGTACAGGTCCAGCGCCAGTGAATGGCTGTTGCCCTGGCTGGCTTCCAGCACGCTCTTGTTCACCAGCACGAAGCCCATGCCCGGCACGCCTTCGATGCACTTGCCGGTGGCGGCCACCAGCGCGTCGAACGGCATGGTGCGCGCATCGATCTCCAGCGCACCGAAGGAGCTCATGGCATCGACGATCAGGCCCTTGCCAAGGCGCGCGCACAATGCGGCGATCTCGGGCAGGGGGTTGAGCACGCCGGCGCCGGTTTCGCAGTGCACCTGCGCCACGTGGGTGATCGACGGATCGCGCAGCAGCGCGGCTTCGATCAGCGCGGCGGTGGCGGGCTGGTCTTCGGGGACCGGCAGTTCCACGCTGGCTCGTCCCAGCACCTTGCAGATCTTGAGGATGCGCTGGCAATAGGCGCCGTTCTGCGGCACCAGCACCTTGCCGTCGCGTGGCACCACGTTGGCGATGGCGGCTTCCACCGAGAAGGTGCCGCTGCCCTGCATGGGCACGCAGACGTGCGTATCCTGCCCGCGCACGATGGCGATCAGGTCGTCGCACAGGCTGCGCGTGATGGCGTTGAAGCCGCTGTCCCACGATCCCCAGTCGCGCAGCATGGCTTGCTTGGTGGCGAGCGAGGTGGTGAGGGGGCCGGGGGTCAGCAGGATGGGGTCGTTGCCGCGGATCATGGGGTGCTCCTGGATTGGGATCAGGGGAGTGGTTGACGATTTCCACGGATGCCAGCTTGGGGTGGGCTCCTTGTGGCATTTTAAGTGGTATTGTGTGTCAATTTGGTGAATTTGTTGCTACGATTTGTGGCATGTCGCGCTACCACAGCATCGCCTCATATTGAATATAAGTATTTGTTTTATAACGATAATAAGATGTGAGGCTGGTTTTTCCGGGATGTTCGCATCATTTCGCGCTCATCGTCACTGCCTGGTTTGTTGACAATATACAAACTGCTTGCTTTAATGACAACCAGGAATTTCGATGTACCCGAATCAGGAGTCTTCATGTCACGGCCAGCCGCTCAGTCGAGCGATATCGCGATCCTGCAGAGCCAGTCGCTGACCACCCTGGTGCAGCGCGAGCTTGAAATGCGCATCGTGTCCGGCGGCCTGCTGCCCGGCGCCAGGCTCAATGAAATCGAACTCGCGGGCGAGTTCAATGTGTCGCGCGGCCCGCTGCGCGAAGCCTTCCGGGCGCTGGAGCAGGCCGGCCTGCTGCGCACCGAGAAAAACCGCGGCGTGTTCGTGCGCGCCATCTCCCTGGAAGAAGCCGACGAGATCTATGCGCTGCGCGCAGTGCTGGATGAGTACGTAGGCCGGCTGCTCGCCGCCAACATCACGGCGCAGGGCGTGCGTGAGCTGCGCGCGCTGATCGAGGCCATGAGCGCGGCCAGCACCGCGCGCGACCTCGACGAATACACCCGTCTTAACCTCACCCTGCATGACCGCATGGTGGAACTCGCCGGCAACCGCAAGCTGGTGGAAACCTACCGGCGCCTGGTCAAGGAACTCACCTTGTTCCGGCGCGAGGCGCTTTGCGCCGACAGCAACGCCATCCCCACCTCTACCCGCGAGCACCGCGAGATCGTGTCGGCCATCGCCGCGCGCGATGTCGAGCTGGCGGGCAGGCTGATGCGCGAGCACGTGGAACGCGGCCGCGCCCGCATGCATGCCGCCGTGGCGCCAGTGGATGGCGGCGCCGCGACCGATCAGCCCTGAAGCCTTTCCTTTCCCGCACAGGAACCCCGACATGTCGAACCCGAACCTTTCCAGCGTCGCCGCCCAGAGCATCACTGTCAATCAGCGCACCTACCAATGGATGAAACAGCCCGTGGTGGTGGTCTGCGTGGACGGATGTGAATTCGATTACCTGGAAGCCGCCGCCGCCAGCGGCCGCGCGCCGTACCTGAAACGGCTGCTGGCCGAGGGCGCGAACTTTCGCGGGGCGTGCGTGGTGCCCACCTTCACCAACCCGAACAACTTGTCCATCGTGTGCGGCGCGCCGCCGGCGGTGCACGGCATCTGCGGCAACTACTTCTTCGATCGCAGCGCCAACGGTGGCCGCGGCGAGGAAGTGATGATGAACGACCCCAAGTACCTGCGCGCCGGCACCATCCTGGCCGCCTTTGCCGATGCTGGCGCCAGCGTGGCGGTGGTGACCGCCAAGGACAAGCTGCGCCGGCTGCTCGGCCATGGCATGCGCGGCATCTGCTTCTCCTCGGAGAAGGCCGACCAGGCCACGCTGGAGGACAACGGCATCGACAACGTGCTGGACCTTGTCGGCATGCCGGTGCCGAGCGTGTACAGCGCCGAGCTGTCCGAGTTTGTCTTTGCCGCCGGCGTGCGGCTGATGGAAACCCGCCGGCCGGACCTGATGTACCTGTCCACCACTGACTACATCCAGCACAAGTTCGCCCCCGGCTCGGACGGCGCCAATGCGTTCTACGCCATGATGGACAAGTACCTGGCGCAGCTCGACGCGCTCGGCTGCGTGCTGGCGCTGACCGCCGACCACGGCATGAACGCCAAGCACGACGACGCCACCAAGGCCCCCAACGTGATCTACCTGCAGGACCAGTTCGACAACTGGCTCGGCCGTGGCGTGGAAGCCGGCGGCGCGCGCGTGATCCTGCCGATCACCGATCCCTATGTGGTGCACCACGGCGCGCTTGGCTCCTATGCCACCGTCTACCTGCCGGAAGATGTCGACTGCGTCGCGCTCAAGGGCAAGCTGGCGGCCCTGCCGGGTATCGAAAGCGTGCTCGACAACGCCGAAGCCTGCGCGCGATTCGAGCTGCCGCCGGACCGCGTGGGTGACCTGGTGATCGTCAGCGATAAGCACGTGGTGTTGGGCACCAGCCAGAGCCGCCACGACCTGTCGGGGCTGGACGCACCGCTGCGCTCCCACGGCGGCGTGTCGGAGCAGACCGTGCCGCTGGTGTTCAATCGCGCCACGGCGGGCATTCCCGGCAAGGCGCAGCTGCGCAACTTCGACATCTTCGACGTTGCGCTCAATCACCTGCACTGAGCGCTGCCCGATACGTATCCGTCCCGAACTCTTGACGCGAGAACCGACATGAACGCCCCCAAGTTTTCCACCGGCCAGGTCAGCCCGCATTTCCGCGCCGAAGCGCTGCGCATCGATGGCAAGAAGGTCATGCGCGAGCGCGTGATCGAAGTGTGCAACCCGTACGACGGCTCGCTGGTCGGGACCGTGCCGATGGCCAGCGTGGAAGACGTGCGCCAAGCGTTTGCCGTGGCGCGCGCCTACCGCTCCACGCTGACCCGCTTCGAGCGCGCCGCCATCCTCAACCGCGCCGCCGCGCTGCTGCGCGAGCGCGTGGAGGAGGCGTCCGACCTGATCACGCTGGAGTCCGGGCTGTGCAAGAAGGATTCGCTGTATGAGATCGGCCGCGTGGCCGATGTGCTTGGCTTTGCCGCCAATGAAACCCTGCGCGATGACGGCCAGCTGTTCTCGTGCGACCTGACCCCGCACGGCAAGAAGCGCCGCGTGATGACCCAGCGCTCGCCGTTCCTTGGCGTGATCTGCGCC
Source organism: Cupriavidus sp. GW822-FHT03E04 (assembly GCF_058801495.1). Taxonomy (NCBI): domain Bacteria; kingdom Pseudomonadati; phylum Pseudomonadota; class Betaproteobacteria; order Burkholderiales; family Burkholderiaceae; genus Cupriavidus; species Cupriavidus sp. GW822-FHT03E04. The sequence continues at coordinate 4,138 of NZ_JBXANI010000061.1, forward strand.
ATCACGCCGTTCAACCATCCGATGAACCAGGTCGCGCACAAGGTGGCGCCGTCCATCGCCACCAATAACCGCATGGTGCTCAAGCCCTCGGAGAAGGTGCCGCTGTCCGCCTACTACCTGGCCGATATCCTCTATGAAGCCGGCTTGCCGCCGCAGATGCTGCAGGTGGTCACGGGCGATCCGCGCGAGATCGCCGACGAACTGATCACCCACCCCTCGGTGGATCTGGTCACCTTCACCGGTGGCGTCGGCATCGGCAAGTACATCGCCAACAAGGCCGGCTACAAGCGCGTGGTGCTGGAGTTGGGCGGCAACGATCCGCTGATCGTGATGGACGATGCCGACCTGGAGCGCGCCACCGACCTGGCGGTGCAGGGCTCGTACAAGAACTCCGGGCAACGGTGCACGGCCGTCAAGCGCATGCTGGTGCACCAGGCCGTGGCGGACCGGTTCACCGAGCTGGTGGTGGAAAAGACCCGGGCATGGAAATACGGCGATCCCATGGACCGCACCGTGGACATGGGCACCGTGATCGACGCCGAAGCCGCCGCGCTGTTCGAGTCCCGCGTGAAAGAAGCCGTTGCGCAGGGCGCCCGCCTGGTGCTCGGCAACCACCGCGACGGCGCGCGCTACTCGCCCACCGTGATCGATCGCGTGGATCCCGCCATGACGGTGGTGCGGGAGGAAACCTTCGGCCCGGTCTCGCCCATCATTACCTTCCGCGATATCGATGACGCCATCCGGATTTCCAACGGCACCGCGTTTGGATTGTCCTCGGGTGTATGCACTAACCGGATGGACGACTTTGCGCGCTTTGCCGATGAGTTGCAGGTGGGAACGGTCAACCTGTGGGAAGTGCCGGGCTATCGTATCGTGCAGTGGTCTAATTTCCTCGGACAGGTCGATAGGGTGACAATCCATATCGACGAGGAAACAGATGAGAAGACAACGCCGACAATTTGATGCCAGCTTCAAGCTGGAAGTAGTACGGATGGTGAAAGACCAGGGGCTATCGGTGGGCGAGGTTTGCCGGACGATGGAGCTTGGCGAGACGGCAGTGCGGCGATGGCTGGCGCAATACGATTCGGAGCTGGCGGGCGGTGCTGGGATCGGCAAGCCGCTGACGCCTGAGCAGCAGCGCATTCGGCAGTTGGAGGCTGAGAACCGGCAGTTGCGGGAGGACAATAGCATCCTAAAAAAGGCCTCAGCCTTCTTTGCACGAGAGCTCAAGTGAGTTATCGGGTGGTAACCCACCTGCAAGAGAAGGCTGTCTCCGTCAGTTCGGCGTGCCGGGTGTTGGGCGTCAGCCGAGCTGGCTATTACGCTGACCGGCGCGCCTTGCCGGGCGCGCCGAAGTTGCGGCAGCGGGCCCATGTGAAAGCAGCCTTTGCCGCCAGCGGCGCCAGTTATGGCAGCCGACGGCTGATGCATGCGGTCCGGGCCCAAGGGATCAAAATTGGCCGTCAGCGGGTCCGTACGGTGATGCAGGAGGCTGGGCTGCGTGCGACCTGGAAACGCAAGTTTGTCGCGACGACCGACAGCAAACACGATCAACCTGTCGCGAAAAATGTGCTGGATCGGCAATTTGATGTGCCGCAGGCAAACCGGGCCTGGGTCTCAGATATCACGTATATCCGCACTGCCCAGGGCTGGTTGTACCTGGCGGTGGTGCTGGATCTGTACTCACGCAAGGTGGTCGGCTGGGCCATGGCGCCGGCCATGCCGACGGCCCTGATCATGTCAGCGCTGGAAATGGCGCTACAGCAGCGTCGGCCGGCGCGGGGGCTGGTGCTCCATTCGGATCGAGGCAGTCAGTACGCCAGTGCCGAGTACCAGGCCATGCTGGCGCGCCACGGCATCGTTTGCAGCATGAGCCGCAAAGGCAACTGCTGGGATAACTCGCCGATGGAGCGTTTCTTCCTGAACCTGAAGATGGAGCGGGTGTGGCAGCGGCGCTATGCCAATCACGCGGAGGCACGACGCGACATTACCCAGTACATCGTCGGCTTCTACAACCCTGTGCGCTTGCACTCAACCCTTGGCTATGTCTCGCCTGCCGCTTACGAGGCCAAGCCAGAAGCAAAACAACCTATCAGCCTGTCCGAAAAAACTTGACCACTACATCGAGCTGACGCCGTTTGGCGGGATCAAGGATTCGGGGCTTGGGTATAAGGAAGGGGTGCAGGAGGCGATCAAGAGTTTTACTAATCTGAAGTCGATTACGATGCCATGGGGGTAGGGGGTAGGGGGTAGGGGGTAGGGGGTAGGGGGTAGGGGGTAGGGGGTAGGGGGTAGGGGGTAGGGGGGAAGGGGTAAGGGGGCGGCGTTGGTTTTTGGACCCAAAAGCCATACGACATCCCCCTGCGGGGGCTGCCGGTCACTCTTCTTTGCGTCGGC
>NZ_JBXANI010000062.1:0-6291 GCF_058801495.1 Cupriavidus sp. GW822-FHT03E04
ATTTGTCCTCACCCTCTTTGCCGGTCAAAGAAAAGTGACCGGCAGCCCCCGCAGGGGGATGTCGTATGGCTTTTGGGTGCAAAAACCAACACCGATCAAAGAAACAGCGACCAACCCCGCAGGGGGATGTCGTATGGCTTTTGGGTGCGAACGCCATCGCCGTTCAAAGAAACAGCGACCACCCCCCCAATAGGATGAAGACACATCCCATATCCCTCAAAACACCCCCCCCTCACTAACCACCCAATCCATCGGCAAATCATGCTCCTGCGGCACCAACGCAATCCGGCAGGCCTCATGCCCGATGCCGATCGCCACCGGCGCGTTCCCGCTGGCGGCCAGCGCCGCCAGCGTGCGGTCGTAGAACCCGCCGCCATAGCCCAGGCGGAACTTATCCCCGCTGAAACCGACACATGGAATCAGCAGGACGTCTGGCAGCAAGGGCGGCGTGCCATCGGGCACGGGAATGCCGTAATGCCCGGCAACCATCGGCGTGGTCGGTTCCCACTGGTGGAAATCCAGCGGCGCGCCCGGCCGGCTTACCACCGGCAGGGCCGCTTGCCGCGCGGGGGCGCCGGCCAGCCAGCGCGAGACCACGCCACGGGCGTCGAACTCCTGCTGGATCGGCCAGTAGAAGCCCAGGCGATGCACGGGCAAGCGCTCCAGCAGGGCGGCCAGCGCGGCTTCGATGCCGGCGTCGGCGGCGGGGCGCTGCGGCAATGCGCCGCGCAGCGCCAGCAACTGGCGCCGCAGTGCCGCTCGCGGCACGCTGGAGTCGGGCTTTCCGGGCGCGCCGGAGGGGCTGCGAACGTCGTCGCTTGGCATGGCTGCGTGGGATAATGTCTGCTGTTGACCCAACATTGCACGGTCGGATGCACGCCCTCGAAAGGTGTTGTCCGGCCGTCACAACAAGGAAGAAGAATGCCGAAGGGAGTATATCCGCAGCGTGTGGCCAAGGCCGCCCTGGCGGCGATCGCGTGCGCAGTGCTTGCCACGCCGGTATTTGCGCAGAAACGGCCCCAGCCGCAACCCCAATCGCAGTCGCTCGCTATCCCGAGCAACCCCGACGACGCTTTCGTGGCGCTGCGCGAAGCCGCGCGTAAAAACGACGTGGCACGCACCGACGCCATCTCGGCCACGCTGGTGGACTACCCGATCTCGTCTTACGTCGAGTACTTCCGCATTAAGCCGCAGATGTTCGACGCCAGCGGCCTGGCCCGCATCGACGCCCCTGACGACCAGGTGCGTGCCTTCCTGCAGCGCTACAAGGGCGAGGCCATTGCCGACCGCATGCGCAACGACTGGCTGCTGGTGCTGGGCAAGAAGCGCGACTGGGCCAATTTCGACGCCGAATACCCGCAGTTCGTGCTCAAGGACGATACGCAGGTCGAGTGCTACGCGTTGCTGTCACGCGCGCTCAAGGGCCAGAACGTGGCGGCGGACGCACGCGCGGCGCTGAGCGATCCGCGCTACTACGGCGAAGGCTGTGTCGACCTGATCGGCTACCTGGCCCAAAGCAGGCAGATCGAGCCGAGCGACGTGGCCTTCCAGGCACGCCAGGCGCTGGAACAGAACTATGTGACGCTGGCCGGGCGCATCGCCGCCACCGCGCCGGACGCGCGCGGCGACAGCAACACGCTCGCCACCGTGGTCAAGATGGCGCGCAACGATCCCTCCCAGGCCGCGGCCTACCTGAGCGCCAACGCCGGCAGCTTGTCGCGCGACGAGCAGGGCGCCAGCTGGGGCGTGGTCGGCCAGTACGCCGCCAAGAAGCTTGCACCCGAGGCGGCCGGCTACTACCGCCGCCAGATGGACCTGGGTGGTAACCAGTGGCTGTCCGACGAAACGCAGGAATGGCGCGTGCGCGCCGCACTGCGCCAGGGCGACTGGAAGCAGGTGCGCCAGGCAGTGGAGCTGATGCGCCCCGAGCTGCGCGCCAAGGATCCGGCCTGGACGTACTGGTACGGGCGCGCGCTCAAGGCGGACAACCGCGGCGCCGAGGCCGAGAAGCAGTTCCAGTCGATCGCCGGCCAGTTCAACTTCTACGGCCAGCTGGCCAGCGAGGAACTGGGCAACCGCATCGTGCTGCCGGCACGCACGCAGGTCAGCGATGCCGAGGTCAATGCCATGCGCACCCGCCCGGGCTTCCTGCGCGCGCAGAAGTTCTATGACCTGAACCTGCGCTTCGAAGGCAATCGTGAATGGAACTGGGAACTGCGCGGCATGACCGACCGCCAGCTGCTGGCCGCCGCCGACTACGCCCGCCGCATCGAACTGCTGGACCGCGCCGTGAACACCGCGGACCGCACCCAGGCCGAGCATGACTTCTCGCTGCGCTTCCTGATGCCGTACCGCGACATCATGCAGCGCGCCACCGATGACGTGGGCTTGGATATGGCGTGGGCCTATGGGCTGGTGCGCCAGGAGTCGCGCTTCATCATGAACGCGCGCTCGTCCGCCGGCGCCCATGGCCTGATGCAGGTGATGCCGGCGACCGCCAAGTGGGTTGCGCGCAAGATCGGCATGACCGACTTCTCGCCCTCGATGATGAGCGATCCCAATATCAACATCCAGCTCGGCACCAACTATATGAGCATGGTGCTGACGGACCTGGACAGCTCTTGGACGCTGGCTTCGGCCGCCTACAACGCCGGCCCGGGCCGTCCCAAGAACTGGCGCTCCAGCTTGCCGCGCCAGGTCGAGGGCGCGATCTTCGCCGAGACCATTCCGTTCTCGGAGACCCGGACCTATGTGAAGAATGTGCTGTCGAACGCCACGTACTATGCTGCATTGATGAGCGGCCGGCCGCAGTCGCTCAAGGATCGCCTGGGCGTGGTGTCGCCGTCGCAGATCACCACCACCAGCCTGCCTTGAGGTTTTAACGCCTTCAAGGCAGCGCGGTCTGCAGGCCAATGCGGTAGCCGGCGCGTGCTCCAGCCCTGGAGCGTGCGCCAGTCGTCCCTTGCCGCGGAGAGATCCATGCAGACCAGCAACGTTCTAGTGATCGGAGGGGCCGGCTTTGTCGGCAGCCACCTGGTAGCCCGCCTGGCAGGTGTTGCCACCGCGTCGGCCACGCCGCTGGAGCCGGGCACCGTCGTGGAGCCGCCTCTGGACCCTGAGCGCATCGTGGCCGCTACCCGCGACGCCGAGCATGCGCAGCACCTGCTGCTGTTGCCGCGCGTCGAGGTGATCGAGCTGGACGTGAGGAACGATGTTGCGCTGAACACCGCCATTGGCACGCTGGGCACCGACGGCGTCGTGGTGAACCTGGTCGGCATTCTCCATGGCGAACGCGCCGAGCCCTACGGCGCGGCTTTTGCCGCCGCCCACGTAGACCTCGTGCGGCGCATTGTCGAGTCTTGCCGCAGCACTGGCGTGCGCAGGCTGTTGCACATGAGCGCGCTGGGCGCCGATAGCGCCGGCCCGTCGATGTACCTGCGCAGCAAGGGCGACGGCGAGCGCGTGGTGCGCGAGAGCGCTCTGGACTGGACCATCTTCCGTCCGTCCGTGATATTCGGCCCCGACGACCATTTCCTCAATCTGTTCGCCCATATGCAGCAACTGGCGCCCGTAGTGCCGCTCGCCTGCGCGCATGCCAGGTTCCAGCCGGTGTACGTGGAGGACGTGGCGCAGGTCATGGTCAACGCCATGGCGACGCGGGACACTATCGGCCGCGCCTACGACCTGGCGGGGCCGCAGGTCTATACGCTGGAGGAGCTGGTGCGTTTTGCGGGCCGCGCCAGCGGCCACCCGCGCCCGGTCCTGCACCTGCCCGACGCCCTGGCCCGCGTGCAGGCAGCCATCCTCGAATACATGCCGGGCGCGCCGGTGATGTCGCGCGACAACCTGGACTCCATGCGGCTCGACAATGTCATGCGGGGGCCGATCGCGCCCGAGCTTGGGCTGGGCCAGCCGGTGGGGCTGGAGGTGGTGATGACCGATGTGCTGGCGGGCCGTGGGCACGAGAGCCAGATGCTGGGACTGCGGCGCAGCGGGTATCGTTGAGCGGCAGGCTGCCCGGCCGGGTTTTGCCCTTCGCATGTGACCAGGATTCACATCGCTGCGAGCGTAATTCGCTTGGAGGCGCTTGGCGCGGCTGGCTACAATGGTTCGCTCGCCGGCGTGCGCTTGCGTGCGCACGCTTCGCGCTGCGGGCTTGCCCCGGCCCCGCGCGCGCTCCCCCACGTTTCCCTGCAAGGATTTTGCGATGAAGCTCGTCATCGGCAACAAGAATTACTCTTCCTGGTCGCTGCGCCCCTGGCTGCTGATGCGGCAGGCTGGCATTGCGTTCGAAGAGGTCAAGGTACGCTTGTTCGTGGCCGGGTTTGAGCAAGCGGTTGCGAAGCACTCGCCCACTGGCAAGGTGCCGGTGCTGGTCGATGGCGATGTCTCGGTGTGGGACTCGCTGTCGATTGCCGAATACCTGGCCGAGTCCTTTCCCGAGAAGCGGCTCTGGCCGGCCGACCGTGCCGAGCGTGCGCATGCGCGCTCGATCTGCGCGGAGATGCATTCTGGCTTCGGCAACCTGCGCAGCCAGCTGCCGATGAACGTCACCGCGGTGCTGCCCGGCATGGGCTGGAACGTGGCGGTGCAGCGCGATGTGGACCGTGTCGCCGCGATCTGGTCGGACCTGCGCGCGCGCCATGCTGCCGCCGGGCCGTTCCTGTTTGGCGCGTTCACCATTGCCGACGCATTTTTCGCGCCGGTCGTCAGCCGCTTTGCCACTTATGGCATCCACCTGCCGGAGGCCGCCAAGCAATATGCGGACTTTATCCTGGCGCTGCCGGCCATGCAGGCGTGGATCGCCGATGCCCGTGAGGAGCGCGATTTCCTCGCCTCCGACGAGCCCTACCGCCTCACCCCCGATCGCGCCGATGCGGTCGTGATCAACCATTGAGCTCGTCCATGCAGGTGTATGCCGTAGGCGGCGCCATTCGCGACGCCCTGCTGGGCTTGTCGAGCCAGGACCGCGACTATGTGGTGGTGGGCGCAACCCCGGCCGAGATGGAAGCCCAGGGCTATAAGCCGGTAGGCAAGGATTTCCCCGTTTTCCTCCATCCCAGGACCCGGGAGGAATACGCGCTGGCCCGCACTGAGCGCAAGACCGCGGCAGGATACAAGGGCTTTTCGTTCTATTGCGCGCCGGACGTGACGCTGGAAGACGACCTGGTGCGGCGCGACCTCACCATCAACGCCATGGCGCAGGCGGTGGGCGATGACGGCGCGCTCACGGGCCCTGTGATCGATCCCTATGGCGGGCAGCGCGACCTTGCCGCACGGCTGTTTCGCCATGTGTCGGACGCCTTTGCCGAAGACCCGGTGCGGATCCTGCGCGTGGCGCGCTTCGCCGCGCGTTTCATTGATTTCACGGTAGCCCCCGAGACGCTGGTGCTGATGCGCCGGATGGTGGAAGCCGGCGAGGTCGACGCACTGGTGGCCGAACGCGTCTGGCAGGAACTCGCGCGCGGCCTGATGGAGGCACGGCCCTCGCGCATGTTCGAAGTGCTGCGCGAATGCGGGGCGCTGGCGCGGCTGCTGCCCGAGCTGGACCGGCTATGGGGCGTGCCGCAGCGGGCCGACTACCACCCGGAGGTGGATACCGGCGTGCACGTGATGATGGTCGTGGATACCGCCGCCGCGATGGGCACCTCGCTGCCGGTGCGCTTTGCCGCGCTGATGCACGACCTGGGCAAGGGCACCACGCCCGAGGATGTGCTGCCCCGTCATATCGGGCACGAGCAGCGCAGCGTGGCATTGCTGGAGGCGGTTTGCAAGCGGTTACGCGTGCCGACTGACTGCCGTGACCTGGCTGTGGTGGTGGCGCGCGAGCATGGCAATATCCATCGCTCCGAGGCGTTTGGCGCGGCTGCGCTGACGCGATTGCTGGAGCGGTGCGATGCGTTGCGCAAGCCGGCGCGGTTTGCTGAAGTGCTGCAGGCATGCGAGGCGGATGCGCGGGGACGGCTTGGGTTTGAGGACCGGGAGTATCCGCAGACGGCGCGGTTGATGATGGCGCTGGAGGCGGCGGCTTCGGTGGACGCCGGGGCCGTGGCGCGGGAGTGTGCTGGGGATCCTGGGTTGATTAAGGATCGGGTGCATGCTGCGCGGGTGGCGGCAGTGGAGGTTAAGGTTGGGGGGGGAGGGGTTTAACTGCAACTGCAACTGCAACTGCAACTGCAAATTCAGCTGCAACGGCTGAAGGTCAAGGGCAACAGCAGTTTCACCTCCCCTGCGGGGAGGCGACCTACTTTCTTGTCTCGCCAAGAAAGTAGGCAAAGAAGCGACCCGGAT
>NZ_JBXANI010000063.1:0-5884 GCF_058801495.1 Cupriavidus sp. GW822-FHT03E04
TGGCGGCCAACACAGCAACACCGGGTGTTCGCGCATGTGCGACAGGTAGTGGCTCTTGCGGCGCCATCGTGCCGCTGGCTTGGCTTGCCGGCGTTGATGCAAAGCACGAGGGGTTTGCGATTGGCGTGAGTGCGCACTAGTATCCATCGTGGGCAGGTACTCGCTGTAGACGGGCGAGTGGGCGCTCAATGCGCAACTTCGCGCAATCACGTCGTGGCTGCATCGATGCCTAGCATTCCAGACCTGATACGTACCTTCCAAAGCGGTGGTCTGTCGCACGACGAACTGTTGGCCCGCATTGACAGCACCTTGGCCGCGGACCAGGCAAGCGCCACGCAGCTAGCGGACATGCTCAGCGAGGAGAACACCCGCTTCCCGCTGCCGCCTGGCGTTTATGAAGAGGTGTTGCGGCGCATCGAGCGCCGCGGGGCAACCCAGTTCGAGGATGGCGGCGAGGAAACCCGCGTGCAGACTGGCCACGCTGGCATGGCGTCCGCGCCTTCCCTGCCATCGCAAGCGCCCGCGAGCGATCAGGCGATTGCCGGGGCGGAGCAGACCAAAGGGGTGGGCGATACCTTGAATGGCCGCTTCGTGCTGGAGGAGTGCCTGGGCGTGGGCGGCATGGGGACGGTCTACAAGGCGCTCGACCTGCGCAAGCTCGAGGCCTCGGACCGCAAGCCGTACATCGCCATCAAGGTCCTCAATGTGCAGTTCCGGGGTCATCCGAAATCGCTGATCGCACTGCAGCGCGAGGCGCGCAAGGCGCAGACGCTGGCGCACCGCAATATCGTGACGGTCTATGACTTCGACCGCGATGGCTCGGTGGTCTACCTGACCATGGAGTACCTGTCGGGCAAGTCGCTCAATCGTGTCTTGCGCGCGCCAGACTTTGCCGGCATGCCTTACGCCAAGGCGCTGCCGATCATCACCGGCATGGGCCGGGCCTTGTCCTATGCGCACGAGCGCGGCTTCGTCCACTGCGACTTCAAGCCCGCCAATGTCTTCCTCACCGATAGCGGCGAAGTGAAGGTGATCGATTTCGGCATCGCGCGCGTCTTCCAGCAACCGGCGGACGACGCGGACCCGACCGTGTTCGACCCCGGCACGCTCGGCGGCATGACCCCCGCTTATGCCAGCCCCGAGATGTTCGAGCATCGCGAGCCGGATCCGCGCGACGACATCTACGCGCTGGCCTGCGTGACCTATGAACTGCTGACCGGCAGGCACCCCTATGAGCGGCTGTCGGCCAACCAGGCGCGCGGCGCCGGCCTCAAGCCACAGCGCCCCAAGGTGCTAAGCCGCGGGCAGTGGCGTGCACTGCGCGCGGCGCTGTCTTTCGATCGCGCGACGCGCACGCCTACCGTGGCGCGTTTCCTGGCCGACATGGGCACCGAGCGCCACGGTGGCATGCCAATGGCCAAGCTTGGCGCTGCGTCGGTGGCCGGTGTGCTGCTGGCGGGCGGGCTGGGTTACTACGTGTGGCGCGCGCGCACCGCGCAGGAGGGACAGCAGCCTGCGGCGCAATCCGCGTCAAGCGCGGTGGTATCCGCCACTCCCCAAGCCGCAGTGACGCCATCCGCCGCGCCGGGCTCGCCGCCGCCGGCGCGACCGAGCGAGGAAGCCCGGCCCGAGCGCACGCTCTCCATGCAGGCCGTGGCGCCGGTGCTGGCACGCGCGCCTTGCTCGCTGCTGTCGGCCACCGGGCAGGACCATGTACTGCAGGTGCGTGGCTACGTGGCGGAGCGCTTTGGCATCAAGCGCCTGAAAGACGAACTGGGCGCGGTGCCCGGCGTGCAGACGCTAAACCTGGACGTGCAGACGCTGGGCGATGACAAGTGCGACGTGGTCAAGCTGATCTCGCCATACTGGTCGGGGCGCCGCAGCGCAACCGCGCTGACCACGATCCGTACCCGGGCGCCCGGCGCGCAACTCACGGAGGGAACGCCACTGATCGTGGATATCACCACGCCGCCTTACGACACCTATGTCTACGTCGACTACTACATGGCCGATGGCAAGGTCGTGCATATGGTGCCAAGCCAGCGCGCCAAGGCCAACCAGGCACCCGCCAGCTACACCGCTGCCGTGGGCAGCCTCGGGGACTGGGTGATCTCGAAGCCGTTCGGCACGGAGCTGATCGTGCTGATCACCACGCCTGCGCCGCTGTTCGACGCGCTGCGCCCCGAGTCGGAGCCCAGGCAGGACTACCTGCGCGCGCTCGACAGGCAGCTGGGTCCGATGGCGGCGAAGCACGGAGAAAGCCACATCGGTGCCGACATGGTGCAGATATCCACCAACCCGCGCTAGCCAGGCAAGGCGCCATTGGCAGCGGCTACTTCAGGTCCCGCACGACGCGAAAGCCGTTTTGCGACTGGCGTACGCTCGCGCTGTACTTGAAGCGGGTGGAGGAGAGCATATAGCTCGCGCCTTCATGCCATGAGCCGCCGCGGATCACGCGCACGCCGCAGCCGGGCTCGTCCCAGGCGCGTCCGTCGGCAGGCGCGTTTTTGTAGGAGATATGCCAGCAGTCGGCGACCCATTCCCACACGCTGCCGTTCATGTCGTGGAGGCCGTAGCCATTGGCGGCAAAGGAGCCGACGTTGGCGGGCGCGTCGGCATTCCACGGTTCGCCGCAGTCCTTGCAGTTGGCCGTGCCTTTGCGCATCTGGTCGCCCCACCAGTAGAGCGTCGTGGTGCCGCCCCGGGCGGCGTACTCCCACTCGGCTTCGGTCGGCAGGCGGTAGTGCTTGCCGCTGACCTTGCTCAGCCAGGCGACGTACTGCTGGGCATCGTCCCAGCTCACATCGCGCACGGGGGCGTTCCTGGGTGCGTTGGCGACAGTGGCGATGCGCTGGCATGCCCCCGCATCAGCGCAGGCGCCCCATTGTTCCACCGTGACTTCGTACTTGCCGATCGCGAAGGGCTGGCCGATGGTGACGTGATGCGGCGGCTTCTCGGTCGGGTCACCGCCGTTGCTGCCCATGGTGAAGCTGCCCGCCGGCAGGCTGTGCAGCACGGGACAGGCCGGGCAGTCCTTGACCTCGCCCGGCTTGATCTCGACTGTCACGGCGCCGGCCGCGGCAGCTCGTTGCGTGGCGGGTGCAGGCGCGCTTGCGGCCGGGGCGGGTGGAGTGGATGCGGCAGGCGCGGTTGGTGATGGCGCGGCAGGCGGCGCCTGCACCTTGCCGGACTGGGCGCGTGCTGGCGGCGGCGTGACGGTGCCTTGCGCGGTGGCTTGCCCGGATGAGGCGCCTGGCGTGCGAGCACGCTCGGCAGGCGGCCCGGCCGCGCGCAGCCGCTCGATCCTGGCGCGCGCCAGCGGCGCGAAGCGGCCGTTCGGATAGGCCTTAAGGTAGGCCTCGTAGTCACTTGCGAAATTGCTGTTCTTGATGGAGTCCCAGAAGCTGAGCTCGTACTGCTCGTCGCTGTCCTTGGGAAGGATGCCGCGATGCTGCGCAAGGATCAGCGGATGGGCTTGCCTGTGCGCGAGCGTGAAGGGTGCGTTGTCCTTGTCGTTGACGGTGTCCGTGTCGTTGTCGTTTTCGCCGGTGGCCGCGGCGTTCGCCGCGAATCGGAGCGGGGCGGATAACGACGATGATAGCCACGGTTGCTGCCGCCGCCCGGTGTGCTGGCTCACCATTTCGCCGGCCCGGCGCAGGGCGGCCTCGGCATCAAGGCCGGGTATGCGCATCGTGCGCAGCAGGGCGCCGGTGAACGCGCCGTGCCGCGCGCCCTCGGCTGCCACGGCGCCGGGGGCCGTGGCATAGGCAATCAGCGTGTTGGCGGGGGCGGCGGGCGGCTTGACGGCACTGCCGCGATAGGGGTTGTCCAGGCAGCTATCGAGGATCACCACGTTAAGCATGTCCGGCCTTGGCGCCGACATGCTGGCCAGTACTGCGTCAAGCCCGGTGCCCGCGGTGAGCAAGCGGCCAGGTGTGCGGCTGCCCACATCGACGGGAATCATCACCGGGGTGTCCGCGACCTCGATGCCGTGCCCCGCGAAATAGAACAACCCCGTGCCGCCGGCCTGCAGGCGCTGCTGGAATTCGGCAAGCGCGCGCGCCATGCCTTCCCGGTCCAGGTTCTCGCGGAGCATGACGTCGAAGCCGAGCGCGGCCAAGGTGCGGCGCATTGCCCGGGCGTCATTGGCGGCGTTGGGCAGCGGCTCGTCCACATAGGCGCCGTTGCCGATGACCAGGGCGAGGCGCCTGCCCGGAGCGCTCGCGGGGGCGGCGGCCGGGTGCCTTGCCTCGGGGGGGAGGGTTGGCGTGTCGATACCGGCTTCGGCCCGCACGACCGCAGCCAACCCGAGCAGGCACACGACAAGGAATTTTCGCCACATATGCAGGCCTTGTTCGTACGGCGCCGAAGTGCATCGGCGGTCCACGTGCCAACGGCGTGACGCGGCACGCGAGAGCGATGATGCCCGGCCATCACCTGGCCGGCCCGCCTTGTCCTTTGCGCCGACGTGATGCAGCGCTAGCGGCACTGGGCTGGCTCAATCAACCATAGCACAGCGATTGTGAATCCGGAGGTGCTTCGCAACGCCGGGTGGCGTAGCAAGCTCACAACCGCGCGGCACCGGCGCGGCGCAGGGTATCGCCAAGTATCTTTTTGCTGTTTTCCGTTCTAAGCTGAATGACGAAATTGGATGACGAAATGCAGCGCGCCGGCCTGAAGCCAATCAACGAATCAGCCAAAAGCCAAGCACCAATAGCAAGAATTCACCGCGTTTCGAGACAAGCTGTTCGGGAGGGCTAACGTATGCACAGGCGAACCGTGCTCGGCACATTGGCAGCGTCGCTGCTGGCTCCGTTGCCTTCGATCTCGTTGTCCACGACGTCCCCACCCAATGCCGAGGTCTACATCATCTGGCCGCCCGACGGCGCCGTGATCGATGGCGGAAAATTCTGGGTGCGCATGGGCCTGCGCAATATGGGGATCGCCCCCAAGGGCGTCGACATGGCCAATGTCGGCCACCACCACCTGTTGATTGACACGGACCTGCCGCCGATGGACAAGGAGATTCCGAATGACCGGAACCACCTGCACTTCGGCGCCGGCGAGACCGAGGCGCGGATCGAGTTGCCGCCGGGCAAGCACACCTTGCAGTTGCTGCTCGGCGACAAGGATCACAAGCCCCACGACCCGCCGATCTACTCCAAGAAGATCACCATCACCGTTCGATAAGGCCCCGGGCCGCCGGGCCGGCGGCACGATACGGGAGACAGTCCATGCGTAAGCTCATTCCGGCTGCTGCGCTCGCCGCCAGCCTGCTTCTGATCGGTGGCACGCCGAGCGGCGCAAGCGCGGACGCCACGCCCGCGCCCGCCCATGCCTACCTGTATATCGGCTTTCCCAACAACAACCAGGTCTTGCCGGCGGGCAAGCCGATCAAGGTGTGGTTCGGGCTGCGCGGCATGGGCGTGGCGCCGCGCGGCGTGAAGTTTCCGAACAGCGGCCATCACCATCTGCTGATCGATACCGACCTGCCGCCCATGGACAAGGAAATCCCGAACGACCGCAACCATCTGCATTTCGGCGCCGGCGAGACCGAGACCACGATCGAGCTGCCGCCGGGCAAACATACCTTGCAACTGCTGATGGCCGACGACAAGCACATTCCGCACAACCCGCCGATCTACTCCAAGAAGATCACGATCTACGTGAAGTAACCCCGGTCGTTCATTCGGGTTCGCGCTGTTTTCGCTGCGCCGCATGACGCGTGCTGCTCGCGCTTCGCTGCGGATCTCATTGCGCGCTTTCCAGGCGGCGCTCGTAGCACAACTCCCCCATGTCTTCATCGCTCCGGCCGTGCGCGCCGCATGAGGCGGACGTTTGTCGCCAGCGAGCAAACACATGGTGTCTGTTGTGTTGGCCGCCG
>NZ_JBXANI010000064.1:0-5874 GCF_058801495.1 Cupriavidus sp. GW822-FHT03E04
GTGCTCGGCGTCAACGAGCGCGACCACGGCAGTCTCTACAACACGCAACTCATTTTCGATACCGACGGCCGCCTGGTGCTCAAGCGCCGCAAGATCACGCCGACGTTCCATGAACGGATGATCTGGGGCCAGGGTGACGCGGCCGGCCTGAAGGTGGCCGAAACCGCCATCGGCCGCGTGGGCGCGCTGGCTTGCTGGGAGCACTACAACCCGCTGGCCCGCTATGCGCTGATGACCCAGCACGAGGAAATCCACTGCAGCCAGTTTCCCGGCTCGCTGGTGGGCCCCATCTTTGCCGATCAGATCGAAGTCACCATCCGCCATCACGCGCTGGAATCCGGCTGCTTCGTGGTCAACGCCACTGGCTGGCTGACCGACGAGCAGATCGCCTCGGTGACTACCGACCCCGCCTTGCAAAAGGCGCTGCGCGGCGGCTGCAACACCGCCATCGTGTCGCCGGAGGGCCAGCACCTGGCGCCGCCGCTGCGCGAGGGCGAGGGCATGGTGATCGCGGACCTGGATATGTCGCTCATCACCAAGCGCAAGCGAATGATGGATTCGGTGGGGCACTACGCCCGGCCGGAATTGCTCAGCCTTGCCATCAACGACCGGCCGGCGGCGACCGCATCGCCCATGGCCACCGCCTTGTCCAACTACCACGGGAGCACCCACCATGAACTCCAGCGCGATGACGCCGGCCTTGAGCCGGTTGTCGGTAACTGAGCTTCGGACCGAGCTGCAATCGGTCGGGCTGCGCCTGCTGGACCCGGCAGCGGGCGCCGCCAGCCGGCGCGGCGGCGCGGGCCCGTCCGACCACAAGGCGGTGACCGTGGATGGCGTGACCATCATGGTGCCGGTGCATACCAATACCGCCTGGCATTCGCCGTACTTGGCGTCGTCGCCGGATGGCAAGGGCACCAGCGCGCTGCTGCGCGGCACCATCCCGATTGCGAACATCAGCTTTCCGAAAGCGCCGCGCTTCTCGGCGCTGCAGACGATGGAAGGCGTGCCGTACTCGCACATCGCCACGCTGCACAGCGCGGACGTGCTGGCCACCACGGTGCTGCAAACCTGCATCCGCTACGAGAGCCGGCGCAAGACCTGCAAGTTCTGCGCGATCGGGCAATCGCTCGCGGCGGGGCGCACCATCGCGCGCAAGACGCCGGAGCAACTGGCCGAAGTGGCGCGCGCCGCCGTGCTGCTCGATGGCGTCAAGCATATGGTGCTGACCACCGGCACGCCGCCCACGCCGGACCGCGGCGCCGCAATTCTTTGCGAAAGCGCCTTTGCCATCAAGGCGGCGGTGGACCTGCCCATCCAGGCGCAGTGCGAGCCGCCGGACGACGACCGCTGGTTCGAGCGCATGAAGGCTTCCGGCATCGATACGCTGGGCATGCACCTGGAAGTGGTCACGCCCGCTCTGCGCGCGCGGATCATGCCGGGCAAGGCGGCCGTGCCGATCAGCCGCTATATGGAGGCGTTCAAGGCCGCGGTTGCCGTGTTTGGCCGGGGGCAGGTGAGCACCTATATCCTCGCCGGGCTCGGCGATAGCGTTGAGACCATCCTGTCGATCTCGAAGGAACTGGTCGAGCTTGGCGTCTATCCCTTCGTGGTGCCCTTTGTGCCCATCACCGGCACGCCGCTGGAAGACCATCCCGCGCCGCCGCCTGCATTCATGAAGTCCATCCTCCAGCCGCTGGGCGCGATGATCAGCGCGGCGGGCATGCGCTCGGCGGATATCAAGGCGGGCTGCGGCAAGTGCGGCGCCTGCTCCTCGCTGTCTTCGTATGAAGAGGTGGCGGCATGAACGACGATCTCTGTGTGGAAGTGCCCGCGGCCACGACGTTCCGCATCCGCTGGGCCGGGGCGCAGTGGGAGGCGGACGAGGCCATGGCGCTGCGCCGGGCGGTGTTCTGCCATGAGCAGGGCATCTTTGTTGACGACGACCGCGACGCGATCGACGACACCGCCCAACTGCTGGTGGCGGTGAAGTGCGAGGCGGATGCGCCGCAGAGGGTGGTCGGCACCGTGCGCATCCACGAAACCGAGCCCGGCGTGTGGTTTGGCTCACGGCTGGCCGTGCACGCCGCATACCGCAGCCACGGCAAGATCGGCGCGACGCTGATCAAGCTGGCGGTGAGCAGCGCGAACGGGCTGGGCTGCACCCGATTCCTCGCGCATGTGCAGAGCCAGAATGTGCCGCTGTTCCGCCGCTTGCATTGGGATGTGCTGGCCGAGGAAACGCTGCTTGGCCGCCCGCACCACCTGATGCAGGCGGACCTGGACTACTACCCGGCGTGCCTGACGCCGCGCATTGGCCTGTCGACGCTGGGCAGGAGCGGGACATGAACGTCGCGCAGATCGTGGAAAGCCTGCGCGCCAGCCGTGGCTTTGGCCACAAGACCGATATTGCCGGCGTGCTGTCGTCGCTGGGCAATGCGCTGCCGGGCGGCATGCGCGATCTCGGCCAGGCCGTTGCGGTGGGCGACGATTGCGCCGCGATTGCCGATCATGACGGCTACCTGCTGTTCGCGATCGAAGGCATGGTCCGGGATTTCATCGATGCCAAGCCGTGGTTCGCGGGCTACAGCGCGGTGATGGTCAACGTCAGCGATATCTATGCCATGGGCGGCCGCCCGCTGGCGGTGGTGGACGCCATCTGGAGCAACGGCGTGGCCAACGCCGCCGAAGTGCTCAAGGGCATGGCGGCAGCCTCGGCGGCGTATGGCGTGCCGATCGTCGGCGGGCACAGCAATGCCCGCAGCGATCAGGCCCAGCTTGCGGTGGCCATTGTCGGGCGGGCGCGGCGCCTGCTATCGAGTTTCGCGGCGCGCCCGGGCGACCGGTTGCTGATGGCGGTCGATTTGCGTGGCGCCTTTGCCGAGCCGTACCCGTACTGGAACGCCTCCACCGAGGCGCCGCCCGCGCGGCTGCGCGCCGATCTCGAACTGCTGCCCGCGCTGGCCGAAGACGGCCTGTGCGCGGCGGCCAAGGACATCAGCATGGCCGGCACGCTGGGCACGGCACTGATGCTGCTGGAATGTTCCGGCGTGGGCGCGCGGATCGACCTGGGCCGCATCCCGGCGCCCGTGGGGGTGCCGATGGCGCGCTGGCTCACGGCGTTTCCGAGCTACGGCTTCCTGCTGGCCGTGCGCGAGCAGGATGTGGCGCGTGTGAGCGAGCGATTCAGGGCGCGGGACATTGCCTGCGCGGATATCGGCGTCATCGACGATTCACGGCAGATCTCTGTCAGCGGTGCCGGCGAAACCGCGCTGCTGTGGGACTTCGCGCGTGATGCATTTATCGTCCCGCAGGCTGGTTGTCCAGCGCGGGATGCCACCCACATCGATGCCTGAGGAGCCCTCATGCCAGTCACGCATTTCCGCATACGTTGGCCCGATCAGACCGAGGTCACCTGTTATTCCCCGTCCTCGGTGGTCACCGAGTTCTTTGTCCCGGGACGGGACTACGCGCTGGCCGAGTTCCTGGCGATCGCCAGGCAGGCGCTGGGCAGTGCCTCGGAGCGCGTCAGGGCGAAGTATGGCTATGCCTGCTCCTCTGCCATGGACCAGCTTGAACAGATCGAGACCACCGCCGCGCGTTTTTGCGCCCAGCCTGGCGCCACGGTGCGCGTGATCGGCTTCGGGCGTTAAGTTCAGCCAATTGTGGTCTCCCCTCTCCCGCTTGCGGGAGAGGGGCGGGGGAGAGGGCGGGCGGTGGCAATGGCGCAGGCCCTCACTCTGAGCAGGAGCCCACCCTCTCCCCCGGCCCCTCTCCCACTGCGTGGGAGAGGGGAGCAAACCAGTGGTGGATTAGCCCACGGGGAAGTTCGAAGACCGGCATCTGAAGAGCCCGCATCTGAGAGCCCTAACGCATCTCACAGCAATCAACGAAGGACGCATCATGTCTAACACCCGCAACGAAACCAAGGCCACCTCCCCCCAGCACTACAGCGTCATCATCGTCGGTGGCGGCCAGGCTGGCCTGTCCATGAGCTACTACCTCAAGCAGGCCGGCATCGATCATCTCGTCATCGAGAAGCACACCGTCACCCACACCTGGCGCAGCCAGCGCTGGGATGCCTTCTGCCTGGTCACGCCAAACTGGCAGTGCGCCTTGCCCGGCTATCCCTACCAGGGCAACGACCCGCACGGCTTCATGAAGAAGGACGAGATCACCGCCTACCTCGATGGCTTTATCGGCATGGTGAATGCGCCGGTGCTGGAGCACACCGAGGTGTCGCGCGTGAGGCCGCTGGAGCAGGGCGGCTATCTGGTCTGCACCTCGCAGGGCGACTTCACCGCCGGGCAGGTGGTGGTGGCCTCCGGCGGCTATCACACGCCGATCGTGCCGCGCATGGCGGAGCGCCTGCCCGCCGGCATCCGGCAGATCCAGTCCTCCGAGTACCGCAGCCCGCAGGCCTTGCCGGAGGGCGGCGTGCTGGTGGTGGGCTCCGGCCAGTCCGGCGCGCAGATCGCCGAAGACCTGCACCTGGCGGGCCGCAAGGTGTTCCTGGCCGTGGGCCAGGCGCCGCGCTGCGCGCGCTTCTACCGTGGCCGCGACGTGGTGGACTGGCTGGCTGACATGCAGTACTACGACATGCCGGTGCAGGAGCATCCGCTGCGCGAGGGCGTGCGCGACAACACCAATCACTATGTGACGGGCCGCGACGGCGGGCGCGACATCGATCTGCGCAAGTTCGCCACCGAAGGCATGGAGCTGTTCGGCGCGCTGGAGGATTTCCATGACGGCAAGCTGCGCTTCACGCCGAACCTGAAAGCCAACCTTGACGATGCGGACGACACCTACAACCGCATCAACGCGAGCATCGACAAGTTCATCGACAAGCACGGCATCGCCGCCCCGCCCGCCAGCACGTATGCGCCGGTATGGTCGCCGGGCGAGGAGCGTTGGGCGCTGGACCTGGCGCAGGCGGGCATCGGCGCCATTGTCTGGTGCATCGGCTTTCGCCCGGATTTCAGCTGGCTGGAGGCGCCGGTCTTCAACGGGCGCGGCTATCCCGGCCACGTGCGCGGCGTGACGGCGCAGGACGGCCTGTACTTCCTCGGGCTGCCGTGGCTGCACACCTGGGGCTCCGGGCGTTTCTCCGGCGTTGCGCGCGATGCCGAATACCTGGCGGCCATCGTCAGCGAAAAGCTCGGCGCGCGAGCCCTGGCAGCCTGACATGTTCCGCGCGAGCACAAGCTATGTCGCCGGCATGCCGAACCTGTCCTATACCGGCCTGTCGGAGAACTGGCTGCTCAAGGCTTGCGGCGACCTGCACTGGCAAGGGCTGGCGGCGCTGTCCGGGCAGGCGTTGCCGGCGTTCCGGGACGCGCAGGGCAACAAGGCCTATGCCGCATTCACCGCGATCCGGCTGCGGGAGGCATCGCTGGAAGCGCTTGGCGAGAACGATGGCTTCTCGGTGAACACGCAGTTGATGCGGGTGGCCGGCGCGCGCCACTTCAGCACGCATGCACTGAGGCGCGATGGCGATGGTGATGGTGACGGGCCAAGCGCCAGGCGGGCCGAGGTATCGATGGTGTCCACCTTTATCCGCCGTGAGCGCGAACGCGACAATCGTTCGGTGGTCAGGGCTGCTTTCAACCTGCCGGCGGACGGGCCGCCACCCGCGGCGGCGGCGGAGATGGGCGCGCTGGCCAAGCGCTTCCGGGCGGGCGACTGGTCCTTCCATCTTGGCCTGGAGCGGGCACGGCACCTCGGCAGCCACATGGCCGAGTACCTGCCTTGCCCCTATGCTGACTTCAACGGCGCGGACCTGCTCTACTTCGCCAACTTCCAGGCCATCGTCGATCGTGCCGAATGGCAATGGCAGCGTTTTGACGAGCCGCCGGTGATTGCCGGGCGCGACCT
>NZ_JBXANI010000065.1:0-2606 GCF_058801495.1 Cupriavidus sp. GW822-FHT03E04
TCCATCGGGAACTGGTCGGTACGGTCGATCTCGGCCGCGCGCGGCGCCAGTTCGGCCTGCGCCCAGTTGCGCACGGTGTCGCGCAGCATCTCGATGTCTTCGCCCAAGTCGAATTTCAGGCCTGGCAGCTCGGTCGTTGCGATCATGGCGGTCTCCTGATGGAATCGGTCTTGTTGTTTTGTTTGCTTTGTCGTTTGTGGTCAAACGTGGTCCAGCGTGCGCACCACGCACAAGGTCATCAGCATGGTGGCCACCGCCTTGCGCACGCCGGCGGTCTCGCTATACACGTCGCCCTGCGCCACGATCAAGGTACGGCCGGGCTTGAGCACGCGGCCCACCGCCACCAGCCGCTCGCCCTGGGCGGGTGAGAGCAGATTGATCTTGTACTCGGCGGTCAGCCCGGCCTCGCCGTCCCCCACCATCGACAGTGCGGCGTAGCCGCACGCGCTATCGGCCAGCGCGCCGACGGCGCCACCGTGGAAGAAGCCGTGCTGCTGGGTCACGCCCTCGGACCACGGCATAGCGATCTCCACCTCGCCCCACATGACCCGCGTCAGCGCCGCGCCGAAGGTGGTCATCAGGCCCTGGCGGGAGAAGCTGGTGGCAATGGCATCCGCGCGCTCGGCGGACAACGGCGTGGCATCGACAGCTTGAGGCATGGGCTTTCCTTGTTTGAGAAGCTATTCTATTGACGTTTACGTAAACGTCAATCAAATCAAATACGGCAGCTGTAATAATGCCTCATCAGGCACTTTTCACGACGGTCGGTGGCACTTCGCACGCATGTGTCGCCAGCAACGCCCGGCACTGCCGCTCGTGTTGATCGATCTCGGCAAGCTGCGCCTGCAGGTCCTCGAGCTGGCGCTCCAGTGTGCCGCGGTGATGCGCCAGCGAATGCAGGAAGCGCTCCAGCTGCGGTGCGGTGTCTCGCGGCGATTCATACAAGTCGAGAATCTCGCGGATTTCGTTGAGCGTCAGCCCAAGTCGCTTGCCCCGCACGGTGAGCTTCAGGCGCGTGCGCTCGCGCCCGTTATAGACGCGCTTGCGCCCGGTCGGCCCTTCGCGCTCCGGTGACAGCAAGCCCTGGTCCTCGTAGAAACGGATCGCACGCGGCGTCACGTCGAACTCGCGGGCGAGATCGGTGATGGTGTAGGTTGGCGTGGCTGGCGAGTCTGGCATGGTGGCCCGGTAAAAAAGTGAACGGTCGTTCGGTATGGAATGAAGTTTTCGCTTAAGATGGAAAAAGCCCGCTCCTATTGACGTTAACGTTAGCGTCAAGCAAGGCTGCTGGCAACCGCGATATGCAACCGTGACAACGAGAAAGCCCGCCTGCGCGCGGCACCGCGCGCACAGGGCTTCAGACCCGAGAGACTCCTCATGAACGCACTCGAACACGAACTCCAATACCCGTTTGGCGAAACCCTGCCCGAAGGCGGCGCGCGGCAGCAGGTGGCGCCCGGCGTCTACTGGCTGCGCATGCCGCTGCCCTTCGCGCTGGACCACATCAACCTGTGGCTGGTGCGCGACCGCCTTGAAGGCCGCGACGGCTGGACCATTATCGATTGCGGCGTCACCAACGACACCATCAAGGCGCACTGGGAAACCGTATTCGCCAACGAGCTCGACGGCCTGCCCGTGCTGCGCGTGCTGGCCACCCACTGCCACCCCGACCACATCGGGCTGGCGCACTGGCTGTGCAAGCGCTGGGACGCCCGCCTGTGGATGAGCCTGGGCGACTACATGAACGCCCGCGTGATGGGCGGCGGCAGCGGCGTCGGCTCCAACGCCGGCGGCGACTTCGCGGCCAGCCACTTCGCCCGCCACGGCCTGACGGACCCCGACAGCCTGGAAAAGCTGCGCGCACGCAAGAGCTACTACCCGTCGCTGGTGCCCGACCTACCCACCCAGTACCGCCGCATGATGGACGGCGATACCGTGCATATCGGCACCGACCCGGCCAGGTCCGGCTGGCGAGTGATCACTGGCTTCGGGCACGCGCCCGAGCACGTAGCGCTCTACAACGCCGCCTTGAATGTGCTGATTTCCGGCGACATGGTGCTCCCGCGCATCTCCACCAATGTCAGCGTGTTCGACATGGAGCCGGAAGCCAATCCGCTCAAGCTATACCTGGACTCCCTGGGCAAGTACGAGCCGCTGCCCGAGGACGTGCTGATCCTGCCGTCGCACGGGCGGCCGTTCCGGAACCTGCATACCCGGATCCGCCAGTTGCGCGAACACCATGTGGAGCGGCTTGCCGAGACGCGGGTGGCCTGTGAGGAGAAGGCCTGCAATGCGCATGACATCGTTGGCGTGATTTTCAACCGGCAGTTTGATATTCACCAGATGACGTTTGCCATGGGCGAGGCGCTGGCGCACTTGCATGTGTTGTGGCATGCGGGGGAGGTGAGGCGGGAGGTTGGGGAGGATGGGGTTGTTAGGTTTCGGGTTTAAGGGTACTGGTGGGTGTAGCCCTTGTTGTTGCTGCGGCGGCTGAAACCGCAACCGCAAAAACAACTTCAAATTCAATAACTTAACGTCAACTTCAACTGCAGTTTCACCACCCCTGCGGGGCGGCGACCTACTTTTTTGTCTTGCCAAAAAAGTAG
>NZ_JBXANI010000066.1:0-2580 GCF_058801495.1 Cupriavidus sp. GW822-FHT03E04
TTCGAGCAGCTGGTGGAGGCGCTGCAGCCAGGGCGCAGCCGCAGCCATGGTCCCTTGTTCCAGGTGATGTTCAACCATCAGCGCGACGACTACCGCGCGCTGGAGCAACTGCCGGGCCTCACCCTACAAGAGTACGAACTGGCAGAGCAGGGGGCGCAGTTCGAACTGACGCTGGATACCAACGAACAGCCGGACGGCGGCATCGGCGCTACGCTGATCTATGCGGCGGAGCTGTTCGATACACGGACGATAGCGCGCCTGGCCGGCCACTATGTGGCGATGCTGCACTCCTTGGCGGACAGTGCCGGCCTGACGGTGGGCGAAGTGGATCTTCCGGGCGAGGCCGAGCAGCGCCTGCTTGCGCAATGGAGCGTAAACGACCGACAGTACCTGGCTGCGGAGCCCGTACACCGGCTGATCGAGCGGCAGGCAGTAGCGCGGCCGCAAGCCACAGCGCTGGTGTTTGGCGACGTTTCGCTGAGCTACGCGGAACTCAATGCCAGGGCCAACCGGCTCGCACACCGGCTGGTCGCGCTGGGCGTGCAGCCTGAAACCGAGGTCGGCATCGCGGTGGAGCGCTCCGTCGAGATGGTGTTGGGGCTGTTGGCCATCATGAAGGCGGGTGGCGCTTACGTGCCGCTGGACCCGGACTACCCGGCCGAGCGGCTCGCTTACATGGTCGAGGACAGCGGGATCGGACTGCTGCTCACCCAGAGCCACCTTGCGCAACAAGTCCCGCGCACGGCGGCGATGACAGTGCTGGAACTCGACACACTGGATCTGGACGGCGAATCCGCGCAGGACCCGCAGGTCGATCTCCACGGTGAAAACCTCGCCTACGTGATCTACACCTCGGGCTCCACAGGCCGGCCCAAGGGCGTGGCAAACCGCCACCTGTCGTTGTTCAACCGGCTGGCCTGGATGCAGGAGGCCTATTCGCTCGGCGAAGGCGACACAGTATTGCAGAAGACTCCATTCAGCTTCGACGTGTCGGTGTGGGAATTCCTCTGGCCGCTGATGCAGGGCGCGCGGCTGGTGGTGGCGCAACCAGGCGACCACCGCGATCCCGCGCGGCTGGTCGCGTTGATCCAGGCGCATGACGTCACCACCATCCACTTCGTGCCCTCGATGTTGCAAGCCTTCATGGCGCACGAAGGAATCGAGGCTTGCACGAGCCTGTCGCGCATCGTTTGCAGCGGCGAAGCCCTGCTGGCGGAAACGCAAGGTACTGTCTTCAGGCGCCTGCCGCAAGCCAGCCTCTTCAACCTCTACGGTCCCACCGAGGCCGCTATCGATGTCACGCACTGGACCTGCCGCGATGACGGACAGGGCCTGGTGGCCATCGGTCGACCGATCGCGGGCACCAAAGCCTATGTGTTTGACGCCGATTTCAACCTGGCACCGCAGGGTGTGGCGGGCGAGCTGTGCCTGGGCGGCATCGGGCTAGCGCGCGGCTACCTGCATCGGCCCGGGCTGAGCGCCGAGCGGTTCATGGCCGATCCGCTCGACAGCCAGGGTGGCCGGCTCTATCGCACAGGGGACCTGGTGCGTTGGCGCCATGACGGGCAGCTGGAATACCTCGGGCGGATCGACCACCAGGTCAAGATCCGTGGCCTGCGCATCGAACTCGGTGAGATAGAGGCGCAGCTGCTGGCGCAGCCTGGCGTGGCCGAGGCCGTTGTGGTGGCAAGGCAGGCGCAGGGCGGTGCACGCCTGGTGGCCTATGTCTCGGCGCAATCCGGATGGGAACTCCAGTCGGCCGCGTTGCGCCACGGCCTGGCACGGGCATTGCCGGACTACATGGTGCCGGGTGCGATCGTGGTGCTCGATGCGCTGCCGCTGAATGCCAACGGCAAGCTGGACCGCAAGGCGCTGCCCGAGCCGGACACCGGCAACGCCCTGGCCTGGGAGCCACCGCAGGGCGAGACGGAACTGGCACTGGCCGCGATCTGGGCGGAGGTGTTGGGCATCGACCAAGCAGATCGCATCGGCCGTCATGACGACTTCTTTGAACTTGGCGGGCATTCGCTGGCGGCCCTTCAAGTACTGGCCAAGCTGCGGCAGCGCTTCGCCGTGCAGATTTCGCTGACTTCGTTCTTCGAGAACGCCACATTGATCGCGGCTGGCAGCGCCCTGGACGCCGAACGCCACAGGGCGGGCTCCGAAGATACCGTAGAGCTGGACCAGATGACCGCACTGCTTGAAAGCCTGGAGGACTGAATGGATCAAAGAAGACGCGACATCGCCGAGCGCTTTGCCGGCATGGCGGCGGATAAGCAAAGGGCGTTCCTTGCGGCCCTGCGGCATCAATCCCTGGATTTCTCGCGCCTGCCGATCGTGCCGGCGAAGTCCATGCGCAACGGCTTGTCGTATGCGCAGGCCCGCCAGTGGTTCCTGTGGCAATTGGACGCGCACAGCGCGGCGTATCACATCGCGGGCGGCCTGAGGATAAAGGGGGCGCTGGACGAGGGCGCGTTGCGGCATGGCTTCGCGGCGCTGGCCACGCGGCACGAATCGCTGCGCACGGTGTTCCGCGCGGATGCGCAAGGATTGGCCGGACAAGTGGTGAGGGACAGTGTC
>NZ_JBXANI010000067.1:0-2537 GCF_058801495.1 Cupriavidus sp. GW822-FHT03E04
AAGGACTAAACCGCTCGCGCGGTAACCCTCCGGCCCAGCGCAAAGTGACTCAACCGCCAGCGCTGTTTCCTATGTTGAGGACCGAGGCAATTCGCCTCGAGCCTCGACAGGAGCACAGCCATGTCAGTCGCGACGCCTACCATCAGCCCGCTACGCCAGCGCATGATCGAAGACATGCGGATGCGCAAGCTCTCGGACAAGACCCAGACCCACTACATCCGCGCCGTGCGGCAGTTCGCCATCTTTCTCGGGCGCTCGCCCGACACGGCCAGCACCGAGGACCTACGGCGCTATCAACTCCATCTGGTCGATCGCGGCATCTCCCCGGTTTCGCTCAATGCCGCGATCACTGGATTAAAGTTCTTCTTTGAAGTGACTCTCGGCGATGCCCAACGCATGGCCAAGATGCGTCCGGTGCGAGTGCCACGCATCCTGCCAGTGGTACTCAGCCCCGACGAAGTCGCCCGAGTGCTGGCTGCCGCCGGTAACCTGAAGCACCAGACCGCGCTCGCGGTCGCCTACGGCGCCGGCCTACGCGCCAGCGAAGTGGTGGCGTTAAAGGTGACCGATGTCGACAGTGAACGCATGACCCTGCGCATCGAACAGGGCAAGGGCCGCAAGGACCGCTACGCCATGCTCTCGCCAGTGCTGCTCGAACGACTGCGCGTCTGGTGGCGTGTCGCCCACGCGCAGGGCAAGATGCTCGACGGCGGCTGGCTGTTCCCGGGCCTCAATCCGATCGAGTCGCTCAGTGTCCGGCAACTCAATCGCGCCATCCATGCCGCCGCCCAGGATGCACAGATTGATAAGCGCGTGTCCATGCATACGCTGCGACACAGCTTCGCCACCCACCTGCTCGAACAGAAGGTCGATATTCGCGTCATTCAGGTACTGCTTGGGCATAAAAAGCTGGAGACCACAGCGCTTTACGCCCAGGTCGCCACTGATCTGCTGCGCGAGGTCGTCAGCCCGCTGGAGAACCTCCGCTCCACCTAGGCTTTGGTCCACCGAGCACTCTCATGCTCGAGATCGCGGATATCTTCCGCCTCCATGGGCCGGCCTGGCGACAGACTGCACACCTGAGCCTGGGGCAGTTGCAGGTCATGTCGGCCATCGAACAGTGCCGAACCGCGGCACTGGGAGGGCATGTGCTGCGCTGTTCCGGCTGCGCCAAGCTTGAGGTGTCCTATAACTCCTGCCGCAACCGACATTGCCCAAAGTGTCAAGCCAGCGCTGCGCGTCGCTGGCTGGAAGCGCGCAGCGAAGATCTGCTGCCCGTCGAGTACTACCACGTCGTGTTTACGCTGCCTGCGCCCATCAGCGCCATCGCCTGGTACAACAAGGCGGTGATCTATGGCCTGTTGTTCGATGTCGCCGCCGACACCCTGCGGACCATCGCCGCCGACCCGAAGCACCTCGGCGCGCAGATTGGCGCCACCCTGGTGCTGCACACCTGGGGATCGGCACTCACGCATCATCCGCACGTGCATGGCATCGTCCCCGGCGGCGGCCTGTCACCAGATGGCGAACGATGGGTGGCTTGCCGCCCCGGCTTCTTCCTGCCGGTCCGCGTGCTCTCCCGCCTGTTTCGACGCCGCTTTCTTGAGGCCCTCCAGGCTGCGCATGGTCGGGGCCAGTTGCAGTTCTTCGGCGACTACGCCGCGCTCGCCGATCCGGCTGCCTTCGCGCAGTGGATCGCACCGCTACGCACCTCCGAATGGGTCGTGTATGCCAAGCGACCGTTCGCCGGGCCAGAGGCGGTACTGGCCTACCTGTCACGCTACACCCACCGCGTGGCGATCTCCAACCAGCGCCTGCTCGCCCTGGACGAGCGTGGCGTGACCTTTCGCTGGAAGGATTACCGAGCCAAAGGCCGCACTCGCTACAAGACCATGACGCTGGATGCCGGCGAGTTCATGCGGCGCTTCCTGTTGCACGTGCTACCTCGCGGCTTCCATCGCATCCGGCACTATGGTCTGCTTGCCAACCCGGTGCGCCGCGCGAATCTGGCCAGAGCGCGTGAGCTGTTGGATGCCGCGCCCAACGTCACCGCTGCACCTGACGACACCGATCTCGCTGCGCCGACGCCCTTCGTCTGCCGGCACTGTGGCGCGCCGATGCTCGTCATCGAGATCATCCCGCGTAGTGTCTGCATCCGCGGACCGCCGCCGCAGCGAGCCCTCGCATGAGCCCACATATCTTACGCATCCAAGTCAACCGTCGGCTCTCCGGACACCGGAGCCGCAAGCGGACAGTCGTGCTCGCTGTCTCAGGCCGCCTCATTGCACGCTCGCAGCGTCCTAACGCTCCTGATCTGCCGCGACCTCCCGCCATGCCGGGGTCCCCCTCACGCCACGCTTCCTCCGACATCCACTGGCTCTGCTGATCAAGCAAACGCTTCAATCGCCATAGCCCAGTACGCCGCATCGCTGCATCCCGCGGTTTCCTCCCTCGAGGATTGTTCGACGCCTGCCCACACGCGCCGCTCCCTCTCACAGTCCTGCAGACGAGGGCAGACATCAAACAATCCTTAACAA
>NZ_JBXANI010000068.1:0-1975 GCF_058801495.1 Cupriavidus sp. GW822-FHT03E04
GCATGGTAGGAGAGCGTTCTGTAAGCCTGTGAAGGTGTCTTGTAAAGGATGCTGGAGGTATCAGAAGTGCGAATGCTGACATGAGTAGCGATAAAGGGGGTGAAAAGCCCCCTCGCCGTAAGCCCAAGGTTTCCTACGCAACGTTCATCGGCGTAGGGTGAGTCGGCCCCTAAGGCGAGGCAGAGATGCGTAGCTGATGGGAAGCAGGTTAATATTCCTGCACCGTCGTATGATGCGATGGGGGGACGGATCGCGGAAGGTTGTCCGGGTGTTGGAAGTCCCGGTCCCTGCATTGGAGAAGGCGCTTAGGCAAATCCGGGCGCGGAATTCAAGGATGTGGGGCGAGCGGCCTAGTGCTGCGAAGCAATTGGAAGTGGTTCCAAGAAAAGCCTCTAAGCTTCAGTCATACGAGACCGTACCGCAAACCGACACAGGTGGGCGAGATGAGTATTCTAAGGCGCTTGAGAGAACTCGGGAGAAGGAACTCGGCAAATTGGTACCGTAACTTCGGGATAAGGTACGCCCTTGTAGCTTGACTGGCCTGCGCCAGGAGGGTGAAGGGGTTGCAATAAAATGGTGGCTGCGACTGTTTAATAAAAACACAGCACTCTGCAAACACGAAAGTGGACGTATAGGGTGTGACGCCTGCCCGGTGCCGGAAGATTAAATGATGGGGTGCAAGCTCTTGATTGAAGTCCCGGTAAACGGCGGCCGTAACTATAACGGTCCTAAGGTAGCGAAATTCCTTGTCGGGTAAGTTCCGACCTGCACGAATGGCGTAACGATGGCCACACTGTCTCCTCCCGAGACTCAGCGAAGTTGAAGTGTTTGTGATGATGCAATCTCCCCGCGGCTAGACGGAAAGACCCCATGAACCTTTACTGTAGCTTTGCATTGGACTTTGAACCGATCTGTGTAGGATAGGTGGGAGGCTTTGAAGCGTGGACGCTAGTCTGCGTGGAGCCGTCCTTGAAATACCACCCTGGTTTGTTTGAGGTTCTAACCTTGGTCCGTGAATCCGGATCGGGGACAGTGCATGGTAGGCAGTTTGACTGGGGCGGTCTCCTCCCAAAGTGTAACGGAGGAGTTCGAAGGTACGCTTGGTACGGTCGGACATCGTACCTAAAGTGCAATGGCAAAAGCGTGCTTAACTGCGAGACCGACAAGTCGAGCAGGTGCGAAAGCAGGACATAGTGATCCGGTGGTTCTGAATGGAAGGGCCATCGCTCAACGGATAAAAGGTACTCTGGGGATAACAGGCTGATACCGCCCAAGAGTTCATATCGACGGCGGTGTTTGGCACCTCGATGTCGGCTCATCTCATCCTGGGGCTGTAGCCGGTCCCAAGGGTATGGCTGTTCGCCATTTAAAGAGGTACGTGAGCTGGGTTTAAAACGTCGTGAGACAGTTTGGTCCCTATCTGCCGTGGGCGTTGGAATCTTGACGGGGGCTGCTCCTAGTACGAGAGGACCGGAGTGGACGTACCGCTGGTGTACCTGTTGTCTCGCCAGAGGCATCGCAGGGTAGCTATGTACGGAAGAGATAACCGCTGAAAGCATCTAAGCGGGAAACTCGCCTGAAGATGAGGATTCCCTGGAGCCTTGAGCTCCTTGAAGGGTCGTTCGAGACCAGGACGTTGATAGGCTGGGTGTGGAAGCGCAGTAATGCGTTAAGCTAACCAGTACTAATTGCCCGTAAGGCTTGATCCTATAACCAGTGTGTTTCTACCTGGTGTGAGTGTCGCGTGCCGCTGCAGCAGTAACAAGGCAGCTTGGCCGATACGCACAACCCCTACTACATCCCTATTCGCTGCGTTGAGCATCCCTCAGCGCGGCCACCGTTTATGCCTGGTGACCATAGCGAGTTGGAACCACCCCTTCCCATCCCGAACAGGACCGTGAAACGACTCCACGCCGATGATAGTGCGGATACCCGTGTGAAAGTAGGTAATCGCCAGGCTCTCCCTTGAAACCCC
>NZ_JBXANI010000069.1:0-1775 GCF_058801495.1 Cupriavidus sp. GW822-FHT03E04
CCGCCGAGCGCGAAGAAGTTGTCGTTGCGACCGACGCGGGCCAGGCCTAGCACTTCGGCCCAGATCGCCGCCAGCGTTTGCTCGACCTCGCCTTGCGGCGCTTCGTAGCCCCCTTGCGTTGCGAACTCGGGCGCCGGCAGCGCATGCCGGTCCACCTTGCCGTTCGCGTTCAGCGGCAATGCCGCCAGCACCACCAGTGCCGACGGCACCATGTAGTCCGGCAAGACCTGGGCCAGCGCCGCCTGGATGCACGCGGCATCCAGGCCGCTGCCCGCCGCATAGCCCACCAGCCGCGCGCCGCCCGGTCCTTCCTGTGCCACCACCACCGCTTCCCTCACCTGCGGCTGGTCCAGCAACTGCGCCTCGATCTCGCCCAGTTCGATGCGGAACCCCCGCACCTTCACCTGATGGTCCACCCGGCCCAGGTACTCCAGCTGGCCCTGCGTGTTCCAGCGCGCAACGTCGCCGGTGCGGTACAGCCGCCCGCCCGACGCCGCGAACGGGTCCGCGACGAAACGCTCGGCGCTCAGCCCGGCCCGGCCGTGATAGCCCCTCGCCAGTAACGCCCCGCCGATGTACAGCTCGCCCGGCACGCCTTGCGGCGCCAGGTTCAGCTCCGCATCCAGCACATAGGCATGGCGCCCGGCCAGTGGATGCCCGATCGGCATCTGCGCGGGCAAGGTGGCCTCGCCCGCCAGGTACGCGCGGCAATCCTGCACGATCGCCGTGACCACCGTTTCGGTCGGGCCATAGGTGTTGAGCAGCTTCACATGGCCCAGGCCCGCCTCGCGCCAGGCGCGCACGCCCTCGGGCGGCATCGCCTCGCCGGTGGCCTGCACCTGGCGCAACGCGCCATAGCTGCGCGGGCCGCGCCGCGCGAAGTCCTGCGCCAGCAAATGCCAGTAGGCCGTGGGCAGGTCCGCGATGCTGATGCGCTGGTCCAGCAACTGTCGGTAGAAGGTGTCGCTGTCCCACAGCGCCGGGCCGCGCAATACCACCGCCGCACCCGCCACCAGCGGCGGAAACAGCTGTTCGACGAAACCATCGAAGTTGATGGTGGAGAACTGCAGCATGCGGTCCGCCGGTGTCAGCCCGAAGTAACCGATTGCCACCTGGCTGTGTTCGGCCAGTGCCGCGTGGGTAATGCCGATGCCCTTGGGCCGCCCGGTCGAGCCGGAGGTATAGATCACGTAGGCCAAGTGCTCGCTGTGCAGCGCGACCTCGGGGTCGTCCTGCGGCTCGTTGCCAAGATCCAGCATATCGAGTTCCAGCACCTTCAACCCGTCCAGCGCGGGCATGCGCGCGCGGATGCCGCGCTGGGTGAGCATCAGCGCGATGCCGCTGTCTTGCGCCATATAGGCCAGCCGTTCGGCCGGATAGTCCGGGTCCAGCGGCACGTAGGCACCACCCGCCTTCAGCACGGCCAGCAGGCCCACCACCATCTCGATGGAACGCTCCAGCGCGATGCCCACCTTGGCCTCGGGCTGCACGCCCAGCGCGATTAGCCGGCGCGCGAGCCGGTTGGCCCGGGCATTGAGCTCCGCGTAGCTCAGCGCGGCCTCGCCAAGCACCAGCGCCGTGGCCTGCGGCTGCGCCGCCGCCTGCCGCTCGAACAGGCGGTGCGCCGGCTCGCCGTGCGGATAGCGCTGCGGGTTCATGCCCCATTGCCGCAGCCGCTTCCCTTGCGCGCCTTGCAGCAGGTCCACTTCGCCGACTGCCAGCTCCGGGCTGTCCGCCAGCGCTTCAAGCATGGTGACGTAATGGCCGGCCAGCCG
>NZ_JBXANI010000071.1:0-1546 GCF_058801495.1 Cupriavidus sp. GW822-FHT03E04
CGACTCGCTGATATGACTTCCATTGTCAATAGGATGTGCAGTTCAGTTTGGATTCATAGGCGCGAGGGAATACCCTGAGGGCGACGTAGCAGTAAGTTCGACGGTGGATCAAGCTGATATCCGCGGGTTGGTTACCGCATTACAGGGTTCCGTCTCGTGAGCCTGCCGCTTTCTTACGCCGCGAATCTGCATAAGCAGTCGCCAAGCGAGGACGCGGGTTACTCTTGTACCGGGCTACGCCGCCTTCAGGAAACTCGTCATTGGTTGCAGGTTGGTTGGTCTGGTTAAGTTGGTTGCCCGCCATGCGGAATCGCCATCGCCATGGCAATGCGCGCAACATCCCAGATGAATCCGGCGAGTTCGCGCGAGACAGCAACCACCGCGACATTGACGTTCTTTCCTCGTGCGGCAAGTTTGCGGAATCGCCTACATAGGCGTAACTGGGCATCCCATGCACGATCGATAATCGGCTTCGGAATACCTTCGTGACGCAACTGAATCGCGGGACTTACCCGGGCCGGGTGCCGGTAACTCCATGCGGCCTCGACCAGCAGCTTCCTCGCGTAGCTGTTCCCCGTTTTGGTGATGCTGCCCAGCCGTCGTGTTTCGCCGGAAGAGTGCTCCGATGGCGTAACACCCAGCCATGCCATGAGCTGCCTTGGATGCTGGAAGCGAGACAGGTCGCCGAGTTCGGCAAGCATCCCCACCGCCGATGTGAACTGAATGCCACGCATGGTTTGCAGCGCCAATACCGCTGGGTAGAACCTCCACCTGATCACCGCCTCGCGCATCGCCGCCTCCAGTCGATCGCACTGCGCCAGCCGATCTTCGATAGTGCGACGATGCTCATCGAATGCGAGTTGCCGCCACTCGTTGTCAAACGAATACTTGCTTAGCCAGCGACGATGCGCAGCGCCCCAGTCCGCGCGTCCAATGTAGTGGATGCCGTGTGTGAGCAAGAAGGATTTCAGACGTTGCCGCGCCTGCTTCAGATCCGTCTTGGCGGACACCCACGCACGGGCAAGATCGCGAAACGCCTCGTCTTCCACAGTTGGGACATAAACGGCGGATAGATCGCCGGCACGCAGCGAACGTACCAGCTTCATGGCGTCACGCCGATCTGTCTTGACGCGCTCGCCGGGTTTCCTTGGAATCAGCGAAGGTGCACACACCATGCACTCAAAGCCATGTC
The DNA here is from genome assembly GCF_058801495.1 of Cupriavidus sp. GW822-FHT03E04. NCBI lineage: Bacteria > Pseudomonadati > Pseudomonadota > Betaproteobacteria > Burkholderiales > Burkholderiaceae > Cupriavidus > Cupriavidus sp. GW822-FHT03E04. The sequence goes on from NZ_JBXANI010000071.1 coordinate 1,193, forward strand.
CCATCAATCGCCGGTACAAACCGTACCCGCATGGGCCTGCCTCATAGACAACGCGAACGTGCCTAGCCTTCGATTGCAGTCGTTTGCACAGCCGGTCGATTTCGGTTGGTGATGTTCCGATCTTCCCGAGCAACTCGACCTCACCCAGGTCCACCGCGTATGCAATCGTGATGGATTCCTTGTGGACATCCAACCCAACGTACACCGTGTTATCGTTTCCCATGCTGGCCTCCGTGGCGGAAAACCGTCGAGTCGTGGCCCAGTCCACACTCGTGCGGCTCTGGCAGCAATGCTAACCCGCGTCAACTCCCTGCGGCGGCCAGCACCCCTGCCACGGAAGTCATGCTGACTTAC
>NZ_JBXANI010000072.1:0-1324 GCF_058801495.1 Cupriavidus sp. GW822-FHT03E04
TTCCAGGCCATCGTCGATCGTGCCGAATGGCAATGGCAGCGTTTTGACGAGCCGCCGGTGATTGCCGGGCGCGACCTGTTTTTCCACGGCAACGTCAACCTTGGCGAAGCGCTGGAGCTGTCGTTCTCCGCGGTGGAGTTCGGCCAGGACGGGCTGGCCCATTGGTGCGAGGTGCGGCGCGGCAGCGACGGCGAGAAGATCGCCGATGTGGTGACACGCAAGCGTTGGAGAGTGCGATGAACGCAGATAAGGGTGGCGGACTGGCGCGCAAGCCCGTCTACAGGGCCGCCGACCTGGACGGGCTGCAGCATCTCGGCAGCCTGCCTGGCGAGGCGCCATTCGTGCGCGGGCCGCATCGCTCCATGTACGCGGGCAAGCCGTGGACCATCCGGCAGTACGCGGGCTTTGCCGACGCCACCGCCTCCAACCTGGCATTCCGGCAGGCGCTGGCGCAGGGGGCGCAGGGTTTGTCGGTCGCGTTCGATCTGCCGACCCATCGTGGCTACGACTCCGATCATCCGCTGGCGCAGGCGGATGTTGGCATGGCCGGCGTGGCGATTGATTCCGTCGAGGACATGAAGCGCCTGTTCGATGGCATCGCGCTGGACCGCGTCTCCGTCTCCATGACCATGAGCGGCGCCGTATTGCCGGTGCTGGCCGCGTTCCTGGTGAGCGCCGAGGAGGCCGGCGTGCCGCTCGATCAGCTCAGCGGCACGATCCAGAACGACATCCTCAAGGAGTACATGGTCCGCAACACGTGGATCTTCGCGCCCGGGCCGTCGATGCGGATCTGCGCGGATGTGGTGGCTTACCTGTCGCGGCACGTGCCCCAGTTCAACGGCATGTCGATCTCCGGCTACCACTTCCAGGAAGCCGGGGCGGACCCGGTGCTGGAACTGGCGCTGACGCTGGCCAACGGGCAGGAATACGTCAGGCAGATGGCCGGGCGCGGGCTGGATGTGGATGATTTTTGCGCTCGCCTGAGTTTTTTCTTTGGCGTGGGCAAGGATTTCTTCACCGAGATCGCCAAGCTGCGCGCCGCGCGCTTGTTGTGGTGCGAGATCGTCCGCGAGCTGGGTGCCACCACGGATCGGGCCACCATGCTGCGCACGCACTGCCAGACCTCGGGGTGGTCGCTGGCGGCCACGCAGCCGGACAACAACATCGTGCGGACCACGGTCGAAGCCATGGCCGCGGTGTTCGGCGGCACGCAGTCGCTGCACACCAATGCCTATGACGAAGCGCTGGCATTGCCCAGCGCCGCATCGGCCCGCCTCGCGCGGGACACCCAGTTGATCCTGCAGCACGAGATGGGCCTGTGCGA
>NZ_JBXANI010000073.1:0-1178 GCF_058801495.1 Cupriavidus sp. GW822-FHT03E04
GAGGGTGAGGACAAATTCAGGCATTGGACAATCGGCGTACGAGCAAACGTGCCTGAGATAGCCAGACCCAGGCGGTTGCGCTGGCGATGCTGCGATCATGATGCATGATCAGGCGGCGCGAGCGTTCGTTCCAGGCATGGGTTCGCTCCACCACCCAGCGCATGGGCAAGGTGGGGAACGTTTGATCCAGCGGCCACAGGGACTGCTGCGCATCGTGCCAATGCCCAGCCTTGGGCGGACGACGCACGATGTGCACATTCAGGCCGTGAGCTTGCTCAAGGGCGGCGGCACAGCGCCCCGCATACGCCGAGTCGGCAAACAGCCGCTGCAACGTGCCGGCCTTGGCGCAAGCTTGAGCCACCACTGTTGGCGCTGCGTCGCGATCTTGCACGCTAGCGCTGGTAATGCAGACCGCCAACAACAGCCCCAGCGTGTCCACCACGATATGTCGCTTGCGCCCTTTGACCTTCTTGCCCGCGTCGTATCCTTGGCCTGCCCCCTGCGGCGAGATCCGGGTCGACTGTGAGTCGATGATGGCGGTTGTGGGCTGGGCCTCGCGCTGGATGCGCCTGCGCCATTGCTGGCGCAGGCGCTCGTGCAACTGCTCGAACTTGCCTTGCGCGCTCCAACGCAGGAAGGCCTTTTGCACGGCCGGCCAGGGTGGAAAGGACTCGCGCGGCAGCATGCGCCAGGAGCAGCCCGTGCGCAGCACGTAGCAGCACGCATCGACCATGCGGCGCCTCTCGTACACCGCAGGTCGTCCCCGATGTCCCTCTGGCCGTTCGAACAGGTTGGCCGCCAGCGCCCATTCAGCATCGGTCAGGCAACTGGTGTACTTGCCAGGATCGGCCGGCTCCAGGCGATGAGAGTCGCTGTAGCCGTAATGCGCGGGCTCACTGGGCTTTGCATAGAGTACAGCGCTGGGTTGCGCAACTCGCTTCAATCCAGCGCGGCGCAAAGCCGCCGCCAGCGTGACTGTGCTGACCCTGGGGCCACCTTGCTCGGCAAGGCCTTGGGCCAACTCCCTCATCGTCGCGTTTGGATGGCTTCTCACCAGCTCCCGCAACTGCGCGTGATGCTCCTCGTCTATGGCCAAGGGCCTTCCCATCTTCCCCATGACTGCATCTCCATGTTCAGTTTAGGAAGAATAGGTCTTTCTTTGTTTTGTCTCCACCCTC
>NZ_JBXANI010000074.1:0-1123 GCF_058801495.1 Cupriavidus sp. GW822-FHT03E04
TACATCATGCACGCGTTCCACGGCGCGCTGGACCTGGCCGGGTGGAAGTGGCTGTTCATGCTGGAGGCGCTGCCATCGCTCATTCTCGGCATTGCCATCCTGCTCTACCTGGACAACGGCATCCAGAGTGCGAAGTGGCTCACCGAAGCGGAGAAGGCGCTGCTTGCGCGCAACGTCGCTGGCGACAACGCCCAGAAGGTCTCGCACGTGTCGATTCGCGCGTTCATCGCCGATCGCCGGCTCTGGCTGATGGCGGCCATCTACTTCTGCGTCGTGCTCGGACAGTATGGCCTGACGTTCTGGTTGCCGACCATCATCCGGAAGGCTGGTGTCGCCGATCCTTTGTGGGTGGGCATCCTCACCGCCCTGCCATACCTGTGCGCGATCGTTGCGTTGCCGCTGGTCGGCATGAGCGCGGACCACCATCGCGAGCGGCGCCTGCACTTGGCGATCCCCATGCTGGTGGCGGCGGCGGGCTTTGCGACGCTCCCTTTGCTTGGTGGCGTCGGCGCTTCGATCGTCTGCCTAAGCATCGCGGCGGCGGGCATCCTGACGTCGTCGTCGCAGTTCTGGGCGTTGCCCACCGCTTTACTGGGTGGCATGTCGGCAGCGGCCGGGATTGCCGCCGTCAACTGCGTTGCCAACCTCGCAGGGTTCTTTTCCCCGGCCATCGTCGGCTGGCTCAACGATCTGACCGGGAAATCGACGGCCGGCCTGATCTTCATCTCGGTTGCCATCGTGCTCGGCGCATTACTTGTCTTCCTTGTCCCGGCGAAGGCAGTCAACCGCTGAGATTTCTCATTCCCTTGACCATCAGATACACGCAGGAGACGAACATGCATTCATCCTCATCCGCAGCGTCCGTGCCATTGCCAGAGCGCGCCTATCGCATCCGCAGGAATGCCCTGTTGATGGGCGAAGTGCAGGGCCAGGGCTATATCGGGCAAGCACTCGACATTGCCGACGTCCTGGCCGTCGCGTACTTCGGCGCCATGAAGTACCGTCCGGAAGACCCCGAGTGGGAGGGGCGAGATCGCTTCCTCCTGTCCAACGGGCACTACGCCATCGCCTTGTATGCCGCGTTGTTCGAAGCAGGCATCCTGCCTGCGGACGAGCTGGAGAC
>NZ_JBXANI010000075.1:0-1085 GCF_058801495.1 Cupriavidus sp. GW822-FHT03E04
GGTGAGCAAGAGCGGTGCGCTTTCGCCACAACCTGCTACGGATCCAAAACTTATCTGTGAGTGCAATCCGCGGGGAAACCCCTGCTTGGACTCAGGCGCACGCCACCTACAATCGCTACATCAAAACGCTATAGAAAAGGCGGAGGTGGAGACATGGAGTCCTTTTCATTTTCTCGCGAGAGCGCATCGCTTAGCGTCCTCAATGACATGTTCTCGCGCGCAAACGTCGAGAACGCGCGCAAGTTCTGCGAGGGTGAGACCACGCTCTGCGGGCGCGACCTCAGTCCGCATTTTGAGCTGAAGATGGTGCCGTCGGCGCCGTACCCGATGGGGATGGTAACGTCGCGGGCCCACTATATGTTCCGCCGCACGTGGAACCACATCCGCGCGAACAAGGAGAACCTCGTGGTCCTGCGGTATGTGAAGGCGGGTAGTCTTTCCATCACACAGAGCGACAGTTCCTGCGAGCTCGGGCCAGGGGACTTCTCGTTCACCCGCTCCAACGTGCCGTTTCACTACGTGAGCAAGCCCGCAGGCCAGCAACCGGCAGAGTGGTTCTTCATTCTGTTCCCGCTGGACGTGGTCCACCGTCACTTTCCTAACGGTGCGCCGATGTGCACGCGGCTCACCACGCCCACGGGCGCACAACGGGTGATGCCGCAGTTGTTGGCGCTGCTGTGCGACGAGGGCGAGTCGATCGACCGTGCAGTCAGTGACAATCTTGTGTCGGCGCTGCTGAAGACGGCCGCGCAGGCGGCCCAGGAACAGGGCGTGCAGGTTGGTCCGCGCCAGATCATCGGCGAGAAGCGCTTCGAAGGCATCGTTGCATATATCGACATGCATCTGGCCAATCCGGATCTCTCGCTGTCCACGGTCGCACAGGCGTGCCAGATCTCGCAGCGCTATCTCTGCCATCTGCTCAAGGAGCATGGCACGGCATTCTCCGACCTGCTCTGGACGAGCCGGCTTGGGAAGTCCCGAGACTGGATTGCCACGCTGGACAAGCGGCGGTATACCATCACCGAGATCTCGATCATGACCGGCTTCAAGAGCGCCGCGCATTTCAGCCGCATGTTCCGGGAGCA
>NZ_JBXANI010000076.1:0-1054 GCF_058801495.1 Cupriavidus sp. GW822-FHT03E04
TGATGGCCTATCTGGGAGACGAGCACGACGAGAAGAGCCTGATTGCCGAGATCGTGACCAAGGCCGACCGAGAGTCCGTGGCACACAACCTGCGGTCCGGCTCCCGTGCCAGGTTTGCTTCAGCGAGGATTGTGCCGCTGGTTGAGCGTCTGATGCGCGAGCTTTGCGCCCTGCTCGAGGAGGGTGGACGGTTGCCGCTGAACCGTCCCGGCGCAGTGGGCTGGATCTACCGGGGAGAAGCCTGGTTCGTCTGCAAACGACTGGTGGAGGAGCTGCGCCAGGCATTTGCCGCCAAGGGCGAGGGCAAGGGCATTCCTGGTCCGGATAAGGACGAGCGGATCTATGACACGTTCCAGGAGTATGGCGCCGTGATAACCAATCCACTGACCCATGGCGCGATCTGGCACATCCGCATCGAGCTGGAGACGTGGTCGGCAGATATGCGGGTGCTGCGTTTTCCGTTGGAGAAACTGTATCGGGATCCGTCGCAGTATCCGAGTGCCATCGCTGGCCGGATCGTCATTCTGGATCCTGGTGCAACGATGCCCACGCTAAACCCCAACCCAGCTGAGACTGCATCCGGCACCAGTCCCTCGAAAGCTGCCTCTACGGCCGCGCGTAATACGGAAACTGGGCCGGTTTCCCCAGCCCCCGAATCCAACGCGTCGATGGCTGGCGCGCCAGCCCCATCTGCTTCGGAACCTGAGTCAATGGCTGCCACCAACCAGCCGGATGCTGCGCCGGTCTCCCGCGTCAGCTCCCATGACGCTGCACCAATTGCGGCTCAATCGATTGACGATCCGGCTCCCGAAACCCTGAGCGCTGGGGACTTCCTCGATGAGATCGAATCGGCCTCCGCCCTGCAGGCCGAGGTCCGGCAACAGAGAGCGGCAGACACCGGCACAAGCCGTCCCGCTCCCATGCCAAGAATGCCTCCAGCGGAGATTCTCCCACCCGTGGTTCCAGCCACGCCCGCCCTACCGCCCCTGACGCCACGTGACGAAGCGCCCCCGCCACCATTGGCGCTGCAATTCATGCGGTGGCTGCAGGAGGG
>NZ_JBXANI010000077.1:0-1029 GCF_058801495.1 Cupriavidus sp. GW822-FHT03E04
GGACTCTCGGTCGGCCTTGGTCACGATCTCGGCAATCAGGCTCTTCTCGTCGTGCTCGTCTCCCAGATAGGCCATCAGCTCCTGCAGCAGAACGGGATCGGACGATAGCCACTGCAACGTAGGCTGCGGGATCAGGCGCTGGGCCAGAATGACGGGTAGCTTCTGATGCCGGGTGTAGTCCCGATCGGCCTGGAAGGTCACTCGGTACGTCCGGGCACCGCCTTCGGCCAGGGAGCCTGATAGCGGATGCCAGGGCCAGCTTCGATGTCCGGCGCGCGCCGTGATCTGCAGATCGGCCATCGGCTTGCCTATATCGTGGAGCAGCGCGCCCACGAAGACACCGTAGGTCCACAGATGTTGCAGCTTGTGGATATCCTCGGGCGGTACGCCGCGCGGTAAGGTGTAGCTGGTCCGGATGCCCAGGGCATGATTCAGGACCTCGAACAGGTGGATCAGCAGCCCGCCTGGCTGCGCATGGTGGTGACTCTCTGACGCCGGCAGCATTTGGCATAGATCCGCGACAGCGTGCAGAAGCGGGGCGCAGTCTCGCGCAAAGCTGGCGGCGGTGAAGCCTGAGCGCTGGCGAATGGACTCCCAAAGGCCCTGCAGTTGCAGGCCGCCGATCAGTTGTTCTGCCGTGTGGACCTGGATGTCGCTTCCGGTCGGAGGCAGCAACTGCCCGCCAGGCAGTGATGGCGTGTCCGGAGCAGTGCTATCGGGCTGGCGCCGTGCTAGCAATACCAAGGCGCAGCCGCCGATGACGGCGAGGATGCCGCCGGCGCCAATGCTGTGCCAGATCCAGTTCATTGGGCTTGGGATTGCTGCGTCAGCAGCCAGTGGGCGGTAACGTCTGGCACGGGATGCTCGATATCCAACTGGTACACGACCGGGTCAGCGTCTCGAACGAAATCGGCAAAGGGCTGTTCGACGAAGGACCAGAGTGTGTGAGAGGCAGCATGGCGCACGCGCCATGTCAGGAAGTCGGCCCGCGAGAGGCATTGCGCCAACTCGGTGTCCGAGATGGAATCA
>NZ_JBXANI010000078.1:0-1025 GCF_058801495.1 Cupriavidus sp. GW822-FHT03E04
GCATCCGCAGCTTCGGTGACTGGCTTAGCCCCGTTACATCTTCCGCGCAGGACGACTCGATCAGTGAGCTATTACGCTTTCTTTAAAGGATGGCTGCTTCTAAGCCAACCTCCTGACTGTTTTAGCCTTCCCACTTCGTTTCCCACTTAGCCAATCTTAGGGACCTTAGCTGGCGGTCTGGGTTGTTTCCCTCTTGACACCGGACGTTAGCACCCGATGTCTGTCTCCCGTGATTGCACTCTTCGGTATTCGGAGTTTGCTATGGCGGGGTAATCAGCAATAGACCCCCCAACCATGACAGTGCTCTACCCCCGAAGGTGAGACACGAGGCACTACCTAAATAGTTTTCGGAGAGAACCAGCTATTTCCAGACTTGTTTAGCCTTTCACCCCTATCCACAGCTCATCCCCTAACTTTTCAACGTTAGTGGGTTCGGTCCTCCAGTACGTGTTACCGCACCTTCAACCTGGCCATGGATAGATCGTCTGGTTTCGGGTCTACACCCAGCGACTGAACGCCCTATTCGGACTCGCTTTCGCTACGCCTTCCCTAATCGGTTAAGCTTGCCACTGAATGTAAGTCGCTGACCCATTATACAAAAGGTACGCCGTCACCCGTTTCCAGGCTCCGACTGTTTGTATGCATGCGGTTTCAGGATCTATTTCACTCCCCTCCCGGGGTTCTTTTCGCCTTTCCCTCACGGTACTGGTTCACTATCGGTCGATCACGAGTATTTAGCCTTGGAGGATGGTCCCCCCATCTTCAGACAGGATTTCACGTGTCCCGCCCTACTTGTCGTACACCTAGTTCCACAACGCTGTTTTCGCATACAGGGCTATCACCTGCTATGGCCGGGCTTTCCATCCCGTTCTGCTAACAATGCTGCTAAAGAGTACAAGGCTCTTCCCATTTCGTTCGCCACTACTCTGGGAATCTCGGTTGATTTCTGTTCCTGCAGCTACTTAGATGTTTCAGTTCGCCGCGTTCGCTTCCCTGACCTATGTATTCAGTCAGGGATGACCCAT
>NZ_JBXANI010000079.1:0-903 GCF_058801495.1 Cupriavidus sp. GW822-FHT03E04
GAGATGGAACGGCGCCAGGACAACGTGGCGCTGGTGGGGCGGGTGGGGCAGGACCTGTCCAGCTATGGGCTGAAATACAGCCACGTCGGCATCATCTACCGCAACCCGGCGGACGCGCGTTGGCGCATTGCCCATTTGCTCAATAGCTGTGGCACCGCGCAGTCGGATCTGTGGTACGAGGGCGTCGGCAATTTCTTCCTCGACGATATGTTCTCGTACGATGCCGTCCTGATCGTCCCTCCCAAGCAGATCGCCGATCGCCTGCTGCCGCGCCTGCAGGATGGCGCAGCCCTGCGCTCGGTTCACGACGTCAACTACAGCCTGGTATCGTACCCATTCTCCACGCAGTACCAGAACTCCAACACCTGGGTGCTGGAAACGCTGGCAGCCGTGGAAGCCAGGGACGCCAAGATCGTCAATCGCGAGCAGGCGCAGGCCTGGCTCAAGCTGGCCGGTTACCAGCCGTCCGAGATGAAGATCGGTACGTTCAAGCGCCTGGGTGGCCGCGTGTTCAAGGCCAACGTGGCCTTTGACGATCATCCCACTGAACTGCGCTTCTCCGACCGCATCAGGACCGTCACCGTCGATTCCGTGATGCGATTCCTGGCGGACCGCAACGAGGGCTGGCAGGTCGTGGAAATTCCGGCAGCGCGCTAAGCCACCGGCGCGCGTTTCCCGTCAGATCACCTTGCCCGGATTCATCAACCCCTGGGGATCGAGCGCCTGCTTGATCGCCCGCATCATCGCCAGCTCCACGCCGCTCTTGTAGCGGCGGTTTTCCTCGCGCTTGAGCTGGCCCAGCCCATGCTCGGCGGAGATCGAGCCGCGGTGGGCGTGCACGCTGTCATGCACGATCAGGTTGATGGCTGCCGAGTTGCCGAGGAAGGCATCGTGGCTTTCGCC
>NZ_JBXANI010000080.1:0-864 GCF_058801495.1 Cupriavidus sp. GW822-FHT03E04
GTTCCTGCAGCTACTTAGATGTTTCAGTTCGCCGCGTTCGCTTCCCTGACCTATGTATTCAGTCAGGGATGACCCATTCGGGCCGGGTTTCCCCATTCGGACATCTCCGGATCAAAGCTTGTTTGCCAGCTCCCCGAAGCTTTTCGCAGGCTACCGCGTCCTTCATCGCCTGTGATCGCCAAGGCATCCACCACATGCACTTGTTCGCTTGACCCTATAACGAGTGTGTCTCAAACTTGCGTTCAAGCCGTGCTCGCTACAGGATGAGTTCTCGCATTTGTGCCGTATTCCAAGTCATCTTTCGATCACTTAAATACATTTCGGTTGATACAATCACAACCCGGTATCGTGTTTTACTTCAGCGTCTCATCAACGCTCACGACACCTTTACTACATCCCATATTGTTAAAGAACAGCCGCGCGAAACTGCGTCTCGCAACGTCTTGGCCAAGGCCAAAGGCAAACGCTCAATCCTAAGCGCTTGCCTTTGACGACCAATCCAAGGTGCACACTGAAGTGCGAGGTAATTGGTGGAGGATGACGGGATCGAACCGACGACCCCCTGCTTGCAAAGCAGGTGCTCTCCCAGCTGAGCTAATCCCCCAATTTACTTCTGTCCGGAGGTTCAGCTTCGAACCACCATCCGTAACTTGGTGGGTCTGGTAGGACTTGAACCTACGACCCCCGCCTTATCAAGACGGTGCTCTAACCACCTGAGCTACAGACCCTTGGCTGTAACAGCAAACAAACCGATAAGTGTGAACGCTCGACTTAAGATGCACGCTCTTGAAAGGAGGTGATCCAGCCGCACCTTCCGATACGGCTACCTTGTTACGACTTCACCCCAGTCATGAACCCTGCCGT
>NZ_JBXANI010000081.1:0-829 GCF_058801495.1 Cupriavidus sp. GW822-FHT03E04
CAGCATGGCGCACGCGCCATGTCAGGAAGTCGGCCCGCGAGAGGCATTGCGCCAACTCGGTGTCCGAGATGGAATCAGGCAACTGGGTCAGAAGCAAACAGACCTGATGGTCTGGCAGCTCGTCTGGCCGGGGCAGGAATTCGCCGAGCCCATCAAAGCGGTTGAGCCAGAGTAGTAGGGTGACACGCCAGCGCACCAGGTTGCGTTGTTGCAGTATCGCGAGCAGGCGCTGCAGCGCACTGGCGCGTGGGTCGCTGGCGGCGCCGTTGGCATGAGGTTTGGCCATGAAGAGAAGGGCGAGCCCGCGCCCGCAGAATTTGTCACTGGCAAAACGATACGGACCGGAGCACGGGTGTGCCAGCGGAAACCTGCGGCAGATGGCGCAGGTTTTCAATGGCTTGGCAGGCGGTTTTTCGATAGCATCCCAAGGCACTGCTTAAAGGATTCAGGCCACCCCTCTACAGAGGGGGGCTACGCTGAGGCTGGCGTCTGCACAATTCTTACAGGAGGATTGCGATGCTGCTTATGCCGTTGTTGCTCATGCTGATCGGGACGTGCGTCCACGCCCAGACGATCTATCAGTGCCGAAGTCCGGCGGGAAAGGTCACTCTCCAGGACTCACCGTGCCCAGACAACGCCAAGACAGAGTTGTCTCGTAAGTCCATTGGCCAACTCAACGCGGAAGATCGTACGCAGCCATTTGTGATTGGCGACCAACAGTCTGCGAAACGACTCGCATCGAGCATCATCTGCCCTTCCCTGCGGCAGCAGTACACGGCAAACCTGGCTTGGTCTGAGCGTGCTATGGCCCGGAACGATCCCGCTGAGG
>NZ_JBXANI010000082.1:0-821 GCF_058801495.1 Cupriavidus sp. GW822-FHT03E04
GTCGGGCGGGCGCGGCGCCTGCTATCGAGTTTCGCGGCGCGCCCGGGCGACCGGTTGCTGATGGCGGTCGATTTGCGCGGCGCCTTTGCTGAGCCGTACCCGTACTGGAACGCCTCCACCGAGGCGCCGCCCGCGCGGCTGCGCGCCGATCTCGAACTACTGCCCGCGCTGGCCGAGGACGGCCTGTGCGCCGCGGCCAAGGACATCAGCATGGCCGGCACGCTGGGCACGGCGCTGATGCTGCTGGAATGTTCCGCCGTGGGCGCGCGGATCGACCTGGGCCGCATCCCGGCGCCCGTGGGGGTGCCGGTGGCGCGCTGGCTCACGGCATTCCCGAGTTACGGCTTCCTGCTGGCCGTGCGCGAGCAGGATGTGGCGCGTGTGAGCGAGCGATTCAGGGCGCAGGACATTGCCTGCGCGGATATCGGCGTCATCGACGATTCACGGCAGGTCTCGGTCAGCGGTGCCGGCGAAACCGCGCTGCTGTGGGACTTCGCGCGTGATGCATTTATCGTCCCGCAGGCTGAGCGTGCCACGCGGGACACCACCCACATCGATGCCTGAGGAGCCTTTATGCCAGTCACGCATTTCCGCATACGTTGGCCCGACCAGAGCGAGGTCACCTGTTACTCGCCGTCTTCGGTGGTCACCGAGTTCTTTGTCCCGGGACAGGACTACGCGCTGGCCGAGTTCCTGGCGATCGCCAGGCAGGCGCTGGGCAGCGCCTCGGAGCGCGTCAGGGCCAAGTATGGCTATGCCTGCTCCTCTGCCATGGACCAGCTTGAACAGATCGAGACCACCGCCGCGCGTTTTTGCGCCCA
>NZ_JBXANI010000083.1:0-752 GCF_058801495.1 Cupriavidus sp. GW822-FHT03E04
ACCAGGCGGCCGTCGGTATCGAAAATGAGTTGCGTGTTGTAGAGACTGCCGTGGTCGCGCTCGTTGACGCCGAGCACCACCACCATGGCGTGCCGGCGCGCGCGCTCGGACACGGCATGGGTGACGGGGCCGGGCACCACCACCGCCTGCTCGTACAGCCGCATATGGTCGCTGCCGGATTGCACGGGCGGCCGTACGAAGGAGAAGTACGGGTAGTACGGCAGGAAGGTTTCCGGAAAGACGATCAGTTGCACGCCTTCCCGTGCGGCGCGGTCGATGGCCTCGCACACTTTGCCAAGCGTGCCTTCGCCGTGCTCGAGGTCCGGTGAGATCTGGACCGCGGCCGCGCGCACAATGCGTTTCTGTGACATGGTGATGCCCGCCCTTTTTCTAAGCGTTGAACCGAAGCGTTAAACCGTCCAGGTATCCAGGATCAGCGCGTTCTCCTTGCGGTGGATCAGCTTCAGGTCCAGCACATCGAGCGGGCTGATCGGGCGGATGCCTTCGATCAGCGAGGCTTCGCCATGGCCATACAGCGCTTGCAGCGCAAAGCGGCAGGCGTAGACCTTGCCGCCCTCTTCCATGAACTTGGTGATCTGCTTGTTGAAGTTGAGATGGCCGGCGAAGGCTTCGTCGCCCAGCGTGGGAAAACCGCGCTGCAGGCCCAGCGTCACGCCCGGGCCGTACAGCAGGATGGAGGTCTCGAAGCCCTTGCGTTGCAGGCGCGTGGCCTGCAGCAGGTTGACGAAGCC
>NZ_JBXANI010000084.1:0-743 GCF_058801495.1 Cupriavidus sp. GW822-FHT03E04
AGGTCCACTTCGCCGACTGCCAGCTCCGGGCTGTCCGCCAGCGCTTCAAGCATGGTGACGTAATGGCCGGCCAGCCGCTCCATGGTCAGCGTATCGAACAGATCCGCCGCATAGGTCAGCGTCGCGCCGATGCCGCCGTCCGGCTGCTCGTTGGTGTCCAGCGTCAGCTCGAACTGCGCTGCCTGCTCCGCCAGCGCATAGGGTTCCAGCGTGAGGCCCGGCAGTTGCTCCAGCGCGCGGTAGTCGTCGCGCTGATGGTTGAACATCACCTGGAACAAGGGACTATGGCTCAGGCTACGCTCGGGCTGCAGCGCCTCCACCAATTGCTCGAACGGCAGGTCCTGGTGTGCCTGCGCGCCCAGGGAAGCCTCCCTGGTCTGCCACAATATCTGCTCCAGGCTCGCGGCGGCGCCGATCACATTGCGCAGCACCTGCGTGTTGACGAAGAAGCCGACCACACCCTCGGTCTCCGCGCGGTGCCGGTTGGCGATGGGCACGCCCACGCGGATATCCACTTCTCCCGTGTAACGGTGCAACAGCGCCTGGAAGCCCGCCAGCAGCACCATGAACAAGGTTGCGCCATCGGCCTGCGCCCTGCGGCCCAGCGCCTGCACCAGCGGCGCCGGCAGCGCGAAGGCGTGCCGCGCGGCTCGGTAGCTGCCGTCAGCGCGGCGCGGATGGTCCGCCGGCAGCTGCAGCACCGGCTGCTCGTTGCCCAACTGCGCCGTCCAGTAAGCAAGCTG
>NZ_JBXANI010000085.1:0-717 GCF_058801495.1 Cupriavidus sp. GW822-FHT03E04
CAGCGGCGGCAACAGCAGGTTTTCCTCGCACGACAGGCTGGCGAAGATGCCCCGCTCTTCCGGGCAATAGCCGATGCCGCAGTGCGCGATCTTGTGCGTCGGCATGCCGATGGTCTCGGTGCCGTTGACGCGGATCGAGCCCTTGCGCTGGCCGGTCAGGCCCATGATGGCGCGCAACGTGGTGGTGCGCCCGGCGCCGTTGCGGCCCAGCAGCGTCACCACCTCGCCGGCATTCACGGTCAGGTCCACGCCATGCAGGATGTGCGATTCGCCATACCAGGCGTGCAGGTCCTTGATTTCTAGTGCGGGCGTTGTGCTCATCCTGGCTCCTCAGTGCGCGCCCTGCAGTTCAGCCTCGACGGTGCCCATATAGGCCTCCATCACGCGCGGGTCTTTCGATACCTCGGCGTACGGCCCTTCGGCCAGGATCGCGCCGCGCTGCAATACCGTGATCTTGTCGGCAATCGACGAGACCACGTTCATGTTGTGCTCCACCATCAGGATGGTGCGCCCCACCGCCACCTTGCGGATCAGCTCGGTCACGCGCGCCACGTCTTCGTGGCCCATGCCCTGGGTCGGCTCGTCCAGCAGCATCATCTCGGGCTCCATCGCCAGCGTGGTGGCGATCTCGAGCGCGCGCTTGCGGCCGTACGGCAGGTTGACCGTCACCGTCTGCGCCACATCGGTCAACCCGACCTGCTCCAGCAGTTCCATGCC
>NZ_JBXANI010000086.1:0-627 GCF_058801495.1 Cupriavidus sp. GW822-FHT03E04
GGACTCTCGGTCGGCCTTGGTCACGATCTCGGCAATCAGGCTCTTCTCGTCGTGCTCGTCTCCCAGATAGGCCATCAACTCCTGCAGCAGAGCGGGATCGGATGACAGCCACTGCAACGTAGGCGGCGGGATCAGGCGCTGGGCCAGAATGACGGGCAGCTTCTGATGCCGGGTGTAGTCCCGATTGGCCTGGAAGGCCACCCGGTACGTCTCGGCGCCGCCTTCGACCAGCGAGCCCGATAGCGGATGCCAGGGCCAGCTTCGATGTCCGGCGCGCGCCGTGATCTGCAGATCGGCCATCGGCTTGCCAATATCGTGGAGCAGCGCGCCGACGAAGACGCCGTAAGTCCACAGATGTTGCAGCTTGTGGATATCCTCGGGCGGTACGCCGCGCGGTAAGGTATAGCTGGTCCGGATGCCCAGGGCGTGGTTCAAGACCTCGAACAGGTGGATCAGCAGCCCACCTGGCTGGGCGTGGTGGTGACTCTCGGATGCCGGCAACATTTGGCACAGATCCGCGACAGCGTGCAGGAGCGGGGCGCAGTCGCGGGCAAAGCTGGCGGCGGTGAAGCCTGAGCGCTGGCGAATGGACTCCCAAAGGCCCTGCAGTTGCAGGCCGCCGATCAG
>NZ_JBXANI010000087.1:0-581 GCF_058801495.1 Cupriavidus sp. GW822-FHT03E04
GATGCCTTCTGCCTGGTCACGCCAAACTGGCAGTGCGCCTTGCCCGGCTATCCCTACCAGGGCAACGACCCGCACGGTTTCATGAAGAAGGACGAGATCACCGCCTACCTCGATGGCTTTATCGGCATGGTGAACGCGCCGGTGCTGGAGCACACCGAGGTGTTGCGCGTGAAGCCGCTGGAGCAGGGCGGCTATCTGGTCTGTACCTCGCAGGGCGACTTCACCGCCGGGCAGGTGGTGGTGGCTTCCGGCGGCTATCACACGCCGATCGTGCCGCGCATGGCCGAGCGCCTGCCGGCCGGCATCCGGCAGATCCAGTCCTCCGAGTACCGCAGCCCGCAAGCCTTGCCGGAGGGCGGCGTGCTGGTGGTGGGCTCCGGCCAGTCCGGCGCGCAGATCGCCGAGGACCTGCACCTGGCAGGCCGCAAGGTGTTCCTGGCCGTGGGACAGGCGCCGCGCTGCGCGCGCTTCTACCGTGGCCGCGACGTGGTGGACTGGCTGGCCGACATGCAGTACTACGACATGCCGGTGCAGGAGCATCCGCTGCGCGAGGGCGTGCGCGACAACACCAATCACTATGT
>NZ_JBXANI010000088.1:0-502 GCF_058801495.1 Cupriavidus sp. GW822-FHT03E04
CGCGGCACGAATCGCTGCGCACGGTGTTCCGCGCGGATGCGCAAGGATTGGCCGGACAAGTGGTGAGGGACAGTGTCGAGGTGGCCTTGCCGGTGATTGACCTGAGCGGGCTCGATGCCGGCGAGCGCGAAGCGCGCGCGCGGCAGGAAGCCGCCCGCATCGCCGACGCGCCGTTCGACCTGAGCGAAGGGCCGTTGCTGCGCGTGGCCCTGATCCGGCTATCGGCCGAGGAACACGTGCTGGTGGTGGTGATGCACCATATCGTCTCCGACGGCTGGTCGATGCAGATCATTGTGGACGAGTTCGTGGCGCAGTACCGAGCCCGCGTAGAGGGCCGCGAGCCGGACCTGGCGCCGCTGCCGATCCAGTACGCGGACTACGCGGCATGGCAGCGCAGCTGGCTGGAAGCGGGCGAGAAGGAGCGCCAGCTTGCTTACTGGACGGCGCAGTTGGGCAACGAGCAGCCGGTGCTGCAGCTGCCGGCGGACCATCCGCGCCGCGC